>JAIXPT010000071.1 GCA_027486095.1 Planctomycetaceae bacterium | reverse complement strand
CCCCTCGCCCTCGCTCGCCCCCTTCACGATCCCGGCGATGTCGACAAGCTTGAGCGCGGCGGGGATCACTTTCTGTGGCGGGATGAACTTCGTGATCCGCTCGAGCCGATTGTCGGGCACGCTCACCATCCCCTCGTTGGGCTCGATCGTGCAAAACGGATAGTTCGCGCTTTGGGCGGCCTTCGACTGCGTGAGGGCGTTGAAGAGGGTGCTTTTGCCGACGTTCGGCAGTCCGACGATGCCTGCTTCCATGATGCGCTGCCTGGCTCCTCGATTCGGGGAGGGTAAAACTGTCACATGATGCCCGATCTGTCGCGTTCATCCCAGCCCCTGCCTCGAGCCTTCTTCGCCCGGCCAGCGGACCGCGTGGCCCGCGACCTGCTCGGGGCGCGGCTGGTCGTGCGGACGACGGACGGCTCGGTGGCACGTCACGTCGTTTTCGAGACGGAGGCCTACCTCGGGGCCCACGACCTCGCGTGCCACGGCTCGAAGGGGCAGACGAAGCGGAACGCCGTGATGTTCGGCCCTGCCGGCCACTGGTATGTGTATCTCTGCTACGGGATGCATTGGATGCTCAACATCGTCACCGGTGCGGAGGGTGTGCCGGCCGCGGTGCTGATCCGCGGCGCCGGCGCATTCGTCGGGCCGGGGCGGGTGACGAGGGGGCTCGGGATCAACAAGGCGTTCGACGGCCGTGCTGCGGCCAGGTCCACCGGTCTTTGGCTCGAAGCGGGCGAGCCGGTCGGGCTGCGGCGGATCAGCCGCACGCCCCGGATTGGCGTGGGATATGCGGGCGTTTGGGCCGAGAAGCCGCTGCGGTTCGTCGTCGATCCGGCGGCATTGTGATATTCGGCGATTGTTCGGTATCGTTTCAGTCATGACAAACAAACTCCCAGCAATACTCACCGCGGTCGTGCTCGGCGGTTCAGCATTCGCGCCGGCATGCGGCGAAGTCGCCCTCGTCGCGGCGGATCTCCAGTCGCTCGTTGCAGTGACGCAGCCCGGTTGGATTGGCATGGGCGGCAGTGTCGATACGGTTCTCCCGGCCGTGCAGGTGCTCGCGTTGACATCCAGCGGATCGGCAGCGGGGCTGACTGCGACGCTCGCGTGCGACACCACCTGGAATCCGCGGGGGCTGGATCGCGACCGTGCCGCGGTCGTGGGCACGACGTTCAACGATGTCGTGTCGGATCTGTGGTTTACCCGCAGCCTGTCGTATTCACTGACCCTGGGCGGTCTGGTTCAGGGCACGCGGTACACGCTTCGAGCGTGGCACAACGACTCGTATACGATCAATTCGGGGGCCGCAGCCGGCGGGGGCACCGTGACGCCGACGCTCACCGGCGGCGCAGTCGTAGCCGCCACGAACGGAACCATCACAAACTTGTACGGATCACAGACGGATGCGTCGTTTGGGATTGCCATGCTTGAATTCACGGCGAACGGCACCGGCGCCACCATCACGATGACCCGTTCGGGCGGGGATTTCACGGGAATCCCCGTGAGCGGCCTCCAGCTCACGACGCTCGCCGTGCCGGAGCCAACGGCTTTCGGCCTGGCCTGTTCGTCGATCGCCATCGCCGTGGGGTGGTGTCTGCGGCGTCACTCCGGCGTACACTACCACTACGTTCGATTCGGCCGTGGAGATGAAAACCATGGATCGCCGGGCGATCTTCGTGGCGGGAGTGTGGATCATGGCAGGGCTGGGCAGCGTACGGGCTGCTGACGACGAGTCCCGGAGCGTCGCCAAGGCCACGTTCGCCGGTGGCTGCTTCTGGTGCACCGAGGCGGTGTATGCCCAGCTCAAAGGCGTAAAGAGCGTCACGAGCGGCTACATCGGCGGCCAGGTGCCGAATCCCACCTACAAGCAGGTGTGCACCGGGATGACGGGCCATGCCGAGGCGATCGAGGTCGAGTACGACCCCGGTGTCGTGCCCTTCGAGAAACTGCTCGAGGTGTTCTTCGCGACGCACGACCCGACCACGCTCAATCGGCAGGGGGCCGACGTCGGCACGCAGTATCGCTCGGGCGTCTTCTATCATGATGCCGAGCAGAAGAGGATCACCGAGGAGGTGATCGCGAAACTCGATGCGGCGCGGGTTTTCCCCGGGAAGATCGTCACCGAGGTGACGCCCGCGAGCACGTTTTATCCAGCCGAGGACTACCACCAGGATTACTTCGCCAACAATCCCTTCCAGCCCTACTGCCAGGCTGTTGCGGCGCCGAAGGTGGAGAAAGTCCGCAAGTTCTTCAAGGACCTGGTGAAGGAGTGACGTCCGGCCTGTAGTCGCAGAGTGGTGCTCTGCGAAGTGCCGGCGGAGTGCAGAGCGCCACTCTGCACCCACGGGAGTGGGCGAGCGTCCTTCGGCCCCTGGCGGCATGACATTTCCGGTCATGCGAAGGTGGATTTGAGTTATGGACTGAAAACCGGGGGCGCTTTACCGTGGCGGGGTGAGGGAACGACCGGTTTTTCACCCCTTTCGCACATGCCGACCCACGACGCCCCGGCCCCAACTCGCACGCCCGTCTCCACCCGTGAGGTGGCGATCGTTATCGAGGCTTCGGCCTCGTTCAGCCGCGGTATGCTGCAGGGCGTCTCGCAGTGGATGGACCAGCACGAAGGCTGGATGATCACGATCGACGACCGTGAGCGGGGTGTCCCGGTCCCGGGCTGGCTCCTACGCTGGAATGGGCACGGGCTGATCAGCGGTCTTGAAGAGTCGTCGCTGCCACGCCCGTGGCGGGCGGGGCGGCGGACGGTTGTGCACGTGCGGGGCGGCATGCCTGATTCGCCCCTGCCGGGCATCTATCCAGACGACGAGGCGGCGGTGCGGCTCGGCGCGTCGCATCTGGCCGAACGCGGCCTGCGACACCTCGCGTTTGTGCCTGGAGCCACCGCCCCCGTGAAGGGACTGTGCGATGCGGTGGGGCACCATGCCGCGACCCTCGGCTGCACCATCGACGTGTTCGAGCCCAGGCGAACGGTGCTTCGCAGAGGGCGCAGCGACGAGGAGAGCAGGGATGCAATCACGACATGGCTCGCAAGCCTGCCGAAGCCCGTCGGGCTGATCGCCGCCAGCGACGTCGGCGCGGTACGGATCATCGAGGCCTGCCGACATGGCGGGCTCATGGTTCCCGACGACGTGGCGGTGGTGGGGATCGGTGCCGACGAGGCACTCTGCGGGCTGGCCATGCCCGGGCTCACGAGCATCACGCACGACCGGCCGCGGATCGGCCATGAGGCGGCCCGCATGCTCGACGCGGCGATGCGTGCCGGCCGGCCGCCGTCGGCCGTCGTCTTCGTGCCCCCCTCGGGCATCGTCGTGCGAGGAAGCAGCGATACACTGGCCGTCGATGATACCGACCTACGAAGGGCGATCCGTATCATCCAGGCGAAGGGCTGCACCGACGTCTCGGCCACCGATGTCGCCACGGAAGTGGGTGTGCCGCGGAGGCTGCTCGACCGCAAGTTTCAACGGCTGCTCGGCCGTACGATCCATGATGAACTGCAGCGGACGAAGGTGGCGGAGGCCAAGCGGCTCCTCGTGGAGACGGATCTCAAGCTGCTCGTCATTTCGGTGCGTTCGGGATTTGCTCACGCCCCACAGCTGTGCAACGTGTTCAAGGCGGTCGTCGGCATGTCACCGATGCAATTCCGCAGGGCGGCCCGGGCCTGCCGGGAGAAATCTGGCATGCCTCCACGCCATGCATCGCGCCGCGGACCGTGAGATCAGCGCTCGGGCGTCGCGGTCTCGAGGTCGAAGTCGAAGACGTTGCGGCCGGCGGCGGCGACTTCGACTTCGAGCGTCGATTCCGCGTTGTAGGCCGATGGGATGTAGTCCTCGTAGAGTGGCACGCCCTCCAGCCGGGGCATGGTTTTTGGCAAGGTGGATTCATCGATTTGCCGAGTGCCGCGGATTTCCACGCGCCGCTTTCCGAGCCCACCGCTGATCGTGAATCTGCCGGCGGAGATCGGGGCCGCCTCGGGGGCAGTGCCGCGATCGAGAGGGCGAAACACGATCATGCCCGTGGTCACCGGCTGCCCGTCGTAGGTGACCGTGCCTGTGCTCGTGACGCGATCGGATCGTTGGCAGCCTGCGACGCCGACGCAGACGATCACGACACGGAGCAGCCACGACGCGGTCATGATTCAGAAATCCCCGGTTTCGCCGCCGGCTCGGCTGCCGGCATCGCGCCAGGCGCCGGCATCAACGCCATCGCTGACGAATTTCACGGCACCGTCAGCCATGCAGGCCACCACGCCTGCGCCGGCATGGTAGCTGCGGGCATGCACGACAATGTTGGTCGTCGTGCTCAGGTAGGGTGCCCGTGCGATAGTGTCGAGGCCGTATGGAAATGCATCAGGCACCGCCGTGTTGGGCGGGTTGAGCGTGCTGAAGAGCGCACCGGCATGGATGCAATTGTGGTAGCGGCCACGCACATCGTCGCCAGCCCCGCGATTGTCGCGCACGAGGATCAATTCGCTCGCGAGCAGCGTGTGCGAGAGGCCGTCGCTCACCTGCGCCGGCTTGATGGCAGAGAGCGGAAAGACCACGCCGGCGAGTTTCTCGCTCGACGCCGGCCCGGTGGGATTGAACGCGGTGTTGCCTGCGTTGAGCACATAGTTGCCGTGGAAGCCCTGTTGGTTGTTCGGCCATCCGAAGCCGGTCTCCGTCTTGGGGTTCGCCGGATCCGATGGGCACATGAACGCAGGCACGATCGTTGCCTTCCCCGGGAGAGCGTCATAGGAGGCGGAGGGCGACGTATACCAGTTGATTCCCGAGTAGTAACCCCACTGCATGTCATACAGCGGAGCCTGCTCGATGTACGGCAGCACGCGCACGAACCACGACCAGCGGTGGTTGCTCCAGCCGGTGGGTGTCGGCCCCACGTCGTTGATCCAGGTTTCCTGGCCGCGTGGAAATCGACCGATGTGGTGGAGGTGAAGATGGACGGCCAGCCCGAGCTGCTTTTGGTTGTTCATGCACGAACTGCGGCGGGCCGATTCGCGGGCGGCCTGCACCGCCGGCAGGAGCAACGCGATGAGCAGCCCGATGATCGCGATGACCACGAGCAGTTCGACCAACGTGAAGCCGCGGCGTGCCGAATAGTGACGGCCTGCGATTGCGGCGTCATGGCGGCACATCGGGCACCTAGTTGGCGTGGTGAACAGTCGATTACAACCAACGCCGCCGAACAAAAAGCCCACCGACAACGCCGGCGGCGGCCAGAATCGAGAGGCCAGACGGCTCCGGCAGCGGAATGACGTCGAACGTCATCAGACTCATCGCCGAGGCGCTCTGCGTGCCGGCCAACTGCCATTGGGAAACTGTGAACGTTTCACCGGCGGGACTGACGATGTCGAACACCGCCATGTCGGGCACGGCGTCGCGGGTCAGGGCTGTCGAATAGATCGTGCCGGTCGCGTTCGAGAAGATGCCAATGTAGTTGGGAGCGTAGGTGCCATCGCCCACGGAATCGACAGCGATTCCGACGCGCACGGTGCCCGAGTATGTGAGAGTGAACGTTGCTGTAACGCCGAAGTAGCCGTTATTGCTTCCAATGGGCGTGTTGAACGGCCCTTGGTTGACAGGCACCGACAGGCCGCCTTGCGTGTAGAGCGTAGAGCCGTTAGGCCCGCGATAGATCGCGTAGCTATTGAAGTTCACGTAGTCACCCGCGCCCCCCGACATGCTGCCGATGAGCGAGGATGTCCCGGTGGACAGCGTGGGGAATGAGCCGGCGCTCACACCGAGGTCATTGCCGCTGCCAACGGCCGAGTGGATCGTGCTTGACGGCGGATACTCGATCGGCCGAATCTGCCAGTAACCGTTCTTGCCATAGGT
The DNA here is from genome assembly GCA_027486095.1 of Planctomycetaceae bacterium. Lineage (GTDB taxonomy): Bacteria > Planctomycetota > Planctomycetia > Pirellulales > UBA1268 > RGVT01. The sequence goes on along the minus strand of JAIXPT010000071.1, from coordinate 19,991 downwards.
GTTCGAAGTGCCGGTCGCGTAGAGCTTCGCAACGGCGGAGTTCGACCAGTTCGCGGTGGCGAAGCCGGAGGGGGCGCCGCCGGGCTCGGTGCCGACGTAGGCGATCGTCACGGCGTGGCCGATCGAAGCCATCGACACGACGATGGTTGCTGCACAGGCAACTGCGAATGCACGAGTCTTCATGAGCGTTCCTGACTTCACTGGAAAAAACGCCAACGGTGGGCGAACTCACTGTTCCCCTCACACCTCAGAACTGTATCAGCGAGTCGGGCAGGGCTGTTGCCGATCCGCGTCAAATCCATTGCCAAATTGGCCCGTCTGACGTCCATGCGAATGAGCGTGAATTCGCGGTTAAACTGCCAAAATGCCGCCCGCCGCGAACCACCGCGTTTCATGCCTGCTGATCTGGCTGGCGTTTGCGTTCACGAGCCCCGTCGCCATGACGGCTGCGAGTCCGCCGGCCTCCGCTGTGCCGGCCCTCGTGATCTGCAGCTTTTTGGCCGATCCGCCGCTCTGCCGCGCGGGGCGGCCCGTCGGCCTCACGGCGGTCGTCGTCAATGATGGTGCGGCCGATGCCGACGTGACCGCCACGTTGGTGCTGCCGCCGGGCGTGCGGCTCGCGGCCCCGGTAACTCCCGCCACGATCCTGATCGCGCCCACCGACGGCGAGCAGCGAATCCAGTTCGTCGTGGAGGCCATCGACGGTGGCCCGGCAGAGATCGGGCTCGACCTCGCGACGCCCGGCGCAGCGTCAGTGCAACAGTCCTTGAAGGTGGACTTCTTGCCGCCGCTCACGCACGAGAAGCTCGACGCCGTGCCACCGCCGCGGCCCGTCAAAACGGATGTCCTCGTGGGCGCGATCCACTGTCCACTCTGGGAAGCGGATCGGGTCGATCTGTGGCGTGGCGTGCAGCGGCATCCTGCGCGGATGCCCGCGCTCGGGCTCTACGCGCAGGAGAATCCTGAGGTGGCCGAGTGGGAGGCGAAGTGGGCGCTCGAGCACGGAATCTCGTTTTTCGTCTACTGCTGGTATCGCGACGGGCAGGGGGGCGCGGTGCGCACGCGGTTTGGCCGCGGCCTGCACGACGGCCTCTTCCAGTCGCGGGTCGCCGACACGATGGCGTTCGCGATCCTGTGGGAGAACCAGGCCCAGGGTGTGGGTGGAGTGACCAATGAACGCGACCTGCTCGACAACGTGGTGCCGTATTGGATCGAGACCTTCTTCAAGCGGCCCAACTACCTCGTGATCGACGGCAAGCCGGTGCTCTTCATCTACGAGACTGAGAGCTTCATCCGCGACCTCGGGGGCCTGGAGCCGGCGGTGCGGGCCATCGAGGCGATGCGGGCTGCCTGCCGGGCCGCTGGCTTCGCCGGCCTCACGCTGCTCGGCGAGCACCGCGGGTTCGTGCCCGCCACGCTCGACCGGATGCGGAATCTCGGCGTCGACGCGTCGTTCGCCTACTGCTGGCATCTCCCCGGCAGCCCCGATCCCGACACGGCTGTGGCCGGGCAATTGGCGGCGATCCGCGCGGTCCGCGACCGCGGCGTGCTGCCGCAGGTGGTGACGGTGTCGCAGGGCTGGAGCGGCTGGCACGACGAAGGGACCGTATGGTCGGTGCCCCCCGACCGATTCGAGCGGCTGCTGCGCGAAGCGAAGGAGATCGCAGCGGCCGCACCGCAGGACTCGCTCGCCAGTCGGATGATCCTGCTTGACAATTGGAACGAGTGGAGCGAGGGGCACTTCATCGCGCCCTGTCGGCAGCACGGCTTCGGCTATCTCGACGCGGTGCGGCGGGTGTTTGCGCCGGAGTCGGCTGACCACGTTGATCTACTTCCCGACGACGTCGGCCTCGGGCCCTACGACGCCGCCGCACGGGCGGCGCTCGCCCGCCGCGAAGAGTTGCGGCCGTTGCTCACGCGGCGGATCACGGCTGCGCCGCCGCCGGCCGACCTCGTGGGCTGGTGGACGTTCGACGAGCCGGCCGACGCGCCGGTGGCCTACGACGCATCAGGGCACCGGCTCGGTGGTGAACTGCTCGGCGTCGCGCGCATGCCGGGCATCGTGGGCGGCGCGATCGAGTGCGCGGGGGGTGTGGTCGTGGTGCCGGATGATCCGCGCCTCTCGGTGCCCGAGGCGATCACGATCGACTGCTGGGTGAAGACCGATGTACCGAAGCAGCACAACCGCTGGATCGTGAATCGCGTGCTCGGCGGCGGCGAGAACACGGGCTACAGGCTGGGGGTGCTCGAAGGCAAACCCTGCTTCGAGGTGCCGCAGACCGCGTGGAGCCATCATCTCGTTGCACCCGAGTCGTTGCCGCTCGGCCGCTGGGTGCATCTGGCCGGCACGTTCGACGGCCAGACGATGCGGCTCTTCGTTGACGGCGCCGAGGTTGCGTCGCTCGCACGCCCGGGCCCGATCAACCGCAGCCACTTCGATCTCACGATCGGCGGCTTCGCGCCGGGGTCCCGCGCCCACTTCCAGGGGCTCGTGGATGAGGTGCGGCTCTTCTCCCGCGCCCTCACGGCCGAGGAGATTCGGGCCTCCCGAGACGCGATCGCAGCTCGTGCCGAGGCGGCCCGATAGCCGTCGGAGTGCAGAGTGCCACTCTGCACCTACAGGGGTCGGAAAGTACAGAGTGCCACTCTGTACCTACAGGGTAACGACGGTGTGCCGTGCCGCTACGCGTCGGCGTAGCGGGCGAGCAGTTCTTGCGCTTCGACGGGCGTGCCCGGGGTGACGAGCACCTCGGCGAGCTTGCCGTCGCGCTCGGCGTAGACGGTCGTCTCCATCTTCATCGCCTCGAGTGAGAGCAGCTTCTGGCCCTTCGTGACGACGTCGCCTGGCCGCACGGCCACAGTCACCACGAGGCTCGGCATCGGGGCGCCCACCTCGCATCAACGTGTTCGATCAAACGCCTGCGGGAGTACCGTTGAACGTCCTCTCCCTTTCTTGACTCTTTGAGGTCACCCGCACCGGCTGGGCCGGGGGGGGAGCCGTCGACTGGTTCACTTCGAGATAGGCCTCGAGCAGGAGCTGAAACGGCCCCTCACCACGTTGGTCCCCGCCGCAGCGGCGAGCCAACCAGCGGGCCGCCCGCTCGCCCAGGTCGGAGGAACGTTGGCAGACGGCCGTATAGATCGGATAGGTCATGTGCCGCGTGTCGTCCCCGTCGTCGACACCGACGATCGACAGTTCATCCGGCACGCGGACCCCGAGTTCGACCGCCCGGCGGAGGGCACCCGCGGTCATCAGGGGATCCGTGAAGAAAATCGCCGTCGGCGGGGCCGCATTCGACAGGAATGCATTCAGTGCTGCCGCGCCGCCGGCGACGTCGGCTGGCCGACTGATGTGCAGTTGGTCGTCCAACTCGATCCCCGCGCCCTCCAGCGCGGCTCGGTACCCGTCGTACCTGTCCCGGTGGTCGCGATCCATGACATTGTTGCGGCAAAATCCGATCCGTCGATGCCCGAGGCCGATCAGGTGCTGCACTGCATCTTGGGCGGCATTCCGAGAGCAACAGCAGGCGAAGTTGACGTCTTCCTCGTCGTAGCGGTCGGCAATCACCGCGACGTCCACACCGTCTTTCGCGATATCGATCGCGACGTGGTGCGTTTCGTCATCGACCCGGAGAATGAGGCCGTGAACCCCACGGCCCGCAAGGAATGAGCGGTAGGACTCGCCGTGGAGCCGCTGCTGAAGGTCGACAAACATGACGTCGGCCCTCGCTTCGCGCGCGCCCCGCACCATCCCGGCGAGGATGAGAGAATCGTAGCCCGTGAACTGCGGCCAGGCATATTTGTTGAGGAACGCAACTCCGAGGGTGACGGAGCCCACCCGCGGGGCCGACCGGCCGCGGCCGTAGCCGAGGCGGCGGGCCTCCCGCAAGACACGGTCGCGAACCCGCTCGCTGATCCGGGACGATCCGCTGAGGGCACGGGAAACGGTCGACGGCGCAACCCCAAGATTAGTTGCGATCTCTCGGACGGTGGTCATGGGTTCCTCGAGGAAGAAGTGGGGGGCGGGCCCTCGGCGGCAGGATGATCGGCGTCGATCCCTGTGAAGATAGCTTCGGTGAGTCCGTCCCTCCGATGGCTGAGCACGGCGATTCCGACAGGGCATGGCCCCGCGAGTGCCGGCACGGTCAGCGGGAGGCCGACGTGCCGCCAGCCGTCGTCTCCGGCAAGATACTCGCCGACGATCACGTCACCGCGCCGGCTCAGCCGCAATCGTGTGGGGAGCGGCACGGCTTCGACCGACTCTTCGGCCATCCGTCCGCCAGGCCGGTCACGATGTCCGAGCATCACCCGGCCATCCGGAATCACGTGAACCATCACGTGCGCGGCTTCGGGCGAGAGATCGCTGCGAACCATCAGCCCCGCCTTGGCAAAGTCGTCGGTGTCGCCGAGGCTCGTGACGGTGGCCGTGAGCGTGAAATCACCAGTTTCCGGTCGGTGCACAAATCGAAACGAGTCGGCCTCTCCCCAGATGTCGGAACCTCCGCCGTACACGGCCAGGACGCCGTCGGCGTCGAGCCGCTGGCCGCCCGGAACGGCATCACCGATATCGATTGGCGTCCAGCCGGCGATGTCATCTTCGTGGGGCGCCGCGGGCAGAGGGCGCGGCGGGACGGGCAAGGGCACGGCAACGGGTTCGTCCCGCGTCAGCGCCAGCCGCAACGGTTCGTCAATCACATACTCCATCGTGGCAAAGGAGCGAAAGTAGTCCGCGATCGCTTCGCTGCTGGCGCTTCGAAAATCAGGCGGCTCGAGAGGCCGGGCGTTGCTGACCAGGTGCCAGTTGTCGTCGATCACGCCGCCCCGGCGGTCGAGCAACTTGTACGACCACATGATGGCGGCCCAGCCGAGCTTGCCATATTCGTCAAAGTACCGTCGCGTGAGGTTTCCGCCTCCGAGCCGCTCAAAGACCGGATTCCATTCGCCGATCAACATCGGGGTCTGAACTGCCCGCAGCTCCGCCTGCTTCTCGGGGAGCAACCGGTGGATGAAGTTCGCGTGGGTGCGAAGGGTGGGTGGGGAGCCGAAGATCCCCGGGTAGTGATGCTCGGTGAACGCGACGTTTGTCCAACCGTGCTCGTGCGGGTTGCCGTAGAAGCCGTGACCTCCCCAGAGTGGCGCCGGGGCAAAAATGATGTGCCGAGCATCGACCTTCCGGATGGCGTGATAGATCTCCTCGAAGATCGTCCTGAGTTGGGGCCGCACGTCGGTCTTCATGTCTCCAAACGGCTCGTTGATCACGTCGTAGCCCGCCACCGACGGGTGGTCACGGTACCGCTCTGCGATCGTCTGCCAGAGCGAGACTGTGCGGGCCACGCAGTCGGGATCACTCCAGAGTCGGTTCTGGCCGATCCGACCGGTGGGGTGATCGATGCTCTGGCCACCCGGCACGCCATGCATGTCGAGGATCAGATGGATTCCGGCCGTCTCCGCCATCCCGACGGCGTGGTCCAGCCAGGCGAGACCGTCCTCGCGGCAGGTGCCCGGATGCTCCTGATCCTCCACGAGCCTGTGGTCGAAGGGCACGCGGACAACATTGAAACCGAAGGAGCGGATCACATCAAAGTCACGGGGCGTGATCCAGTTGGCCCGATACAGCTGCATCAACCGGTTCTTCTCGTCCTCGCCGAAACGCTCGACGAGGTTGGTCTCGAAGGCGTGCTGATCGGGGAACTCCCGCTCATCGACTGCCAGCATCCACATCTCGAGCAAGAGCCAGTTTCCGAGGTTGCATCCCCGGAGCAGCACCGGTTCACTCGCGGCATCGACGAACCGCTCCTCACTCGTCCGAATCCACGGCAAATCGGCAGCCGGGCCGGCGGCCGGCACCCCACCTGCCCCCACCAACAATGCGACCGTCGTGGCGACCGTCGTGTGCGCAACGCGTCTCAGAAGACCTCGCAGCACGGCAGCCGGTGCACAGTGTGGCGACACGATCACGCTTCAAAACGATTAAAAACCGCCAACGGCACGCAACCCGCGATTTTAGCCGCAAGCGCCTTGCCGACCCTCCACGAGCCAATCCACCCCCGGCTTCAGAGCTGGGAAGCCGCCGGGCCAGAGGTGATGCAACATTGTGCAACAATCCGCAGCTAAACATATCCGAGACGTTTCTAAAGTCAAATTATCGTGCACCATGTTGTTTTTTTGTTGCGTTGCTTACTGCCGCTTGGTACGCTCTGTTGCGAGACTCAATGAACGGCGTTCCTCACGGGGTTGTTCGGCCCCCGACGGAGCGTCGGCAAAATCTTTTCTTTCTGGGGGGAATCGGTCATGAGAATTGCTACTCAAGCGAGTCCGTCATGGCTGGTGATGCTACCCGCGTTGATTGCGGTGTCGTGCGCTCTCTCCGCCGCCAACGCGCAGGAGAACTTCTGGACCGGGACAACCAGCACGGATTGGAATACCGCGGCAAACTGGAGCCTCGGCAATGTCCCTACGGGGCAAAACGCGATCGTCGACAGCGCGCCGGCGAACATCGCCACCATCTCCGCGGATATCTCGGCAACGCCTAACGACATCGTCGTGCGGGGCGGCGGCCGCCTGGATCACACGGCGGGCACCGCCGGCACCGGTGGCGGCAGCTGGATGTTCGTAGGCCAGAACAACACGGCGGGAACCTACAACCTCGCCAATACCGGCTCGGCAGGGGGCGGCATCACGGGCTTTGCCCAAGGGACCGGCTCGCTCAATGCCACGGGCAACCTGCTCGTCGGCGCCTTCGGTGACAGTCGGACCGGGACGGTGCGGGTGAACACCAGTGGCACGCTCGCGGTGTCGGGGGAATTCTTCATCGGCGACTCGCAGAACAGTGTGGGCGACTTCAGCCTCGAAACGGGTGTGCTGACCGCCAACAACAAGATTTTCGTGGGCAACAACCGGGGCGTCGGCACGCTGGCGATGTCGGGCGGCACGCTGACGAAGACCGGCGGCGACGAGACGTTCGTGGGCCGCGACAACGGCACGGGAACGCTTGCTCAGAGCGGTGGCACCGTGACGCTGAACCACAATCTCTACGTGGGGCAGGGCGGAGGGGCGAACGGCACCTACACCCTCAGCGGCAATGCAGTGCTGAACATCGGGCGGGATTTTGTTGTCGGCCGCGAGAGCGGCACGGGCGCGCTCACCATGACGGGCGGCACGATCACGAAGACCGGCGACGAGAAGTTCATCGTCGGCCACAACAATGGCGTGGGCGTCGTGGCGCAAAGCGGCGGGGCAATCAGCATCAACAACGAACTCTACATCGGCAATGAAAACGCCGGTGCGTCGGGGACATACACGCTGAGCGGGGCGGGATCGCTCAGCGTGGCGAACGAGGTCGTCGTGGGCCGGGAAAGTGGCACAGGCGTTTTGAACGTGAACGGCGGCACGGTCACCACCACCGGCAATGGCAACATGTACATCGGCCGCCGCAACGGCACCGGAACGCTGAATCAAACGGCCGGTGTGATCAGCGTGATCAAGGAGTTTGGCGTGGGAACGCGAGACGACAACAAGATCGGCACCGGCTCCTACAACCTGAGCGGAGGCTCGTTGGCAGCGACGAACAACATCTTCATCGGCAAGGAGCTGGGCTCTTCCGGCACGATGACGATGACCGGCGGCACCATGAGCACGAGCGACAAACTGCAGATCGGCCACAACCAGGCGACGGGACTTCTCGCCCAGAGCGGTGGCACCGTGAACGTGCAGAACGAGGTCTATATCGGCAATGAGAACACCGGCTCATCCGTGGGCACCTACACGCTCAGTGGTTCGGCGGAACTGAATGTCGGCAACGAGGTGTTCGTGGGCCGCGACAATGCCACGGGCACCCTCAATCTCAATGGCGGCACCGTGACGACGAAAAAGGTCGAAGGCGGCACCGGCAGTGCGACCGTCAACTTCAATGGCGGCATGCTGAAAGCCCGGGAGAACCAGGGGGCCTTCATCGCGAACCTGGACGTGGCGAATGTGCAGGCCGGCGGGATCAAGATCGACAGCAACGGATTCAACGTCGCCACCAGCCAAGCTCTGGCGGGCTCGGGCGGACTCGAAAAATCGGGGGCCGGCAGCCTGACATTGAGTGCGGCGAATACCTATTCGGGGGCCACCGCCGTCACGGCCGGAATGCTCTTTGTCAACGGCGCGCTCGCCAATGGCGCGGTGCAGGTGGATGCCGGCGCCACGCTCGGCGGCTCAGGCGTGATCGGCGGGACGGCCACCATCGACGGCGTGTTGTCGCCTGGCACCAGTCCGGGGGTGCTCTCGGTGAATGCGCTCGTCTTGGGTGGCGCGAGCACGTCGATCTTCGAGATCGACGGCACGACGCGGGGCACACAGTACGACGGTTTGAACATCACCGGCGGCACCGGTCCCACCTACGACGGCACGCTGTCACTCGTGTTTGGCAACGCGTCGGCCTTCGGCAACACGGACGTGTTCAACCTGTTCGACTTCTCCGGCGTTTCGGACGGTGATTTCAGCAGCGTGGCATCGACCGGGTTCTACAGTGGCACGTGGTCGGTATCGGGTGACATCTGGTCGCTCCAGTCCGGTGGCCAAACGCTCGAGTTCAGCGAGTTGACGGGCGATGTCAGTGTCGTGCCCGAGCCAACCGCCCTCACGCTGCTCGGCGTTGGCATCGTCGCCGCCGTCTGGGCCCGCCGCCGGCGTGTCTAGTTCGACTCCAGAAGAGCTGGTTTCAGCGGTTGTCTCATGAAAAAGCATCACGGTTTCACGTTGGTGGAGCTGCTGGTTGTGATCGCGATCATCGCGGTGCTCATCGGGCTGCTCCTGCCGGCGGTACAGTCAACCCGCGAGTCCGCCCGGCGAACGCAGTGCAATAACAGTCAAAAACAGTTGGGCCTCGCACTCCACGGCTATCATGAAGCGCGCAAGCGCCTGCCCTACCGCCAAGGAGGATTGTGGTCTCAGAGCTCGTGCCGGATGAGTGGGCTTGTCTTGCTGCTTCCGTTTCTCGAGCAGGCACCGCTGTTTGACAGGATCGCGGCGAACAACTTCGGCCCCTGGCCGTGGGATGGCTCTGCTCACTGGCAGACCCAGGTCGACGGCTTTCTGTGCCCGAGTGATGGTGCAGCCGGCACGAAGCAGCCAAGCGAGCATGGTCGCACGAACTATGTGTTCAGCGTCGGCGATACCATTCCCTGGGAATGGGTGGGGGACGAAGAAAATCGTGGCCCTTTTGACTACAGCGGAGGTGATCTTGCAAACAACGGACGCGTGTTCGCGTTTCGCCAGATTTCCGACGGGCTGAGCAAGACGCTCGCCATGAGCGAGCGCTGCGTCGGCGTCGACGGTGGTTCGCTCAAAGGCGGGATCGTCGAGCACTACAGCGCGCTGACGTCGAATCCCGATACGGCCAGCCCGATTGCCTGCCTGTCTCAGATCGGGGCCGGTGGGCGTTATGTCTCCGGTGGCAACACCCACGTGTGGGCCGGGCGGCGATGGAACGATGGAAGGCCGGCATTCGTTTCGTTCAATACGATCATCGGTCCCAACGGACCATCGTGCTGGGAGGGCGGCTCGGATGCCAATCGTGGCCTTGCCCCACCGACCAGTTACCATCCGGGTGGAGTGAATGCCCTGCGACTCGACGGTTCGGTGGTCTTCCTCCTCGACACAATCGACACGGGCGACCTTTCTCGGCCATGCCCGCGAAGCGGCCGTTCGCCGTATGGTGTCTGGGGGGCCATGGGATCGAGGAGTGGCGGCGAGTCGGAGAAAATTCAGTGATCGGCGATTACCGCTTTGAAACGAGACCAGTGAAGGTGAACACCAATGAATGGGCGAGTTGCACCGTTTTCCTTTGTGTCGGCCTGTGGTTTGTCGGTATAGCGGGCTGCGGCCCACGAACGAGGCTCGAAGGCTTGGCTCCCGTCGAGGGAACCGTGACGTTTCGGGGCAAGCCTGTTGAAGGGGCATCCGTGGTCTTTGTTCCCGCGACGGCTGGCAAGCGGGCAGCAGTTGGGACGACCGACGCCACTGGACGATTCAGGCTCACCACGAAAGATCCTGGCGATGGCGCTCTTCCCGGCGCCTACGCGATTGCCGTGAGCAAGACGGAGGCCAGTGGTGGACTTTCCGCCGCTGAAGCCGAGCAGTGGTCTCGGAATCGAGAGAACTTTGGCAAGTATCCTCCGCCACCCAAGATCACCGAGCATCTGCCGGAAAAATACAAGGCGGCGAATACATCCGGTTTTCAGGCGACGGTGACCGGTGGACGAAATACAGTCAATCTTGCGCTGGAGGAATGAGCGCGGGGGGAAGGGACGGCAGCGGGCAGGTTGTCGCAGGCAACACGCCTTCGTCCCATGCGAGTGGCGACGTTCTTGGCCGCACGGGGCGATCGTTCGCCGTGCCGTGCGACTCGGCTCGCATCCCAGGAAGAAGATCACATGGCGGCTCGTTCCGGCGGCATGAAACTCTCGTTCGGCGAAAAGTTTGGCTACGGCCTGGGCGACACGGCGAGCAATTTCGTGTGGGCATTGATGATGAACTTCATCATGTACTACTACACGGACATCTTCGGGATCACCGCCGCTGCCGCCGGCACGATGCTCTTCTTCGCCCGATCGACCGACGGCTTCTTCGACTTCTTCGTAGGTGCCGTGGCCGACCGCACGCATTCCCGCTGGGGACGCTTCCGACCGTGGCTGCTCTGGCTATGCCTGCCGCTGGCGATCGTCTTCGTGCTGGCCTTCACGACCCCGAGTCTGACGGGCGGACAGAAGCTCGTCTGGGCGTGGGTGACCTACAACCTCTTGATGCTCACCTACTCCGCCATCAACATCCCGTACGGCGCCCTCTCCGGCGTGATGACCGACGATCCGCTCGAGCGGACGAGCCTCAACGCCTACCGCATGGGCCTGGCCCAAGTTGGCGGAATCATCGCCAACACTGGGTTCCTGCCGCTCGTCGCCCTCCTGGGTGGCAGCAACCCGGCTCGCGGCGCACAGCTCACGGTACTCGCCTTCAGCTTCGCGGCGGTGGCACTGTTCCTGGTGTGCTTTGCCGCAACCCGCGAACGGATTCAGCCGCCCGCGGCTCAAAAGACGCGGTTGATCGACGATGTTCGCACGCTCCTCGCGAATCCCCACTGGATCATGATGTTCCTCGTCGGGACAGTGAACATCGCGCTCGCGGTGGTCCGGGGGTCGGCCGGCATCTACTACTTGAAGAACTACCTCGGCTGGGACAACGTGCGGCTGCTGGGCTATTTTCCAGCGATTCCGCTCTATTTCTTTCTCGGCGGTCTTGCCATGATCGGCGGTGCCATGCTCACGAGATTCGTGGTGTCGGCGATTGGCAAGAAGCGGGCCTTCATCGCCAGCATGGCGGCGACGGCGCTGACGGCGATTCCCTTCTACGGCCTGCTCCCCGAACAGGCCGGCCTGATCTTCACGTTCCACCTGCTGGGCACGGTCGCGGCGGGTATCAACGCCACGCTCTACTGGACGCTCGTAGCCGACACGGCCGACTACGCCGAATGGAAGTTTGGCGCCCGCACCACCGGCATCATCTTCTCGGCAACGACATGCGCACAGAAGGCGGGCATGGGCATTGGTGCCGCCTGCGCGGGCTTCCTGCTCGACCACTACGGCTACGTGCCCAATGTCGAACTATCGGCAAATGCCAAGCAGGGAATCCTGCTGATGATGAGCCCGATCCCGGCGGTGGGATTGCTCCTGCTGGCGGGCGTATTTTGCCTCTACGGCCTGACCGAGAACGTGTGTCGGACGATGCGGGACGGCCTTGCGGCCCGCCGGCTCGCTCGATAGTCCTTCATGGCGGCGGTCCGACGTGCCAACAGCAAGCCGGCGTCCGATCTCAACAAGAAAGATCTTCGATTACCATGCGGATCTGGGCCTCAGCCGGCTCAACGCCTCACGAACCGAAACAAACAGTCGAGGAGAGTTTGCATGTCAGCCACCACGCGTCGTAGCTTCCTGCAGGCCACATCCCTGGCCGGCGCCGGCTATTTCATCGCCGCCGGCGGCCGCCCCGCCTGGAGCCAATCGGCCAATGAGCAGCTCACCATCGCCTGCATCGGCGTGGGCGGAAAGGGGAGTAGCGACTCCGACAACGCGGCCCTCTTCGGCAAAGTGATCGCCATCTGCGACGTCGACCGCAACACGCTCGAAAGCAAGGGGAAATCTGAGAAGTTCAAGGATGCGGAGCAGTTCACCGACTACCGCGAGCTGCTTGCCAAGCACGGCAAGAACATCGACATCGCCGTGATCAGCACGCCGGACCACATGCATGCCCCGATCACGCTCGACGCGATGAGGCTGGGCATCAGCTGCTACACGCAGAAGCCGCTGACGCGCACGATCTACGAGGCGCGGCTGCTGGCCAAGGTCGCCCAGGAAACAGGCGTCTGCACCCAGATGGGAAACCAGGGCACCGCCCTGCCATCCTCCCGCGAGGCGATCGCACAGCTGCGCACGGGCGTGCTCGGGTCCCTCAAGGAGGTCTACGCCTGGTCGAATCGGCCCGTCTGGGCCCAGGGGCCGAATCGGCGGATGAACGTACGGAAGTATCAGACCGAGGCGATGCAGCAGGTGGACGAGGAGGAGGATCCCACGACGACCGCCGAGGAGGTCGTCGAGATCGTCGCCCAGCTCGTCGAGAAAAAGCAGAAGGAGATCGGCCGCGCGCTCGAGCTGCTCGACTGGAGAAACTGGCTGGGCGTGGCCCCGCCGCGGGAATACTGGCCCGGCCTCTACCACGCCTTCCAGCACCGCGGCTGGTGGGACTTCGGCACCGGGGCGCTCGGCGACATGGCCTGCCACATGCTGACGGTCCCCTTCGCCGCTTGCGGCCTCCGCGATCCGGTTTCGGTGGTGGCGAAGACCACCGGCCACGATTTCGACAGCTTCCCGGCCAGCTCGATCATCAAATTTGAGTTTCCGGAGACGGCCGAGCGGCCGGCGATCCCGTTCTGGTGGTACGACCGCAAGGGCAACAAGCCGCCAGCGGAGCTGTTCGACAAGTGGGGCATCACCGACGTTTCCGACAGCGGCGTGTTGATCGTGGGGGAGAAGGGGGCCTTCTACAGCTCCGACGATTACTGCGGCACATACCGTCTCTGCGGCGTCGAGAAGCTAAACGCCGATTTCGAAGCCCCCGAGGACAAGGGCAAGGGCAACGACGTCAACAACATGTTCGAGCTGTTCCGAGCGAAGCAGGCCGGCAACCCGAAGATCTGCCATTCGAATTTCGTCGATCGCGGCGGGCCGCTGACCGAGACGATCCTGCTCGGCAACCTCGCCGTCTGGGCGGCCGCCCAAGGGGGCTCCAACGGCGCGATGGGTGAGTGGGGAGAGAAGATCGAGTGGGATGCCAAGAACCTGCAGGTCACGAATCTCGCCGACCTCAAGACTCCCCGCGTGGCCGACCTGATCAAGCCGACCTACCCTTCTGGCTACCGGCTCGACTAGGGCTTTCGAATCAAGGAGGGCATCATGCCGAATCCGAGGCGGGTTGTGTTCGCGCTTTTCGCGATGTGTGGGGTGCATGCCGTCGGCGGGCAGCACGCGGCGGCCGAGCCGGCAACGGCCGCCGACGTGCAGTTGGCGAAGTCACGGATCGACGTGCTCGGCAAGCGGGCGAAGCTCCGGCTCGACGAAGCAGAAAAGCTGACCGAGATAACGATCGAGGATGGCGCGGACCTCACGGCCGACGACGTCGCGCTCTTCGGTCGGCTGAGCGATCTCCGAGCGCTGCGCATTCAAAACTTCCGTGAACTCGACGACGCGATGGTCGGCCGGCTCGCGGGGCTCGGAAAGCTCGAGGTGCTCGCGCTCACCAATGGCGGGATCACGGATGCAGGTATCCAGACGATCGTGCAGTCGTTCCCAGATCTGGTCGAACTCGACCTTTCATCCAATACCAACCTGACCGGCGCCGCTTTGAAGACGATCGCCGGCCTCACGAAGCTCGAGCGACTGACGCTGCTCCAGAACCGTTTCAACGATCTCAGCACGCGCCGTCTCTCCAAGATGCTTCAGCTCCGCTCGCTCGACCTGCGGGGCAACATGGAGGCCGGCGACATGACGCTGGCCACGGTCGGCAAACTGCCGAATCTCACCGCCCTGAAGCATCGCAGTACGGCCGTCACCGACTCGGGCCTCGCCGATCTCGCGGCGAGCCAATCGCTCGAATCGCTGCTCATGCAGGACTTCGCTATCACGAGTGCCGCGGGGCGAGAGCTCGCGAAGCTGGGGAAACTCTCCTCGCTCGAGATCTTTCGCTGCCAGGGCTTCGGCTCCGAGGGAGTTCTCGCGCTTGCGGGAATGCGGCTCGCCCGCCTGACGCTGCGTGATCTGCCCGATGTCGGCGATTCGGCGCTTGCGGTGCTCGCCGAGTTGCCGCATCTCAAGCGGCTCTACCTGCACGAGCTGGCCAGCCTGGGTGACGAGGGCTTGCGTCACCTTGCATCGGCCCAGGAGTTGGAGGTGCTCGACATCTGGAGCGCGCCGCGGATGACCGATGCCACCGTGCAGCTGATCGCTGGCCTTCCAAACCTCAAGGAGCTTTCCATCCGTGAGACAGGTGTCACGGAGGCGTCGGTCGGAGCCATTGCCTCCATGCCGACGCTACAGTCACTCACCTTCAAAGACAACGGCCCGCTCTCGGACGAGAATCGGGAGAAGCTCATCGGCTGTCAGCTGAAGAAGCTCGACCTGGGCAGTGCTCGAAAATGAGCATTGGCCTCGTATATGGGGGGCAGGGTAGCCTGCCGGGGACGAACCCGCTCCGTCACGCGTCGGCGTAGCGGGCGACGAGTTCGCCGGCTTCGACGGGCGTGCCGGGGGTGACGAGCACTTCGGCGAGCTTGCCGTCGCGCTCGGCGTAGACCGTCGTCTCCATCTTCATCGCTTCGAGCGAGAGCAGCTTTTGCCCCTTCGTGACGACGTCGCCTGGCCGTACGGCGACGGTGACGACGAGGCCCGGCATCGGCGCCCCGACTTCGCGGGCGTCGCCAGCCACCGCCTTCGGCCGCCGTTGCACCTTCGCCTCGAGGCTCTTGTCGGCGATCGACACGCTCCGCGGCTGGCCGTTCAGCTCGAAGAACACCGTGCGGGTGCCGTCGGCGTGGGGCTCGCCCACCGTGAGCAGCCGGATCACGAGCGTCTTGCCGGGCTCGATCTCCACGGCCAGCTCCTCGCCCGGCGTCAGTCCTTCGAGAAACGCGGGCGTCGGCAGCACGCTGACGTCTGAATACTTCGCCGCATGTCGGGCGTAGTCTTCGAACACTCGCGGATAGAGGAGCCACGAGAGCACCTCGCGGGGCGAGGCGGTGCGGCCCACGATCTCGGCCGTCTTCTTGCCCGCCGCATGGAAGTCGGCCGGCGGCAGCGACTCGCCCGGCCGGCCCGTCACCACCTTGCCGTCGCGCACGATCCGTTTCACGACGGCTGGCGGGAATCCGCCCGGCGGCTGCCCCATCCGGCCCGCCACGAGGTCGATCACCGACTCGGGGAAGGCGAGCTCGCGGGCATCGGAGAGCAGGTCGGAGGCGTGCATGCCATTCGTGACGAGCATCAGCGCGAGGTCGCCCACCGACTTGCTCGTCGGGGTCACCTTCACGATGTCGCCAAGCAGGTGGTTCACGTCGGCGTAGGCCCGGCACACCTCTTCCCAGCGGTCACCGAGGCCGAGGGCCTTGGCCTGCTCCAAGAGGTTCGTGAATTGGCCGCCTGGCATCTCGTGGAGATAGAGGTCGGCGTCGGGCGCCTTCATGTCGCACTCGAAGGCAGTGTAGTGGTCGCGAACCGCGGCCCAGTAGTGGGCCAGCTGTCGCAGCGGCTCGGGCTCGAGGCCGGTGTCGAGCGGCGTATGCCGCGTCGCATCGACGAGGGCGTTGAGATTCGGCTGGCTCGTGAGGCCGGCGAAGGGAGCGAACGCGGCGTCGACCACGCTGGCGCCGTTCTTGGCGGCTTCGAGGAGCGTGGCCATCTGGGCGCCGGACGTGTCGTGCGTGTGGAAGTGGATCGGGATGCCAACCTCGTCGTGCAGGGCCTTCACGAGCTTGCCTGCGGCGAACGGCTTGCAGAGGCCCGCCATGTCCTTGATGGCGAGCATGTGGGCGCCGAGCTTTTCCAGTTCCTTGCCGAGCTTCACGTAGTAGTCGAGCGAATACTTCGTGCGCTTCGGGTCGAGCACGTCGCCCGTGTAGCAGATCGCCGCCTCGCAGATCGCGCCGCTCTCCACGACGGCGTCGATCGCCACCTTCATGTTCGGCACCCAGTTGAGCGGGTCGAACACGCGGAACACGTCGATGCCCGCCGCGGCCGATTCCTTCACGAACGCCTGTACGACGTTGTCGGGGTAGTTCGTGTAGCCGACGGCGTTGCTCGCCCGCAGGAGCATCTGGAAGAGCACGTTGGGGATCCGCTCGCGGAGGAGCAGGAGGCGGTCCCACGGGCACTCCTTGAGAAACCGCATCGACGTGTCGAACGTGGCCCCACCCCACATTTCGAGCGAGAAGAAGCCGGACGCGAGCCGGGCGTAGGCGTCGGCCACGGCCAGCATGTCGTGGGTGCGCATCCGCGTGGCGAGCAGCGATTGATGGGCGTCGCGCATCGTCGTGTCGGTGACGAGGAGGTGCTTCTGCGACCGCACCCAGGCCGCGAACTTCGTCGGCCCGAGTTCCTGGAGCCTCGTGCGCGTGCCAGCCGGAGGAGCGGCGAAGCGGTCGTAGTCGGGCAGCGGGGCGGCGTGACGGCGGGCTGCGGTGGCCCGGCCCTTCACGAGCGGGTTGCCGTTGACGATCACGTCGGCGAGATATTCGAGGAGCTTCGTGGCCCGATCTTTGCGGACGGGAAAGTCGAACAGCGTCGGCGTCTCGTCGATGAATCGGGTCGTGCACTTCCCGGCGAGAAACTCGGGGTGCGTGACCAGGTTCACGAGGAAGGGAATGTTCGTCTTCACGCCGCGGACGCGAAACTCCTGCAGGCACCGCTCCACGTGGCCGGCCGCCTCCTCGAGCGTGAGGCCGCGGGCCGTCACCTTCACCAAGAGCGAGTCGAAGTAGGGCGTGACCACGGCCCCGGAAAACGCTGATCCCGCATCGAGGCGGATGCCCATGCCGCTGGCGGAGCGATAGGCGGTGATCCGGCCGTAGTCGGGCAGGAAGCGATTCTCAGGGTCCTCCGTCGTGACGCGGCATTGCACGGCCGTGCCCATCGACTTGATCGCCGCCTGATCGCCGAGGCCGATCTGCGGGTCGGAGAGCTTGTAGCCCTCGGCCACGCGGAGCTGCCGGCGGACGATGTCGATGCCGGTGATCTCCTCGGTGACGGTGTGCTCCACCTGGATTCGCGGATTGACCTCGATGAAGAAAAACTTGCCCGTGTCGGCATCGACGAGAAACTCGACCGTGCCGGCGTTCTCGTACTTCGACGTGCGGCCGATCGCGAGCGCCGCCGCGCAGATCGCGTCGCGGGTCTTCTGCGGCAGATTTGGGGCGGGGGCGATCTCGACGACTTTCTGATGCCGCCGCTGCACGGAGCAATCCCGCTCGAAGAGATGTACGAGATTGCCGTGGTGATCGCCGAGCAGCTGCACTTCGATGTGCCGGGCCCGCTGGATGAATTTCTCCACGAACACCGCGGCGCTGCCGAAGGCCGTCTTGCTCTCGCGCTGGGCGCTTTCGAGGGCCACGGCGAGCTCGTCTTCGCCGCGGACCACGCGCATGCCGCGGCCCCCGCCGCCGTGGGCTGCCTTCAAGATCACCGGCCAGCCGAGGTCCTTGGCGATCGCGAGGGCGTCGGCTGCGCTCGTGACCGGCTTCGGGCTGCCGGCGAGGATCGGCACGCCGGCCCGCCGGGCCAGGTCGCGGGCGGCCGTCTTGTCGCCGAGCATCTCGAGCAGCTCGACCCGCGGGCCCACGAACG
Source organism: Planctomycetaceae bacterium (assembly GCA_027486095.1). Classification (GTDB taxonomy): domain Bacteria; phylum Planctomycetota; class Planctomycetia; order Pirellulales; family UBA1268; genus RGVT01. Next base: position 2,067 of record JAIXPT010000071.1, on the reverse strand, counting down.
TGATGCCCGCCCTCGCGCACGCGGCGGCGAACGCAGGGTTTTCCGAGAGGAAGCCGTAGCCCGGATGGATCGCATCGACCCCGTGGTTCTTCGCGAGCGCGACGATCGCCTCGATGTCGAGATAGCTGCGGAGCGGTTCGCCCGGCTTGCCCACGAGGTAGGCCTCGTCGGCCTTGAAGCGATGGAGGGCAAAGCGGTCTTCGTGGGCGTAGATCGCGACGGTGCGGATGCCGAGCTCGTGGGCGGAGCGGAAGACGCGGATCGCGATCTCGCTGCGGTTGGCGACGAGCAGTTTTGTGATGGGGCGCATGGTGGCGGGTGCTGGCGGGCGAGTCTGGAGAGCGCCTCGATCAGCCGAGGCGGCGAGCCGAAATCGTACCCGTTTCACTACGGGCTGACAGGGCCGCCGGCCAGCCCGGTGCGCCCGGGCAGCCCACACGGGGGCCGGCCTGCGGGATCGGCTGCCAGCCTCGGGCTCAACGGGCCCGTCAAGGCCGGTCGTGGTGGGTGCACGCCTCCTCGTGCACGTTGACTCGAGCGTCGCCCTGCAACCGCACAAACTGGCGCTCGTCCGCGTCGTAGATCCAGGCAAAGACATTCGTTTCACCGATGGGTAAAAACCGAGCGGGCAACGCGACGCCCCATCGTCTTTGGCGATATCGCCAGGAACCGAGAGTTTCGGCGAGATCAGGACTGTCGCCGTCCACGCAGGCGCTGGCAAAAACCGTGTGATTATTTCCACGAGACAACAGCACAAGATGTGGCTGTTCATGCGAGTGTGGCAGGATCGCCCAGCCGGCGAACTGGAGAAGTTCGCTTCGTCGCACGCTCAGCGTGCCCGTCGCCGGCGGGGTATCCAGTCGGCCGTAGACGGCACCCGGTCGGTCTACGAAGGGGATGTCTGTGGCGATTTTTCTGAAACCGATTCGATCGAGTGCCTCGGCCCCTTGCCGGATGACGGCGGTTTTCTTGGTCATCACCCACAGGCAACTGTCTGGTGAATCATCGAAAAACGGCCCATCGAGATACTGGATGAGCTCCAGGCTCGTTTTGGCACTTTTACGGTGAGGCAGCGCCGTCTTTGCATGCACGACGGCCTGGGCAGAGGTGAGGGCGAGTGCCGCCACGATCATGGCAGCAAAGCCCTCATAGATTCCGGGGCGTGAGACCCATCGTGCCTGGCGGCGCTCGATTCGTAGGAGTGCCAACCACAAGTGTATGACAGCCACGTACAGCAGGATCGCGATCGTCGTGTATCGCGAAGAGTCGATCGCATGGTTGACGCCGAAGTGTGCCCGGCCCACCGTGATGGAAGCGGCGGCAAGCAGGGAAAAGGAGCCCAGTGAAAGCCAAGGAGCAGTCTCTCGATGCGAAAAAAAATGGCGGCCGAAAGAGAGGAAGAAAAACATGAAAAGTGAAAAAATGCCCAGCCCCACCAGTCCCGAGAATACCGGGGAATCGACGAGCGGTGATCCGAGCACGTTCAGAAAGTAATGCGCCACTACCATCGGCTGTTTCGCAAGCGAACCGATGTCGATGTCGCGATGCGGGTGGTAATCAAAAGCGTAGAAAGCGGCGGTCACGCCAGACAGGAATGTCCAGAGGGCCAGCCTGCACGCAGCGTCGAAGGCCGTGCCCTTCATGGCGATGACAGCTGGAAACAAGGCCAACCACGACAGCAGGCCATGTGCCGACGAAAAGCTGGCGACTTCGCAGCAGATCGCCGCGGCAAAGAGTTTGGCAGCGCCCGAGGCACCCTGAGTGTCGTTGGCACAGAGCAAGAAAATTGCCGCGACCACGCAAAGATTGACCAGAAACCAAGCCAACTGAAATCCCCAGAGCCAGTTTTCGTGCTGCACCAACGAAAACACGAAAACGGCGGTAAGAACGTTTGTGAGGTGAAAGAGCCGGTCTTTCGGATTACGGGCCTGGGTCGCCGAGAGCCGGTGCAACATGAGAAAAGTCATGATCGCAAACAGGATGCTGGCCACGAGTTCGAGCGAGATGTTCCACTGCGAACAAAAGGCCAACGCCGACATCAGCATCTTTGGGAAAACGATCCGATGG
>JAIXPT010000367.1 GCA_027486095.1 Planctomycetaceae bacterium | reverse complement strand
CTGTTCGCCCAGAAAACGGAGGCAGGATGCCGAGGGTTTTCGTGAAGATAGCCGCTCCAGCTCTGTCTATTCGACAGGCCTGGAGGCCTGTCGCTACGTCGGAGGAGGCGAGGGGTTACCCCTGCCTCCTCAGAGGAAGCCCGAGGCGTGAGCCGAAGGGAATACGCGTGGCTGTTCGCAATCCGGGCATCCTCTCGGCTTACGCCTCGGGCTTCCAGCGGAGGCGAACGTCCGGCGAGACGGTACGGGGTAACCCCGAGCCGGCGCGTTCTGAGCGAGGCGAACATCCGGCGGCGGGATATGGTCACCCCGAAGCCATCGCGTCACACGCCGACGCGGCGGCCTTCGGCCTGGCTCTCGGCGGCGGCCTGCACGATCTGCATCGCGCGCAGCGTATCGTCGAGGCCGCTCAGGGCCCGCACGAGGCTCGTCACCTTGCGGTGAAACTGCACGAGCATGTGCTCGCCCACGGGCCGCTCGCTGTCGAGCGATTCCTGGTGGCGGCCCACCGCGTCGAACCACACCAGGCTCGCGGGCAGGTCCACGAACGCGATGCCCTGCTCGCACACCACCTGCAGGGCGGGGGGTGGGCGGAACCCCACCGCCTCGTCCCACTGCTTCGGCATGTAGTAGCCGCAGCTGATCTGGGCGATCGTGCCGTCGCCGGGCCGCCCGGTCTGGGAGAAGTCGAGGCTCATCATCTGGTAGTCGTCGGTCGGGCCGCCCGGCACGTCGGCATGCCGCACCGCGACCACGCTCGTCGGCTCGGTGCCGGCCACGTAGCGGCACCAGTCCACGAGCTCCATCAGATCCCGGGCCTCGCTCGCGCGATCACGCGGGGGCGGGCTCAGCGGGGTCTGCGAGAGGGGCACGCGGCGGTGGCAGAACAGCATGCGCGGGGCTCCCAGCCGCGTGGCGATGAGCTCCTTGAGCCGCAGCGTGGCAGGGGCGTAGCGGCGCGGAAGTTCGGCCATGAACGCGATGCCCGCCTCCTCGACACGGCGCCGCAGCAGGCGGGCCTCCTCGGGATCGACGGGAAACGAGATCGCCGAGTAGACGGCCTTGCCGAAGTCGCACGCCGCGAGGATCGGGGCCGTGCCAAACCACTGGTCGGAGAGATAGAGCACCGCGTCGATGTCGTCGCGGGCTGCGAGTGCCCGATACCCATCGACGGCCACCGTGCCGAGCTCGCCGGCGGCCCGTTTTGCCAGATGGGACACCTGCTCGCATACGCCCCGCACCTCGTAGCGATCCGCGAGCGAGCGCAGGGCGGGCAGATAGCGCGTCTCCCACTGGCTTCCCAGGCCGACGATACCGACGCGCAGTTTCATGCGCCCGCTCCGTCGCCGGCGGCCGGCACGGCGCGGGCGGCCGCCAGCTCGAATGCCGTGGCCTTGTCGGAGATGTCCTTGCGGCACCAGGCGCCCGGCCAGCGAATCTCCCGCACGCCCGAGTAGGCGAGCAGCTTGGCGCGGGCGAGCGAGTCGCCCACGGCCGTGACCGCGAGCGTCCGCCCCCCGTCGCTCTGCACGCTGCCATCGACGGCGAGCTTCGTCGCGGCGTGAAACACCTCGACGCCGGGCAGGGCGGCGGCGGCATCCAGGCCCCGGATCGTGCGGCCTTTTTCGACCGCGCCCGGATATCCCTCGGAGGCCATCACCACCGTCACGCTCGCCCCCGGCCGCCACACGGGCTGCTCGACCGTCTCCAGCCGCCGATCGGCGACGCCATCGAGCAGATCGAGCAGGCTCGACTCCAAAAGCACCATCAGCGCCTCGCACTCCGGGTCGCCGAAGCGGGCGTTGAATTCGAGCACCTTCGGCCCCTGCGCCGTGAGCATCAGCCCCGCGTAGAGCACGCCCTGAAAGGGCACCTTCGCGCGGCGCATCGCATGCACCGTCGGCACGAGAATGCGGGCCTCGATGTCGGCGAGCAGATCGGCATCGACGAACGGCGTGGGGCAGTAGGCCCCCATGCCGCCGGTGTTCGGCCCCTGGTCGCCGTCGTAGGCGGCCTTGTGGTCCTGGAGCGGCGGCAGCGTGACGATCGTGCGGCCGTCGGTGATCGCCATCACGCTCACCTCCGCACCATCGAGCCGCTCTTCGATCAAGATCCCCTTCGCGGCTCCCGCGAACTGCGGATCGCTGCCGAGGGCTTCGACCGCGGCGAGGGCCGCAGCGCGATCGTCGCACACGAACACGCCTTTGCCGGCGGCGAGGCCATCGGCCTTGACGACGATCGGCATGTCTTCGCGGGCCGCGAGAAACTCCCGGGCGGCGGCCACCGAACGAAACTCCTGAAACATCGCCGTCGGCACGTCGCCCCGGTGGAGCATCTGTTTGCAGAAGAGCTTGCTCCCCTCCAGCTGGGCCGCGCGGGCCGTGGGGCCGAAGACGCGCAGGCCGGCCGCCGCGAATGCATCGACGATGCCGGCCACGAGCGGCGCTTCCGGGCCCACCACCGTGAGATCCACGCCGCGGTCGCGGGCCACGCCGACGAGCGCCGCGATGTCGGTGGCCGCGACGGGGATATTTTCGGCGATCGCGGCGGTGCCGGCATTGCCCGGGGCCACGAGCACTTCGGCCCCGTCGCGGCGCAATTTCCAGGCCAGGGCATGCTCCCGCCCACCACCGCCCACGACCAGCACTCGGCGCGATGAGGCCAAGGGTTCCGACTCCTTCCAGCGGGATTGGGCCGTGGGCGCGCTCGGCACGACCTGCACGGCAACGGGGCGGATTGTGGCGGGATCACCCGGGTGGGAGCAAGGATGGCAGCGGATCGCCGGCGAAACTCGACCCGGCTGACGTTGACACCTTCGGCGGGGTCGATACAGT
>JAIXPT010000302.1 GCA_027486095.1 Planctomycetaceae bacterium | reverse complement strand
TTGGGCGCCGTGGGGGCCGTGTTCGGCAGCTGGATGAACGAGCGGGCCATCCTCTACCGCCGCAAGTACAAGATCCCCGACGAATGGGGCACGGCCGTCAACGTGCAGAGCATGGTGTTTGGCAACATGGGCGACGACTGTGCCACGGGCGTGGCCTTCACCCGCGATCCGGCCACCGGTGAAGACGTGTTTTACGGCGAATACCTCGTCAACGCGCAGGGCGAAGACGTGGTGGCGGGCGTGCGCACGCCGAAGCCCGTCGCTGAAATGAAGCACGATCCGATGTTCGCCGGCACCTACAAGCAGCTCGAGAAGGTCCGCCAGACCCTCGAGAAGAAGTTCGGCGACGTGCAAGACTTCGAGTTCACCGTCGAGAAGAAGAAGCTCTACATGCTGCAGACGCGGCATGGCAAGCGGACGGCCCTGGCCTACGTGAAGATCGCCCACGACATGGTGAAGCAGAAGCTGATGACGCCCGAGCATGCGATCCAGTCGGCCGACCCCGACGCGCTCTCACAGCTTCTCGCGCCGATCTTCGACCGCCACGACTACGAGGCGGCCCGAAAGAGCGGCCGGCTCATGACCTCGGGCCTGCCCGCCGGCCCCGGTGCGGCCACCGGCCAGCTCGTCTTCTCAGCGGCCAAGGCCGAGGAGCTCGCCCACAAGGGGCAAAAAGTGGTGCTCGCCCGCGTGGAAACGAGCCCGGAGGATCTCCGCGGCATGATCGCCGCCGAGGGCATCCTCACGAGCCGCGGCGGTGTGTCGAGCCACGCGGCCCTCGTGGCCCGGCAGATGGGCAAGGTGTGCGTGGCCGGCGCGGGCGCGATCCAGATCGACTATGCCAAGGGCACGCTCACCTGCGCCGGGCAGACGCTCCGCGAGGGCGACCCGATCTCGATCAACGGCTCGACGGGCGAGGTGTTCTCGGGCGCGATCAAGACGGCCGACAGCGAGCTCAAGCAGGTGCTCATCGCCCAGACGATGAAGCCGGCGGATTCGGAGGTGTTTCAGTATTACGACTTCATCATGAAGCTCGCCGACAAGCACCGTACGCTCGGCATCCGCACCAACGCCGACACCCCGGAGCAGGTGCGCCACGCCATCGCCTTCGGCGCCGAGGGCATCGGCCTCACCCGCACCGAGCATATGTTTTTCGAGGGTGATCGGATCGACGCGATGCGCGAGATGATCCTGGCCGACTCGCTCGAGGCCCGCCGTGAGGCGCTCGCCAAGCTCCTGCCCTACCAGCGCGACGACTTCGAGGGCATCTTCCGGGCCCTCGACGGCCGCCCGGCCACGATCCGCTTCCTCGACCCGCCGCTGCATGAATTCGTGCCCCACGACGAGGCGGCCCAGGCCGACCTCGCCAAAAAGCTCCGGCTGCCCGTCGAGACGGTGAAGGCCCGCGTGCATGCCCTCCACGAGTTCAACCCGATGCTCGGCCACCGCGGCTGCCGGCTGGGCGTCAGCTATCCCGAGATCTCCGAGATGCAGGCGCGGGCCGTGTTCGAAGCGGCGGCCAAGGTGCAGAAGGAGGGCATCAAGGTGAAGCCCGAGATCATGATCCCGCTCGTCGGCTTCAAAAAGGAGCTCGACAACCAGGTGGAGATCGTGCACGCCGTCGCCGAGCAGGTGCAAAAGGAGACCGGGCAGAAGATCAAGTATCTGGTCGGCACAATGATCGAGATCCCGCGCGGCGCCCTCACGGCCGACGAGATCGCGGAAACGGCCGAATTCTTCTCGTTCGGCACCAACGACCTCACGCAGACCTGCCTGGGCATGAGCCGTGACGACATGGGCTCTTTCCTGCAGAAGTACACCGACGCCGGCATCTTCAAGGCGAACCCCTTCGCCTCGATCGACGTCTCGGGCGTGGGCCAGCTGATGCAGGTGGCCGTGCAGAAGGGGCGGAAGACCCGCAAGGACATCAAGCTCGGGATCTGCGGCGAGCACGGCGGCGATCCCCACTCGGTGGTGTTCTGCCACCATGTGGGCCTCGACTACGTGAGCTGCTCGCCGTTCCGCCTGCCGGTCGCCCGCCTGGCTGCCGCCCAGGCGTCGCTCGGCAAGACGTACTGACTTCACGCAAAACACGGGCATCCTGCCCATTTTTGCTTGGGCATTCGCAGTCGTTGAACGCGCGCCGGCTTCGGGCTCCCCATATCCCCTCGCCGGACGTTCGCCTTCGCCCTCCAGGCTACGGCTCTCTCGGATTTGCCTGCGCTGCGCCATCCATGGCTCCGCTGGTCAAATACGCCGTCTCCGGGACACGGGGAGCCCGAATCCTCCCCAACTGATAGGCGCAGGGAACTTCCGGCGGAGACGGTCGGTGCGATGCGCAAGAGCCGATGGGCAGATACGCGGCTCACTCAGAGCGCACCATCACAGTTGAGACTGGACTAGCGATCGCCCTCGGCGATGGAGCAGCGTGCCGCCGGCTCCGAATGCGGGTGGTTAACGCCTGCCCTGCAGTCCGGCGAGACGGTAGGGGCGACCCCGAGCCGACGTGCGCAAGTTGACCAAGCCATGACAGGCTGAAGCCTATCCTACAACAGAGGCAAGCGAGACGCTGGCCCCACTACGCGATAGAGTGTCGCCATGGAGCTTTCGCCGGAAGCGCTGAAACTCGCGCTGATCGTCGTCGTGGTGATCGTGCTTTGGTTCACCGAGGCCCTGCCGCTCGCGGTGACGGCGCTCCTCGGGGCCGCAGCGTGCGTGGTGGCGGGGGTGGCGCCGGCGAAAGAGGTGTTTCGGCCGTTCGCCGACCCGCTCATCTTTCTCTTTATCGGCTCGTTCCTGCTCGCCGAGGCGATCCGGCAGCATCGGCTCGACAGGCGGCTCGCCTACGCCATGCTCTCGCTGCCGGCGGTCGGCGAACGCCCGCTCGGGATCATGGCTGCGGTGGTCGCCGTGTCGGTGGCGATCAGCGCCTTCATCTCCAATACCGTGACGGCCGCGATGATGCTCGCCATCGTGTCGGGGATTCTCGCGGCCATCGACGAGGCGGCCGACCGATCCGGGGCACGGCCGGCGGCGGCGTTCGCGACCGGGCTGCACCTCTGCATCGCCTTCGGGGCGTCGATCGGCGGGCTCGCCACGCCGATCGGCACGCCCACCAATCTGATCGGCCTGGGATTCATCCGCGAACAGACAGGCGTGAGCATCTCGTTTCCGGGCTGGTGTGTGATGAGCCTGCCTATCGTGGCGGTGATGGCCGCGCTGCTCGTGGCCGTCATGGCACGGATGTTCCCGGCCGGCGTGGATCGGCTCGTCGGGGTGCAGGCGTTCGTCCAGGCGGAGCGATCCCGGCTCGGATCCTGGACCGCCGGGCAGCGATCTACGGCGCTCGCGTTCGGAGCGACCGTCGCGATGTGGGTGTTGCCGGGGCTGTGCCTCGTGGCTTTGGGGCCGGGCCATCCCCTGAATCGCTGGCTTCGCGATCGCCTGCCCGAGGGCGTGGCCGCGGTGATCGGCGCGATCCTGCTCTTCGTCCTGCCCGGAGATCGTGCGCGGGATGGCCGGCGGCCGCGGGCGCTCACGTGGAGCCAGACGCGCATCGACTGGGACATCGTGCTGCTCTACGGAGGCGGGCTCGCGCTCGGCGAACTCTGCTTTTCGACGGGCCTGGCCGCGAACGTCGGCCAGGCGATCACGGGCCTGATTCCGCGCGATGGCGGGGCGGCGGCCGCCCTCGTGGCGGTGGCCGCTCTGGTGGCCGTCGTCACCAGTGAATTCACGAGCAATGTCGCGAGTGCCACGATGGTGGTGCCGATCGTGATCGCGATGGGGCAGGCGATCGGTATCGACCCGCTGCCAGCCGCGCTCGCCGCCACCTTCGCGGCGAGCCTCGGCTTCATGATGCCGGTGAGCACGCCGTGCAACGCGCTCGTCTACGGCTCGGGCCGGGTGCCGCTGCGCGCCATGATGGCGAGCGGCGCGGTCATCGATGTGGCTGGCACGCTCGTCGTCACGGCGGCCATGCTGATCGCAGGCAGGTGCTGGAACGCTCCGTGATCCAGCCGCGCTGCCGCGGGCTCAGAATCCCCCTTCGATGGCCGCGCCGCACTGATGGCAGCGGGGCATGGACGGCGGTGGGGGCGTGGGCATCGCTCCCTCCGCACACCAGCCGTGCAGGCGCGGAAAGCACGGCGGCATCGTCATGCAATGCTCCCGGGCGTAACGCCGCAGGTGCAGTTGGCCGCACGGGTTGGCATGAAACACGGGGCTGCGGCCGCAGCCCGTCCCACACGCCGGGCCGCAGGCTCCGCCCTGCACGTTGCCATGCCAGGGAGGACGCTGCGCGTCGCGGCACCCGCAGCCATCCGCCGCGCCCATGTCGAGCATCGCCGCGCCGGCGTCTTCGGTGACGATGATCGTCTCGGCCGCGCGGGCCGGGGCGGCCTGCAAGAGCGGCAGCGTGATGCTGACGATCGCGAAGATAGCGACGAATGAACGCATGGCGGGCAGGCTTCCTGGTTCCACGGGCGACGGTGGCGGCTGGCCATCCGACCCACGAAAGGGATTCGGCGGCGGGAGGCGGCGGTGTTCACCGATGGCGTAAAACGGTGGAAATATGCCGGTGGTAACGATGGGAGTGCCGTCGGACGCGCCTTCTCCCTACGATTGGGAAACCATGGACCGCATCACCCTCTCCTCCGGCAGTGCCGAGCCGCTCGCGCTCGATGTCGATCGGGCGGCGCTCATCGCCGACCTGGCCGGTCCCTCGGGCACGACGGGTGCGGCAGCCGCACGCCTCGTCGCCGCCGCCACCGCGCTGCCCCCCGACGGCCCGCCTTTGTCCGCCTTTGCCGTGCCGGGGGATCGCGTGGTGATCGCCATCGCCGGAGCGCTGCCACAGGCAGAGCACGTGGTAACCGTGGTGACAGAGCAACTTGCCGGTGCCGGCGTGGACCAGGCCGACGTGACGGTGCTCCACGCGGGCCCCGCAGTGGCAGGGCTCGCGCGGGCTCAGGAATTTCATGCGGATACGGTCGCCGAAACCGCCTATCTGGCGGCTGACGACGCCGGGCGGCCGCTCCATGTCGCCCGGGCACTCGTCGATGCCGACGTCGTGGTGACGGTGGGTGAATGGTCGTATGACGCCCGCCTCGGGGGCCGGTCGCTCGGCGGCGAGCTTTGGCCCGCCTTTGGCCGGGCCGAGTGCGGCGCCGCCCTGATGCTCGACCTGGCCCGTCGGGGCCGGCGGGCGCTCAAGCCATGGGCCGACAACGTGCGCACGCTCACCTGGCAGTTGGGCGCGAGCTCGTGCCTGCGGCTCGTCGCCGGCCGCGACGGCACGCTCGCGTGTGCCGCGTTCGGCACGGCTGATTCCGCCGCGCGTCGGGCTCGGGAGGCTGCCGGGGCGTGGGCCCCCACGATCGCCGCGCCAGCCGACCTCGCCATCTGCTCGCTCTCCACACCTACGGCGGGGTTCGACACGATCGCGCGGGCCGTCGCCGCAGCGTCCCGCATCACGCACCCTGCCGGTACGATCTGCGTGGCCTGCGCCACGGGCGACCCCCCGGGGCCGGTCGTCACCCGCTGGCGGCAGGGCGCACCCTTGCAGGCACTCGTGCGGGAAGCGATCGCCTCGGGTGATCCGGCCCTCGTGGCCGACGCCGTTACGGCCCGGTTCTTCGCCCGAGCCCTCGACGAGCGCCGGCTCGTGCTGCTCTCGAATCTCGACGAAGCGACGGTCGAAGATCTCGAGTTTGGCCATGCCTCCGGCCCCGACACGATCGCCCGGCTGGCCCGCCGCGCGAAGCGCGTGGCCGTGCTTCACGAAGCCGATCTGATGTTCCCGCGGCTCGCTTAAAAACGAACAGGGCCGCTTGCGCGGCCCTGCCGTGAACTCCATCCACCACCACGCGGACGGTTGTATTGCGACCGATACAAGGCCTCGGTCGAGGGCTCTCCTCGTGGGCGATCAAGCCGTGATGGCGATCGCGCCGTCGTCGCTGGCAGTGCTCATCGATTCGCCACTCGCCTGCCGCTGCTTGCGGCGGCGGTAGCCGTGGCCGACAGCCGCGGCGGCTCCGAGGCCCGCCAAGATCAGTGTCGGCGGCTCGGGCACGGCGACCGGCTCGACCGTGTTGCTGACGTTCAGGTTGGTCGCCTGAGTGATAGCCTTGCCGTAGACCCCGGCGGCAGCGATCTGCCCGGTGTATTGGATCGACAGCTCGGTGATGAAGTCGCTGGGGGCGATTCCCGCAGCCGCCCGCAGGGCGACCCAGTCGATCGAGTCGGTGCCGGCCCAACTGCCGGTCGTCGCGGCATTCTGCGGCCCGTTCACCGTGACGTCGCTCGGCACGATCGGCATCGAGCGGTTGATCGACGAACCGCCCGAGTAGGGCAGCCAGTTCACGCCCGTCACTTGGATCGTGTAGTTGGCCGACATCGTCACCTTGGCTTGCGACGCTGGGCTGCCGGCACCCATTTCACCCGCTCCGAACGGCGCCCACACGCTGTAGGTGCCGGCCATGTTGATCGTGTTGCCGGTGAGGGCATATCCGAGATACCCCGGATCATTGATGATCGGCTTCGCCGCCACCGCGAACGCCAGGAGCGCCGACTTCGACTGCAGGTCGAAGACCACGTTTTGGTCGGTCTGCACGAAATTCTCAGGCAAAAATGTCAGCTGGGGATTGGGAGTCTCCGTGTAGATGGGCGTCTGCGGCACATAGAGCCCCGTCGCTGGCGGCGCAATGTCCGGCCCGCTCTCCGTGACGTTCTTGTATTCGGCTTTCACGCCGCCGAAGGTGCCCCAGTTGATCGAGCCGGCCGATGCCGGGCCCGCGATCAGGGCTGCAGCGCCGAGGAGCGCCGCCTGAAACTGCTTGAACATGGTTTGGGATCCTGGTTTCGTGATGGAGTTCTTTGCATTCGGAAGCGAAGAGCTTCCTGCCGGGATGACCTCCGGCGGGCATGAGCCCGACGGATCCCGTGGCGTGGAGGCAGTCGAAAAGTGGTGGTGACTGCATTCCGGCCGACGGCCAGGTGGGTGATTCATGTGGGGAAGGCGTGACGTGCCTGCCTGCATCTCCGGGGCGACATGGTGCATCCACACGCGTCGCCGCCGTGCCCGCCTCGCCACGCGCCGCCGGGTGTGCCGGGCAAGCGGGCCTCGCAAGCGACGAGACGTCGTGCGGAGGCGAAGCCGTGAAGGCCTGCTGGCTCGGGTTGGACGGGAACGTGGCATGGGATCACGTGGGAAACGAACGCGGGGAACACGGAAGGAACCGGAAAACTGCAGCCGGCTACCAGGCGACAGCGGCTACCAGGCGAACCGCTTGTTGCGGCGGCGATGAATGCCGTTGGCCTGGGTGGGCCCACGCTGAGACCGGGCGTAGCGGGGCTGGGAGGTGCGACGCGACTCGTGGTTGCTCTCACGACGATCGCGGATGCGGAGCGACGAGTAATCGATCGCGGCATCGTCGGCATAAGACGGGGCTGACATGGCAAGCTACTCCTTGGAAAAAGCTGGTTGGAAGGAAAACCGGACCAAAAAACCGCACATCGACCGACCATTCGGGGCTCAACGGGCCCCCGCGAACACGGCCGAACCGTCACGCAGGCGACGGGCCTCGACACACAGGCTCGTGAGGCTGTCGCCATCGCACACACCGGGCAGATAGAGCCACGCGCCCAGCTGACGGGCCCACAGCTCCTCGTCCACGTTGTCTTCCGAGCCGCAGATCACGAGCAGCGTGCCCGGACGGGCGGCCAGCTCCTCGGCGATCTCGACCGAGTCGTTCACGCGATCGCCGAGCGGCGAGGCGATATCCACGATCACGAGCTGGAAGTCGCGATCGACGGCCTGGCGGAGTTCGCCGGACGTTTCGGGCGATGCACACTCGAGCCATCCGGCGAGTTCGACAGCCGCTTCGAAGCGACGCCGACGAGCCGAATCACCGGACACGACGAGGCAATCGAGCATCGCGGTCCGCCGCGACGAACGCGGCAGCACGCCACTCGCGGCCTCGGGGGCGAGCACGTCGGACGTGATCCCCACTGCAGCAACCATCATCATCGTGCTTCTCCTTTGCAACTGGTCTCTGTCGCACGGCTTCGAGTCACTCACGTGCTCACTCGCCCGCGACGCCAGGAAGGAGATGCACGGCCCGTGCCAAACCCTGCACGGGCTCGCGCTGCCTCACGCAAAACCCGATCGCTGCTCGGGTTGCGTGTGCAAAAAATTTTTCAGAGCGCAGCTCGCGGGGATCTCGCGTTCTCACCAGCCTGGTGGGGCGCATGGGGCCCGCGTCGGGCCCTGGAGGCGTAAACGCCTTGTTTCCCAGGGCCAAACGCACCTCTCACCAGCCCGGTGAGCAGCTCACCGGAACGGTGGATCACTTGAAAGGCGGTGCAAGACGCTCACGAAACCGCTCGATCCGCACGGGGCCCCAGTGGCGAGAGTCACGACTGCCCCCGGGATAGTCGCCGAGCACGAACCATTCGTCGGCGGCGAGCCGCCACTGCGTCGTGCCGGCAGCCGGGGCCACGTGATGGATGTCGCGCCAGGCGACCACGTCGTCGATCACGACTCGTGGCATCGCCGTGCCCGAGGCGACGGTTCGCACCGCGCACGACATGACGGGCTCGGCCCGATCCCACACGTGGTGAAACGGCCATGCCGCCGGCCCACCTGGCGGTAGGCACGACCGCACATCTCGCCGCGGCTCGAAAAGCCATGCGGCCGCCACGAATGCCCCGTCGAGTCGTCCGGCCACCACCGCATGGCGACCGGGCCTCTGCAGCCGCACGCGTACCCCACGGCTGCCCACGAACACCTCGACCTCGGCCTGCGCATCCCCGTGATCCTTCCTCTCGACCGTGATCGCGGCCGCCACGCCCACGTCGCACACAGGCTCGAGCACGCGTCGCTCCTCCGGAGCAAAGGGCACATCGTCGAACACGGGATCCGGGAGCACGAGCCGTACCTCGGCGTCGGTCACATGCCGTGAGGCGGCCATCACCGGCAGAGCCATCTCGGCCAGCACCCGCGGCGGCTTCACGACCACCCGGCCGGCGACCGTAACCTCGCCATCTACGATCCCGATCTCCTCCCCGGGCAGGCCCCAGACCCGTTTCACGGCGAGCGCCTCGTCCGGGGCGGCGAGTGTCCAGCGTTCAAGCCGCCGCGGCCGCCGGAAGCGATCGAGCCCTGAAAGCCAGCCACCCGCGACGACATCGCCGGGCAGGAGCCCCGGAGCCATCGACAGCCCTTCGACCTCCCACCGCACCGGCCGGGCAAGCCAGCCGGCGAGAGCCAGCAGGATGAGCCCGGCAAGGAGTGTGCGACGCAGCGTCATGCCCAGGAGTATCGCCGCACGGACTTTCCGATTGAAACTCGGGGTGGTATCTGAAAGCGTATTCGACAGAGCTGGAGCTCCGTCGCCACCTGGGGCATGCGGGGGGTAGGAGACGGAGAGCCAGCAAGCCCGAGGCGTGAGCCGAGAGGATGCCCCGGTGGCGAATCACCACACGCATTCCCTTCGGCTCACGCCTCGGGCTTCCAGCGAAGGGAGGCGAACGTCCGGCGAGACGGTAGGGGTCACCCCGAGCCGGATTTGGAGAGTTGAAGCACGACAGGCTGGAGCCTGTCCTACGAAGACGCTTCAGCGGGGGCGGATTTCGAGGAGCACGCTTTCGTTGTCGCTGCCGCGGAGCGGCCACGAGGCGATCCGGCGAACCATGACGTGCTTTGCGTAACCCTTGTGCCGCGCCTCGTTCTTCTCGTCTTCCCAGCGCGGCCCCTTCACGACGAGCAGGCGGCCAAACTCGCCGGCGATCGGCTCGAACCACGAGAGCAGCTTCACGAGCGGCGCCACGGCCCGGACGACGAGCGTGTCGAAGCGGTCGCCCCGGGCCACCGCCGCCTTCACGACGGCCTGCCCAGCCGCCTCGTGCACCGTCAGGTCGAGCCCGGCTTCGCGGATGATCGCACCCACCGCCCGGGCCTTTTTGGCGACGCTGTCGCAGAGCTCCATCCGTAGATCGGGCCGCAGGATGGCCAGCAGCACGCCCGGCACTCCCCCGCCCGTCCCGACATCGAGCACATGCTCGCCACGGGCCAGGTGGGGGCCGATCGCGGCCGCGTCGGCCACGTCGCGCGAGACGAATTTCGCCACGTCGGTGTGTCGCGTGAGATTGAGCCGGTCGTTCCAAGACCAGAGGCTCGCCGCGTAGGCGGCGAGCCTCTGGCTCGAATCAGTGGGCAGCCCGAGCCCGAGTCGCTCGGCTTCATCGGCGATCGACCGGGCGAGCGGCTCCGACATCACTTGATGAACAGCATCTCGCGATAGGTCGGCAGCGGCCAGAGGTCGTCCGGCAGGATCACCTCGATTTGGTCGGCGGTCTCCCGCAGGGCGACCATCGCCGGGATCACGTCGTCGTGAAAGTGCTTGACCTCAGCCCGCAGATCGGCGGCGCCATGGTGGGCGAGCACCTTCTCGAGAGCCTCGATCCGGCCCTCGAATTCGCCCACGAGCTTCGTGAGCTTGTCGAGCGTGCCCATGTGCACGGTCTGCCCGAGGCTCTTGAGCTTGGTGGCCGTATCGACGAGCTCGCCCTGGTAGCGGTAGCCCGCCGGCAGGATCATCGTCTTGGCGATCTGCACGGCCGAGCTCGCCTCGGTGTTGATGTCCTTGCAGTAGCGCTCCATGTAGATGTCGTAGCGGCTGCGCATTTCCCGCTCCGAGAGCACGCCATACTTCTCGAAGAGGGCGATGTTCTTGGGCGCCACGAGCACGTCGAGCGCCTCCGGCGTGGCCTTCAAATTCGGCAGGCCCCGCTTCTTGGCCTCGTCGTGCCACTCCTGCGAGTAGCCGTTGCCGTTGAAGATCACCGCCTTGTGCTC
>JAIXPT010000034.1 GCA_027486095.1 Planctomycetaceae bacterium | reverse complement strand
TCATCGCTTCTTACTCCATTTCGATCATTTGTGTCCGGAAACGATTTGGCCAGCCCGCCCCTCCTCGGGTCGCGGAACACAGCCCCCCTGTGACGCGGCATTTCGCCGTGGGATCGACCGCGTCGTCGAAGCCCCACGAAGGCCGGCGCGAAGCGCGGAGGGGGCGTGAGAGAGGCGCCGACGCAGGGCGGCCCTCGAAAGGACCGCGGTCGTCGGACGCCGTGGCTCGCAGGTATCCCCCCCTGCTTCCATCCCGTGAATGCGTCCGGTTTGCACCAAGACACGTTCGCGGCATGACCGTCCAGGAGGGTAGATCGAAAGATCCAGTGGTGAGACTTGAGCCGTTCTTCCGGAAGGCACCGGTGGTGACGGGTGTCCGGGCCGGGCGGTGCAGGCCTGCCACCCCTTCCGGCTGCGATTTTCAGGCGGCTTTCGCCGTGCGGGGTGTGCCCTGCGCGGCCGTCTGGGCGACGGTCGATTCGAATCGCACCGACACCCGCTTGGAGACGCCCGCTTCTTCCATGGTCACGCCATACAGCGTGTTGGCGGCAGCCATCGTCTTTTTCGAATGGGTCACGATGATGAACTGCGTAGACGAGAGAAAATCCCGGAGCACGCCCACGAAGCGATCGACATTCGCCTCGTCGAGGGCGGCATCGACCTCGTCGAGCACGCAGAACGGGCTCGGCCGCGACCGGAAGATCGCCAGCAGCAGGGCGACGCAGGTCATCGTCTTCTCGCCGCCGGAGAGCAGTGAGATGCTGCGTGGCTCCTTGCCTGGCGGGCGGGCCACGATCTCGACGGAGGTTTCGAGGAGATCGACGCCCGGCTCGAGCACCACGTCGGCCTCGCCGCCCCCGAAGACCCGTTCGAACAGTTCGCGAAAGTAGCCGCGGACCGTTTCGATCGTTTCGCCGAGCAGCCGCCGACTCTCGTCGTCGATGCGCGAGATGAGCTGCTCGATCGACTGCTTGGCGTTGGTGACGTCGGCCAGTTGGGATTCGAGCGTCGCCAGCCGTTGGGTGAGCTCGTCGGCCTCGGCGAGGGCCTCGAGATTCACCGTCGTCATGCCGGCGAGTTTGCGGCGCAGCGTCTCGATCTCCGCCTCGAGGTCGGCCCGGTCGGCCGGGATCGGCTCGGCCTGGGTCGGTGTCGGATTCCCTTCGGCCTGGATCGGATTCCCCGCGGGCGGGGCGGCCGCTGCGCTGCCGGCGCGGAGCTCGGCTTCGAGATCGATGTCGTATTCGTCACGGATGCGTTCGAGAATTCGGGAGCGATGATGCCGGGCTTCGCCCGCCTCGAGTTGGCGGGCGTGGATCGTTTCGCCGAGCGCTGCGGCCGCGGCCCGGGCCTGCTCGGCCATGGCCGCGGCGGATTGCCGCTCGGCCGCGAGCGCGTCGCGGGAGGTCGTCAGCTCGGCGAGCAGGGTGGCGGAGCGTTCGGCGGCGATCATGGCCTCGGCGTACACGCTCCCTGCGTTGAGCAGCTCGAGTTCGAACGAGTCGCGCCGATGTTCCGTGGCGGCGAGCCGTTCCTGCACGGCGACGAGGTCGCGGGCGGCTGCGTCGCGTTCGCCGCGGCGGGCATCGACCGCCTGCCGGGCCGCAGCGAGGCGTTCGCTCGTGGAGGCACGATCCACCCGCAGGCGGTTGATCTCGGCGAGCACCTCGCCTCGGTCGCGATCGAGCGCCTCGAGCGCGGCCGACGTGCCTGCCGCATCGTGCTCGGCCCGCACGAGGTCGCGGCGGTGCTGCTCGACGAGGGCGTCGGCCTGATCGCGGGAGTGGGCGAGGCCTGCGGCCTCACGGTCGGCGTCGAGCACGGCCTCGTCGGCGGCGGCGATCGCCAGGCGGGCGGCGTCGCAATCGCGGCCCAGCCGCGCGGCCTCGGCCCGCGACGAGGCCAGGGCTTCGGCGTCGTGTTGGCGGCGTGCCTGGAGCCTGCGTGAAGCCTCCTGGAGGCTGGCGATCTCGGCCTGCAGGGTACGGATGCGGGCCTCGGCTGCGGCAACCGTGCCGGCCAGTTCGGCATCACGGTCGCGCAGGGAGCGGAGCTCGCTGCGCCGGGCCACGAGGCCGTGCGTGCCGGCGCTCGCGCCGATCTCGAAGAGGCCGTCTGTCGAGAGGCACTGGCCGCTCCGTGTGGCCACGAGCGTGCCGGGCGGGGCCACGCGGGCGAGCGCGTGGGCATGCTCGAGCCGCTCCACGATCCACACCGCAGAGAGCAGGCGATGCACGAGGCCCTCGGGCCCCGCATCGTCGCCGGATGCTCCGACCAGCCGGTCGAGCCGGCCGATCACCCCGGGGTGGCCGTCGAGCTCGCTCTCGTGCGGGGCGATTCGGGCGGTGGCCGGCAGAAAGGTGATACGCCCGCCGGTGGCCAGCACCGCCTGCGCGGCGGGCGTGTCGATCCACAGACGAAACCATCCGACGACGTCGTCGATCGAATCGACGACGAGCCCTTGAGCATGGGTGCCGAGCACGATGTCTACGAGCGGGGCCCACTCGAGCGGTGCCTCGATCAGGTCGCCGGCCACGCCGCGCAGTCCGGGGATCGACGCCGCCACGTCGGCGCCCAGGAGCGAGCGCGCGGCCTCCGAGAGGCCCTCGTGCCGGCCGACGATCTCCTCGAGCACGACACGGCGCTCGCGGCAGGCTTCGAGCTTGGCCCGCCAGCCGGCCAGATCGTGCCAGGCGGCATCGACGAGCGCGGCGTGTTCACCGAGCTGCGAGTCGGACCGCTCCAGCTCGTGGACGGTGTCGTGAAATCGCTGTTCGAGCGCCGTGATCGCACCGTCGCGGCCGGCCGCGGCCTCGACGAGCCGGGCCAGCTGTTCATGGGCCGCGGCCACGGCTCCGCGCCGGCCAGCGGCGCTCCGGCGGGCCTCGTCGCAGCGCATCGATGCCCGATGGGCCTCGGTCTCGGCGCGGCGCACGAGCCTTTCGAGGTCGGCCACGCGGGCCGATTGCTCGGCGAGCCGCTGCCGTAACGTCGTCAGCGATTCGTGTGATCCGGCGGCTGTCTGGTCGCGGGCGGCGAGCTCCGCCTCGATCCGGTCGCGCTCGCCGGTGGCGGCGTCTGCCTGCGCGAGCGCTTCGTCGAGTGTGGTGGCGGCGATCCGCTGGCGTTGGCCGGCCGTGCGCAGGTCGGCGGCCACCCGGCCGATATCGGCATCGAGTTCCTGCCGGCGTTGCCGCAACAGGGCGAGCGTGGCTTCGGCGGCGGCGGCGGCACGCCGGTCTTCCGCATAGTGGCCATGCAGCGCGGCGAGCCGTGGCTCCATCTGCTGATGGCGATCGTCGATGGCCGCGGCCCGCGCTGCCGCGCTGGCCACGTCTGCATCGGCGGCGGCATGCCGGGCGGTCAGGTCGGCCAGTTGGGCCTCGACGCCCTGCACGAGGGCGTCGGCATCGCCCAAATCGGTGGTGGCCGCCGTCACGCGCAAAAGCCGCAGGCGATCGGTCATCTGCCGCCAGCGTCGCGCGCGGGCTGCTTGGTGTTTCACCGTCTCGAGCCGGCTCGACACCTCGCCCACGATGTCGGCGAGCCGTTGGCGGTTTTGCTCGGCCCGCTCCAGTCTCCTGAGCGCCTCGGCCCGTCGGGCACGAAACCGGGTGATGCCTGCAGCCTCCTCGAAGACGGCGCGGCGGTCCTTGCCCGAGGCCACGAGCAGCGCATCGACGCGGCCCTGCTCGATCACGCTGTAGGCTTCGGTCGCCGCTCCGGTGCCGGAAAACAGCTCGCGAAGATCGCGCAGCCGCGAGGCGGCGCCGTTGACGAGATATTCGCTCTCTCCGCTGCGGTAGACCCGCCGCGTGATCTGCACGTCGTCGGTGTCGAGGGGCAGTTGGCGGGAGGAATTGTCGAAGATCAGCGATGTCTCGGCCGCGTTGAGCGGCTTGCGCGACACCGAGCCGGCGAAGATGACGTCGGTCATGTCGCGGCCGCGGAGGCTGCGGACAGACTGTTCGCCGAGCACCCATTTGATGGCGTCTACGACGTTCGATTTCCCGGAGCCGTTCGGCCCGACGACCACCGTGATGCCTTCGGGAAACTCGAAGCGGGTCCGGTCGGCGAAGCTCTTGAAGCCGAACAGTTCGAGGGCCTTGAGCCTGGTCATGACGATTTGTCCGTACGTTTGCTCCCGGGGGCTGGCGTGGTGGTATCGGCGGTGTCGTTGTCGAGCGGCAGGTCGCGCTCCTGGCGGGCGGCCTCCTCGTGCACCGTCATCCGACCGTCGTACTCGTCCGGCAGCGCGTCGAAGGCGAGGCGGCTGTCGAGGCAGCGGCTGGAGCTGGCCTGCTGCAAAAACTGGATGGCATCGGGATACGAGCCGCCGAGGTCGATGATCGCGCGCACCACGGCATCGACGCGGGCGGGCGCCGCCTGCTGTTCGTCGGGCTCACCGGGCAGGAAGCGGCTCACGGTGGCCGTGCTCCCGGCGACCACCACGACGATCGCCGACCCCGCCTCGGCACGCAGCCCGTCGGCCAGGGCATGAGCGGCGCCAAAGAGCACGATCTCGGGGCGGTGGCTGCGCGTGGCGTGAATCAGCGGCGGCCCCTCGACGTCGAGCACGTGGAGCGAGCAGGCATCGCCGAGTTGCTCGCCCCTGATCAGCGGAGCCGAGGGATCCATGCGCCACAGGGCGCGGAAGGCGCCGTAGCGGGTCTCGGCGCTCGTGCTGGCAAGCAGCCCCTGCAGGGCGTCGAGGCCGTTCGCATCGTCGATCACGGAAAGCGCCGCGAGGGCCGCCGGGCGGGCGCTCCGCAGCGTCGCCGCGGCGTCGGCCAGCTGCTCGGCAGCCTGCGATTCTCCGAGATAGGCGAGGGCCTCCGCCGCCGCGAAGCGCACTTCGGCATCCTTGGCACCGAGGGCCTCGCGCAAGGTCGGCACGGCCTCCTTGCCGATCGCCTCGAGCCGCAGGGCGGCCGCCGGGGCGGTGACGGGGTCGGCCAGCTGGCGGGCGAGAAGTTCGAGCCTCGCGTGGCGGCCGGCCGGCGGTTCGACGACGGCCACGCAACGCACCACACGCACGAACCGGGCGAGGTTGTTCTTGTAGACGGAGGGCACGTCGAGTTCGATGAAGCGATCGGTCTTGGGAACGGCGACGCCCCGCTTCGTCCCCTTGATCACGGCGTGGAATCGCTTGTTGATCGAGTCGCCGATCCGCTTCGACAGCGCCACCGACCGATGCTCGGAGCCCAGGATCAGCCCGATCGAGCGATCGGTGAGCGCCACGCCGCCCCCCGGCACGCGGGCCCG
>JAIXPT010000102.1 GCA_027486095.1 Planctomycetaceae bacterium | reverse complement strand
GAAGAGCCGCGGGCCAAGGCCGAGGCGCTCGCCGCGGCGGCCAACGTGAAGGCCCAGACCGGCAAGAAGGATGAAGCCGCCGCCCTGCTCGACGAAGCCGCGAAGGCCGCCAAGAGCGTGGAGCGGGCGGAGAGCCGGGCGTATGCCCTCGTGGCCGTGGCGGCAGCGCTCGATGCCAACGGCGCTACGAAAGAGGCGCTCGCCATCCTGAAGGAAGCCGACAAAGCCGCCAACAAGGTGGCCGAGCCCGACGCCATGAAGACGATCGTGGACAAGGTGCGGGCGCTCACGATGTCGCTCGAGAAGAAGTAGGCCGACAGGCGTAGGGACAGGGCTCCAGTCCTGTCCATCCGACACGTGTAGGGACAGGGCTCCAGTCCTGTCCATCCGACAGGCCTGGAGGCCCGTCGCTACGACTTCAGTGTTTTGAGGGCCGCGAGGGCGAGCTTGCGGGCCTCGGCGTGATCGACGATCGGCTCCGGATAGTCGGCCGCATCGGTGCCGGCCCACCGCTTCACATACGCCTCGTCGGGGTCGAACTTCTCCGCCTGGCTCGTGGGATTGAAGATCCTAAAATAGGGCGCCGCGTCGGCGCCGCAGCCGGCCGCCCACTGCCAGCCGAGCGTGTTGGCGGCCAGATCCGCATCGACGAGCGTGTCCCAAAACCACCGCGCGCCTTCGAGCCACGAGATCCGCAGATCTTTGACGAGAAAGCTCGCCACGATCATTCGCACGCGGTTGTGCATCCAGCCGGTGGCATAGAGCTGCCGCATGCCGGCATCGACGATCGGAAACCCCGTCCGCCCCCGCTGCCAGGCCCGCAGGCCCACCGGATCGTTGGCCCAGGGAAATCTCGCATAATCGGCCCGCAGGGGCGCGTCGGAGGTGTGCGGAAAGTGGTAGAGCAGATGATTGGCGAACTCGCGCCAGCCGAGCTCGCGGAGATAGGCTTCGGCGCCGCCGGTGGTGATCGCCTTGGCGGGCCTGCCGCCCACGGCGGCCCGCACTGCATGCCACACGCGGCGGGGCGAGATCTCCCCGAAGTGCAGGTGCGGCGAGAGGGCGCTCGTGCCCTCGTGATCGGGGCGATTGCGCTCGCCGTCGTAGTCGGTGAGGCCGCGCTCGACGAACCGTTCGAGCCGTTTGGAACCGCCGGCCTCGCCCGGAGTCCACGTTTTTCGCATCTCGCCCGCCCAGTCGATCGCGGGCAGGAGCCCGAGCGAGTCGAGCGCGAGGCTCGTGGGCTGCTTCTTGGCTGGCGTGAGTTTCTCGGGCGCTGCCACCGGCTCCGCGGGCTCGTCGTGGGCGAGCAGCGCCCGCCAGAACGGCGAAAACACCTGATACGGCCGGCCCTCCTTCGTGGCCACCTTCATCGGCTCGTAGAGCAAGGCGCCGTTGAAGCTCTCGACCTCGAGGCCGTCGGCCGCGAGGGATTTCTTGATGCCGGTGTCGCGCTTGATCACGGCCGGCTCGTAGCGCCGGTTCCAGGCCACGTGCGTGGCCCCCGTTTCTTTCACCAGCTTGCGCAGCGCGTCGAGCGACGGCCCGCGGCGGATGACGAGCGGCGCTCCGGCTTTCTGGAACGCCGCCGTGAGTTTTTCGAGTGACTGGTGCAGCCACCACCGCGACGCGGCGCCCGGCTCCCAGGGGGCTTCTTCCTCGGGAGCCTGGATGAACACGGGCACCACCGCCCCGCGGGCGGCGGCCACCGCGAGGGCAGGGTTGTCGTCAAGCCGGAGATCGTGCCGCAGCCAGAGAATCGTGGTCGGGTGCATGCCGTCATGGTAGCCGACTGCGTGCCGGGCGTCCGGCCCGGCCGTCAGGCAAGGATGCCGTTTACGAGCTTGCCGTGCACGTCGGTGAGCCGGTAGTCGCGGCCCTGCGAGCGGAAGGTGAGCCTGAGGTGATCGAAGCCGAGCAGATGGAGGAGCGTGGCGTTGAGATCGTGCACGTGCACGGGATCCTCGACGACGTTGAAGCCGAAGTCGTCGGTCTTGCCGTGCACGTAGCCCTTCTTCAGGCCGCCCCCGGCGAGCCACATCGTGAACGCCCGGTTGTGATGGTCGCGGCCGTCGTTTCCCCCCTGCACCATCGGCGTGCGGCCGAACTCGCCGCCCCAGATCACGATCGTGTCGTCGAGGAGGCCGCGATCTTTCAGATCCATCACGAGGGCGGCGCTCGCCTGATCGGTGTCGGCACAGTTTTGCTTCACCGCCTTCGTGAGGTTGCCGTGCTGGTCCCACGCCTCGTGGAAGAGCTGCACGAATCGCACGCCGCGCTCGAGCAGCCGCCGGGCGAGCAGGCAGTTGCGGGCGAAGCCGGCCTGGTTCGGGTCGGTGAGGCCGTAGCGGGCGAGCGTGTCTTTCGACTCACTGGCGAGGTTCATGAGCTCGGGCGCGCTCGACTGCAGCCGGTAGGCCATCTCATAGGCCTGGATCCGCGCGGTGATCTCGGGATCGCCGGTGTTCGCGAGGGCGAGTTCGTTGAGCCGGTTGAGGGTGTCGAGCGACGCCCGCTGCGTGGGCCGGTCGATGCCCCGGGGGTTCGAGAGATAGAGCACCGAATCGCCGCCGCTGCGCAGCGGAATGCCGCCGTAGACGGTGGGCAGGAAGCCGGGCCCATAGTTGCTCGCGCCGCCGCTCGTGCCCTTGGCGCTCGTGAGCACGACGAACCCCGGCAGGTCGCTCGCCTCGCTGCCGAGGCCATAGAGCGTCCAGGCCCCGAAGCTCGGGCGGCCAAACTGCTGCGAGCCGGTGTTCAAGAGAATCTGGGCCGGCGCGTGGTTCACGGCATCGGTTTGCATCGAACGGATGAAACATAGCTCGTCGGCGATCTTGCCGGTGTACGGCAAGAGTTCGCCGAGCTCGATGCCGGCTTGGCCATACTGCTGGAATTTGTATTTCGGGCCGAGTAGGGCCGAATTCGGATTGATGAAGGCCGCGCGGTAGCCCGCGAGCAGCTCGGCGGGCGGCAGCGTGCCGTCGCGGGCGGCGAGCTCGGGCTTATGGTCGAAGAGCTCGATCTGGCTCGGGGCGCCGGCCTGAAAGAGATAGACCACCCGCTTCGCCTTCGGGGCGAAGTGGGGAATTTTCGGTGCGAGCGGGCCCGGAGCCCCCGGCGGCGCGACGGCGGCCCGGCCCTCGGCCGCCAAGAGCGAATGCGCCGCGATCCCCGCGAGGCCCACGCCGCAGTCGCCGAAAAACCAGCGCCGCGAGAGCAGCCGGGCGCGGGCGTCATGGAAGAGACGATCGTATGCCATGGGAGGTGCTCCCGGGGGGTCAGTTTTTGGTCACGGTTTCATCGAGGTTCAAGAGCACCCGGGCGAGGAGCGTCCACACTCCGGCATCCTGCGGCGTGGTGCCCGGCGGCAGCGCTGGCAGCTTCTCGGCGGAGCCGGTCGCCACCTCGCGGGGGTTGAGCCAGCCGTCGGCAAACTGCCGGCGCTGCTCATCGAGGAAGGCAAGCATCTCGCGTGTTTCATCGTCCGAGGGGCGGCGCGAAGTGCAGAGCAAAAAGGCATGCTCGATGCGGCTCGCATCGTCGGCTCCGCCCTCTTTCAGCGTGCGCAGCGCGAGCGCCTGCGCCGCCTCGACGAACACGGGCTCGTTGAGCCCGGTGAGCGCGGCGAGCGGCGTATTCGACCGCACGCGGCGGGCGCACGAGACGTCGCCATTGGGGGCGTCGAAATTCGCGAGCACCGGATCGGGCATCGACCGCTTGCGAAACACGTAGACGGCGCGCCGATAGCGGTCGGGGCCGGTGGCGGCTTTCCAGTAGCTCGGGTAGGTGTAGTTGTAGTCGAGCACGTTTTGCGGCACTGGCGGGATCACGCCCGGCCCGCCGAGCTTGTGCGTGAGCAGGCCCGAGGCGGCGAGCGCCACGTCGCGGACGATCTCGGCATCGACCCGAAACCGCGGGCCGCGGGCGAGCAGCCGATTCTGGGGATCGCGGGTGAGCGCCTCCGGGCTTGCCTGCGAGGCCTGCCGGTAGGTGTCGCTCATCACGATCTGGCGAATCGCCTGCTTCTGGCTCCACCCCCGCTCCATGAAATCGACCGCCAGCCAGTCGAGCAGGTCGATGTGGTCGGGCACCGGGGCACGGGTGCCGAAGTCGTCGGGCGTTTCCACGAGCCCCTGGCCGAAGAGCCCCTGCCAGATGCGGTTGACGGCCACGCGAGCCGTGAGCGGCGACCGCGGATCGACGAGCCATTTCGCGAAGCCGAGGCGGTTTTTCGCCGCATCGGCCGGAAAGGGATGGAGCGCGGCGGGCACGTGCGGCTCGATCTCTTCTTTAGGCGCGTTCCAGACGCCGCGGTCGAGCAGGTGCGTCGGCCGCCGCTCGGCGGAGGAGCGAGCCGCGAGATGGAGGATGCTCGTCTGCGGCGTGGGCACCGAGCGCCAGAGACCGGCGATCTCCTCGTTGATCGGCTCGAGTTCCGGCACCGTTTTTCGCCAGGCGGCGAAGATGGCGGCCTGATCGCCTGCGGTCCGCTGTTCGGCGGGCGTGGCGATCGCGAGCACGGCGGCATGATCGATGGCCGGCGCGGCGGGCGCCGGGCTCGTCGAGAGGCTCACGCGGCAGCAGCCGAGCATCGTGCCGTCGCCGCCGTGGGGCTTCTTGTCTGCCATCGTGATCGTGACCTTGAGCTTCGTGCCCTCGGGAAAATCGAGCGGCTGCTCGAACTGCACGACGGCGCTCGACGGCTGATTGCGCACGAGCGGCCCGCGATCGGCCCGCCACGAGGAATTGCCGTCGCCGTCGATCAGGTTGGCCACGGGGCCGATCGACGCCATCTTCGGCGGGTCATCTTTCTTGGCGGCTTCATGCTTTGCATCAGTTTTCCGGGTGTCGTCTTTCTTGGCGGCGTCTGGCAGCGGTACCAGCTGTTCGGGCTGCGAGAAGTCGGCCGTGGCGTTCGTGAGCTTCAGCTTTTCCCACTTGTCGCCGTCGGGCTTCTTCACCTGCACCTCGAGTGTCGAGAGGCCCCACGAGCCGTCGCGGCCGGGGCCGCCCATCGGCAGGTCGCCGTCGGTGAGGGCTTCGAGCCGCAGGCCCGTCGCTCCCATGAGATCAGGCTCGGCCTCGAAGATGATCGTGTTGTCGCGGTGGCCGATCATGAGGATTGAGCCGTCGGCCCGCTGCGTGGGGTGGCAGAGCAGGCCGCTCGACGACATCTCCGCCATCGTCACGGTCGTCCACGGCACGAGCCCGGCCGCGACCTGCCGCTCCCAGGCGGAGATTTCGGCCTCCCACTGCGGCCGCTCGATCCGGATGCGGGCTTCGGCATCGGCGATGCGCGTGCGGATATCGGCGAGTTTCTGGAGGTCGGCCCGTGTGTAGACGTGCGACTGCGCTTCGTGCGTGTCGTTGAAGAAGGCGAAGATCCCGAAATATTCGGTGTGGGAGAGCGG
>JAIXPT010000362.1 GCA_027486095.1 Planctomycetaceae bacterium | reverse complement strand
GCCTCGGCGGGCTGGTCGCTCTCGTCGAGCCCGAACGACTGGTTCTTCGTGATCCCGTCGAGCTCGAGGTCCTTGCCGAGAATCTCGATCGGCACGCCGATCTCCTCCGCGACCATCTGGATCGACTTTTCGAGCGTGTCGCGCGCGAAGGTGAGCGAGATCCGCTTCGCCAGCCGGTCGGCGGCCGATTGCGGCACGGCCGGAGCCACAGCGGCCACGGCCGCGCCACCACTGCCCGGGGTCTGCTCGATCGCGAGCTCGGCGGCCAGCGCGAGATTGTGGCCGGCCTGCGGTGGCAGGTGGCAGTTGACGACGATCCCCTTCCCTTCGGCGCCCGCGCGGAGATTCGCCGCCAGAATGCCGAGCATCCGCGGCAGCCGCATCACGAGCTTGCGGCCGTAGGGGTGCGGATCGAGCGCGTTGCAGTATTCCTCGATCGCGTCGGCGGCCGCCGCGATGCGTGCCCCGAGATCCGCGGCGTCTTTGCGGGCGGAGCGGGCCGTCGCGGCGATGCCATCGATTTCGGCGTAGAACGATTCGCCACAGTGCAGCGAGAGCGCGGCCGCCGCCATCTCGCCTCCCAGGATGGCGCCCAGGGGCTCGACGAGCTTCGCGAGGGGCCCGGCGAATACCGGCCGGCCGTCGTGAAGCAGGTAGGCCGGCGAACCGAAGAGCGTGAGATGGCGGGTCTCGTCGAGCATCCCGACGAGATCCTCGAGGTCGGGCGGAAGCGTGGCTCGCAGCCGGCTGCGCCAGTCGCCCGCAGCCTCTGCGCCGCGTTCGGATGGACGAGCCTGCACCATCTCCACGAGCAGCTTTTCGGGCGCCGCGACGAGCACGCGGCCCTCGTCTGCGGCGGGCAGCCAATACGCGAGCCCAGGCCCGACATGCACCGTCTCGCCGTCGAGCTCCCGCGGCTTCGTGGGGCCCCAGGCCCGATCGCGGGCGTCGTCGGCCGCCACCGGCAAGGCCGCGCGGCCCCACGCCGCATACCCTCCTGCCACGGCATCGGGCCCGCTTTCAGGGTCGGCCTGCCAGCCCGCCTGAATCAATTCGAGCTCGTCGGCTCCGCAGCCGCAGGCCGTGGCCACCGCTGCCAACGCCTGCTCCACGCGGCTGCCGAGCGCCCGCGCGAAGAGCCGCCCCTCAGCGCTCGCGAGCAGCTCGGCCGGCCGGGCGAGCAGAATGAGCTGCGCGCCCGGCGGCAGGTGGGCCAGCGTCGGCGGGGCCCCGTCCGTGGGCGACGCCCAGGGAACGTCCGGGGTGTCCACGAGCTTCGTCGCCTTCTCCGCAGGCGGCCCTTCGGCCACCGCGGCCGCGGGCGCGGCCCCCGAATCGTCAGCTGCATCGAGCGCCACATCGAGAGCCTGCTCGCTGTGTTCCGCCTTTTCAGCCTTGGAGGCGGCGGTTTTCGCCACCACGGTCTTCGAGCGCCCGCCCCCCGACAGCGTGGACAGCGCGACCACCCCGCCCGCCACCGCCGCCAACGCCGCGAGCCCAAGGGCGAGGGCCAGCCACGGCACCTTCGCGCGCGCCGAAGCCCGCGCTGGCGCCACGGGCGTGACGAACGACGGCTCCTCGTCGTGCACCGCGACCACCGCGACTGCACGCCTCACCGGAGCCGGTGCCGCCGGCGTGACGGCCTGGCTGATGAACGGCTGCTGGGCGGGCAGCGACGGCGACACCGGCGGCAGGCCAAAGCATGCGGCGATCGCATCGGCCGCTTCGGCTGCCGATTGATAGCGGGCCGCGGGATCGCGGGCCACGAGGTAGGAGACGAGCGTGGCGACCTCGAGGGGCACCTGCGGCGGTGCGAGTGGTTCGGGCCCCACGAACGCGGCCTGCGAGAGCGTCTGCTCGGGGCTCCCTTGCCAGCACGGTAGCGTGCCGGTGAGCAAGGCCTGCATCACGCAGCCGAGTGCGTAGACATCGCTGCGCGGGTCGCACACCGCGCCCGGCAGCAGGAGCTCGGGCGCCAGAAACGCCGCGCGCGTGCCTGCCTTCGCAATCGCCTCCGGCGTGTCGATCGCCGGCCGCAGCGGCACCGCATGCGGATCGGCCACGAGGGGAAACTGCAGCAGGCGAACACGGCCCGTCGCCAGATCGCCACCGGGTGGCGGCGGCTGCCGTCGCAGGGCCTCGAGCGAGATGCCGCCGTGCACGACGCCCAGCCGATGGAGCTCCGCCACGGCCCGCGCCACGGCGACCAACAGTGGCCCCACCTCGGCGACCGGCCGCGGGCCCCGCGCGGCGAGCTCCGGCGTGAGCGGCGCGCCGCCGACGTCCTCGCACACGATGAACCGCTGGCCGCCGCTTTGCTCGAGCGCCCAGGTGCGGGCGAGCACAGGATCGGCCGTGCGATTCGCGGCCGTGGTGCGGCGCACGATGTCGGTCCACACTTCGAGGTCGCGGCAGCGCTCGGCATCGAGCAGCATGAGCAGCACGCTGCGGCCCGACGGCTCGTGCCGGGCTCGAAAGAGGTGCCCCTTGCCGCCCCCCTGAAAGGCATCTTTTTCCATCCGTTCGAGCAGCCGGTAATCGCCCAGAAAAAACGGCCCGCGGTCGCCCCGCACGAGCCGCCGCGCCTGCCACACGGTGATCACCTTGCGGCGCACGAGCCACTTGGCGATCGCCTCGGTGAGCGCGTCGGGGGTGGCCGCCGGCGAGATCGACTCCATGTCGAACTCGGATCGCAGAGCTTCGAGACGGTCGCCGTCCACGAGCCCGGTCTCGACGACGAGCGTCCAGAATTGCGCAGGGGTGAGAATGGGCATCGTCGAAACATCCACCACGAGGCTGGCCACCGCTATCGTATCCGCTGCACGAGCCCCTCGGCCATGCGCACGCTTGCTTGTGACCGGGAAAGGCCCGCCGATAAGATCGCCGGGGCGTTTTCGAATTCTGTGCCCCGGAGCCCGCATCATGCGTTCGAGCGAAGCCACCCGCATCTATTTCGACCGTGCCGCCGACTGCCTCGACCTCTCGCCGGGCATCCGCCGCCAGCTGCTCGGGGCGAAGCGTGAGGTGCAGGTGCAGATTCCGGTGGAGCTCGACTCGGGCGAGATGGCCGCCTACGTGGGCTACCGCGTGCAGCACAACGACGCCCGCGG
>JAIXPT010000146.1 GCA_027486095.1 Planctomycetaceae bacterium | reverse complement strand
GGCCTTGGCCACCGCCTGCTCGTGCTCGGCCACGGCCTTGCGCCGCTCCATCTGCGGCTGGTTGTCGTCGATCTTGGCGATCACGGCCCCCTTCGCGATCACGTCGCCCTCGCGGATCATGAGCTCCACGAGCACGCCCGGCTCGCGGGCGGGCACCTTCGCCTCTTCCACGAGCGACACGAGGCAGCGCTCGAGCACCGGATCGGCGGCAGGCTCCGCGGCCGAGAGCGTGGCACAGGCGAGACACACCGCGGCCGAGCATCGAACGACGAACAAACGCATGGGAAAAATCCTCACCAGAGGCGAAACAGAATGTGCTGCTGCACGAAGGCCACGAGGTCGTGGAAGATGACGTAGCCGAGGGGCCGCTGGCCGCAGTTGATCCGCGCCGTGACGCTCGCGCCTGCCCCGAGCTCTTCTTTCTCGTGCCGCTCGGGATCGATCGTGATCCGTAGGAGCACGGTGTTGCCCTGCTCGCCGCGCACCTCGGCCTGCTCGTGGATCTCTTTCACCGAGCCCACATGGCGGGTGCCGGGGTCGGTGGCCAGGATGTAATCCACCTCGAGCTCGCGGCCCGCGGCCCGGGCCTCGGCAGAGGCCCTGTTCACGTGGCCGAGCCGATCGTCGGGCAGATGGATCTCGAGCTCCCAGGGGCCTGTTTTGTCGGCTACGTTCAGGAGCACCTGCCCTTTCTCCACCGGGCGGAGCATGAGGCGATCGCGCACCTGCCAGGTGACGATCACGCCCTCGATCGGGCTCCGCACCGCGAGGTCGAGCTTCTTGGCCTCGTAGAGCTGCCGCTGGGCTTCCAGGCTCTCGATCTCGCGCTGCAGCTGCGCTGCCCGGCCGGCCATGCGGGTTTTTTCGTCGGCCGAGATCTTTTTGTCTTCGAGGATTGCCCGCCGTGTGGAAACAAGCTGCTCTTCGGAGGCGGCCTTGCGGCCGAGCACGTCGGTGAGGGCGACATCGAGCTCGATGTTGCGAAGCGTGGCGAGCAGCTGCCCCTCTTTCACGTCGGCCGCGTGCTCCACGCCCGGCGCGATCGACTCGACCACGCCGTCGATCCCGGCGAACACGTCGCGCCGGTGCACCGGCTCGAGCGTGCCCTTGCCTTCGAGCCGCAGATCCGCCGGCACGAGCGCGAGCGCGAGCCCGGCCGCCGTGGCCGTGAGCACCGCGAGGATCGTCTTCGGCAGGTTGCGGGCGGTGGTCAGCACCCGCGATTTGCCGAGCAGATTCAGGAGCGGATAGAGCGGCAGGCTTGTGTGCGCAAGCGCGTTGGCGATCGCCACGCGGCCGTGCTCGGCCACGAGCTCCACGCGGGCCCGCTTGCCCCCCTCGAACGTGCTCGACGAAAACCACTCGGCCACGATCGCCCCGATCGGCTGGGGGGCCACCTTGGGCGCCGCCTCGGCCTTGGCCACGGCCACCGCATCGACGCCGCCGCTGCGCACCACCGGCGCGGGCCGCGGCTTCTCCAAAGGAATGATCGCCAGGGCCGTGGCGTGCGACTCATCGACGTAGGCTTCGAGCTCCTCTTCGATCTGCGGCGGCAGCTCGCTGGCCAGGTCGGGATGCCAGAGCGGCTCGCCCGCCTTCGCCACCACCCGCACGAGCTCCTGGATCGCCTGCACGGCCGAGGCCCGTCGCTCGATCGACTCCTGCCCACTCACGGCCTCGAGGCGGAGCTTGCGGCCCCGCTTCACGAGCACGCTCACGCGGTCGCAGCCGATGATCCTTCGCGCCTCATTGGCGAGCACGAACGCCGTCTGCACCGGATCGAGCGTCTCGTGCACCGCCCGGCTGAAGCGATCGACCTGCACGAGCGCTGTCTGCTGGCTATCGAGCGTGACGAGCTGCTGGCGGTCGAGAAACGTGCGGGCCGGCTGCGACACCTCCTGCAGAAACTTGAGATACCCGCGCTCCACCTCCGGCGCGTTCGGCTGGTGGAAGATCTCGATCAGGCCCGCGCGGGTGCCGGCCCGGTCGATCGGGGCGGCCACCACGAGGAGATCGGTGGGATTGCCGGCTGCGGGGCTGCCGTCGGCATTCGTGAGCTCGGCCCGCGGCGGCACGATCAGGCCCGTGGGATTGCCCATGAGCGCGCCCACGAGCTTGCCGTGGGCCGCCTGGGCATCCTGATCGTGCGCGATCCCGGTGTATTCGACCCCCTGCCCCGTCACCGATTCCACGCGGCCCTGGTCGCGGGTGAGCCACACGATGCCGGCCACGGCGCCCATCGCCTCGATCGACTTGGCGAGCAGCGCGGAGAAAAACTCCGCCTCCTTCATGTCGCCCTGGGCGAGCGCGCGGATCTGATTGACGATCGCGAGGATCTGCCGCCGCGCCTCCTCGACCGCCCGTTCTTCGACCGTGCTCATGCGTGGAATCCCCGGCTCGTGGGTGCGTCGGCGGTCGCCGGCCAGGCGGCCGGCGACCGCGCCTGCCGCTTTCGCTCTAGGCTCGCGCCGACTGCGGCACCACCCGCTTCTGCACGTCGGTCTCGAGCACGCCGAAGGCCTGCTCATGCCGCTGCACCGCCATGCCGAGCGCGTAGGCGAGCCGCTTGGCGGTGAAGAAATTCACGATGATCCGCTGCGTGAGTTGGATCGTCTCGGGCGAGTTGCCGGCCACCTGCTTATTCAGACCGAAATCGACGATCAGCTCTTCGGGCGTGCCCGTGACACGGCAGAAGTTCGCATAGTGGGCGACGATGTGCGATTCATCCACCGGCACCTGCATCTGATCGGGGGCACCACGCTCGGGATTGACGGCATCAGCCATGAAGCTCTCCAAGGAAAAAGAGGACGTCGTTCGCCGAGGAGCCGCGGGACGATACCCCGCAGACTCGGCGGAAGCTCCGAGTCTACCTCCCTTCTCCCGAAGGGGCTATCGGCGCACCGTTTTGCGGCGGTCACTGCCAGCGGAAAATCCGCAGGGCGATCGCGAAACAGATGATCCCCCAGGCGGCGATGGCGGTGATTTCTCCGGCACAGCCGGCGAGCGTGCGGCCTTCGAGCATCACGCCGCGCAGGGCATCGACGAGCGGCGTGAGCGGCAGGGCGGCGAGCACCGGCTGCAGCCAGTCGGGATACCGCTCCCGCGAGAAAAACACGCCCGAGCCGAGCCACATCGGCAGCATGATGAGATTGAGCGCCCCCGACACCGCCTCGAGCGTCTTGGCCCGGGCCGCGATCGCGAGGCCGATGCCGGCGAAGGCCGTGGCCCCGAGCACGAGGAGGGCGACCACCGCTGCCGCGCTCCCGAACACCTGCACGCCGAAGAGCAGCCGCGCGGCGACCACGAGCAGCACCATCTCGGGAATCACGAACAGCATCCGCCCGGCCATCATCCCGAAGAGAAACTGCCAGTGCGCGAGCGGCGTGGCGAAAAACCGCTTGAGCAGCTTGCGGATCCGCATCTCCACCACGGCAAACCCCACGCCCCACAGGCCGCCGCCCATCAGCGAGAGCGCCATCAGGCCGGGCACGAGGAAATCGATGTAGCGGCCGCCGGGAGACTCGACGGGCGTATCGCGCACGGTGAGCAGATCGCGGCGGCCGGCGGCCCGCTCGAGCGCGTCGTGAGCCCGGTCGCGGGCGAGCACGGCCTCGGGCCGCGTGGGATCGGTGCGGAATTCGACCGCCGCGGCCGAGCGTTCGACGACGAGGTCGGCCCGGCCGGTGCGGAGCCGCTCCGCCGCCTCGGCCTGCGGCCGGATCGTGGCCGTGAGCCCAGGCGCGGCGTTGAGCGTGGCCGCATCGGCCGCGGCCGCGGGGCCGGCCACGACATCGACCCTGAGGCTCGCGAGCGGCTGCTGCCGAAACGCGATGCCGAGCGAGAGGATCATCACGAGCGGAAACCCATACACCCAGAAGAGCGCCTCGGGCTCGCGGCAGAATTCGACGAGCCGGCTCGCGATGAAGGCACGCAAAGGCGCATGGCCGCCGGCGGTGACGGCGGGCGGCGGAAGCGGCCGCGCGGCGGAGGCGGGCTGGCTCGTCATGCCGGGCCTCCGGTAGAGCCGGCCACGGGCTCGGCCCAGCCCGATTCGGTGAGCCTTCGGCCGGCGAGCTTCACGAACACGTCGTCGAGGTGGGCGACCTCGAACTGGGCGAGCAGCTCGGGCGGCGTGCCGAGGGCGATCACGCGGCCGGCATCGACGATCGCGATCCGGTCGCAGAGCCGCTCGGCCTCGTCCATGAAGTGGGTCGTGAGCACGACGGTGTGTCCGCAGGCGCGGACCGTCTCGACGAGATCCCAGATCTGACGGCGCGACTGCGGGTCGAGCCCGGTGGTGGGCTCGTCGAGAAACAAGAGCTCGGGCCAGCCTACGAGCGCCGTGGCCACCGCGAGCCGCTGCCGCTCGCCGCCCGAAAGATTCGCGACGCGGGCGGCGGCCTTCGGCACGAGGCCCACGAGCTCGAGCGCGGCCTCGGCCGCGATGCCACGGCGGTAAAACGAGCGAAACAGCCGGGCTGTTTCCAGCACCGTGAGCTTGTCGGAAAGCCGCGTCTCCTGCAGCGACACGCCCACCCGCTCGCGAAGCGCGCCTGCGTGCGCGGCCCAGGTGAGCCCGAGCACCTCGACCTCGCCGCTCGTGGGGGCGAGCAGGCCTTCGAGGATCTCGATCGTGGTCGTCTTCCCGGCGCCGTTGGGGCCGAGCAGGCCGAAGCACTCGCCGCGGCGCACGTCGAGCGACAGGCCGCGCACCGCCTCGACGGGCGGCCGGCCCGGATACCGCTTCACGAGGTCGCGCACGCTGATCGCGGGCGCGTCAACGCCTGTCATGCGGCGGGCCCTTTCCAGCCATGGCGGGCGAGCCAGGCCTCATCGACGAAGCGGCGCATGAGCGCTTTGAAGGCCCGCAGGGCATCGCGGTGCCACGAGTCGTCGGCAGGATCGCCGCCGGCCTCGAGGCCCGCGAAGTGCAGCCGGCAGGGCCAGCCGCGCTCTGCGGCCACGGTGTCGAACCGCTCCGCGATTCGCAGGGCCCAGGCGGCGCCGAGCGTGTCGCGAAGCGCGCGAAACGGCGGATCGATTTGCGCGGCGACCGCGGCGGGGCCGCGCGGGGCGGGCGCGGCGTCTGCCCTGCCCCGGGGCCCGCACACGAGGGCGAGCATGGCGCCCGCGGCCACGAGGCCAGCCCCGGCGGCGTCGAGCGCCGGCTGCGGCAACGCCGCGTCGGTGGCCACGCCCGGCAGAAAGGGCCGCAGGAGCGCGAGCTGCCCGGCAGCAATCGCCGTGGCGGCGGGGCCGTGGCTCGTGGCCACGAAATTCAGCCAGCCGACGACCGTGAGCACGAACAGGAAGCCGCGTCCGAGCAGATGCACGTCGGGCAGGCTGCCGGGCCGCACCAGCCAGGCCGAAAGCGCCGGCATCGCCACCACGACGGCCAGCGTGGCCACGATCAGCTGCCACACGCCATGCTGCGGCCGCTTCGCGCCGAGGAGCGCCATCGCCGGGCAGACGGCCAGCGCCGCCACGGCCAGCCGCACGCGGGCCGCAGCGGCCGGCGTGGCGAGCCAGCCCGCGCCGTGCGCAGCCGCATCGGCCGCGAGCGCGAGGCAGGCTGCGAGGGCCCACCAGGCCGCCGGCACGGCCGTCGAGCCACGCACACGGTGAATCGCCAGGGCCGCAGCGAGGGCCGCGAGCACCGCGGCAAGGGTGGCGACGAGAGGGAGGGCCGGCGAATGCATGGCCTGCAAGGGTAGCGACAGGCCTTCAGGCCTGTCGAATGTGATGTCAAACCCTATCGATCATGGCGGTCAGGCAGAATCGCCGGGAATTCGTCGCGGATGCGGCGACAGCCGCCGATACTTCCGCGTGTGCGTGTCGTGGCCGGCGCCACTCCTATTGGAAGACTTTCATGAGGCGGCTCGTTACGGCGCGGCATGCGGTGCGGCCGCGCGTGGTGATGGCGATGGTGGCGACGCTGGCCGCGGCCGGGCCGCTGCCCTCGGCCCGGGCGATCGAGATGTTCACCTACTTCGGCGACGGCAGCCGGATCGGCCTGCCGAGCCTCGAGGTGCCGATCGAGGCCTATCCAGGCATTCCGCTGCGGAGCGACCGCATCCGCGCCCGCAATCGGGCGCTGATGATGCGCCGCGGCACGCAGCCGAGCCAGGCGGCCGGCCAAGCCGGCACGATGCAGCCCGCGCGGGGCATCACGATCCGCACGATGCCGGTGGGCGAAGGGGCGCCGGAAGAAATCCCGGTCGCACCCGAGCCGCAGTAGGACAGGCCCGTCGCGACCACGTAGCGACCACGTAGCGACAGAGCTCCAGCTCTGTCGAATGTGGAATCCATCCGACAGGCCTGGAGGCCCGTCGCTACGGAATCCGCGCTGTTTCCGACAGGCCTGGAGGCCCGTCGCTACGGAATCCGCGCTGTATCAGACGGGCCCGAAGGCCTGGCTCTACGTTACGGGGCGTCTTTCTTGAGCTTGGCGAGCAGATCGACGGCGTCGGGCCGCGTGGCGAACATCGGCTCGTTGGCCAGCACCTCTTCGAGGATCTTGCGGGCCCGGTCTTTCTCGCCGCGGTCGGAGAGCAGCTTGGCCACGTAGTAGGCGCCGTCGGTCGTGAGCGCGTTGTTTTGCGTGATCTGCGCGAGAATCTTCTCGGCATCCTCGCGGCGGCCGAGCTTGTAATAGACCCAGGCGAGCGTCGTGAGGGCGTTCACCTGCTGCGGCGAGTTTTCGCGGTGCATCGCCACGTTGGCCTCCGACATCTCGAGGGCCCGCTGCCGCGAGTCTTTGTCGTCGCTCTCGATCAGCACCAGCGCGAGCGAATTCGACGCCGGAAAATTGCCCGGCGACTGCACGTGGGCGTCGTAGAAAAACTTTTCGGCCGTCGCGTAGTCGCGGGCCACGCGGGCGATCGCCCCGCGCACCACGCGGCCTTCGAGGCTCTTGGCATCGAGCTTGAGGGCGTCTTCGGCGATCGCCTTGGCCCGTTCGAGGTCGTTTTGGCCGAGATACCACTGCGCGGCGGCGAGCAGCACGGCCGGATCCTTGGGGGCCTCTTTGATGGCGGCCTCGATCAGCTTCTTGGCAGTGTCGCGCTTCTTGGCGTCGTCGTAGAGCCGGGCCATCGCGAGCTCAGGCTGCACGGCCTTTTGGTCGAGCTTCTTCGCCTCGCGAAACTGTTCGAGCGCCTCCTGCGGCTTGCTCAGCTGAAAGAGCACGATGCCCATGCGCTGGTGGGCGCTGGCGTTGTCGGGATCGAGGTCGATCCACGCCTGCAGGTGCTTCTGCGCGAGCTCCCACTGCTTGCGGGCCTCCGCCACGGCGGCACTGCCGGCGTTGCAGCGGATGTCGAAATCGCGCTTGCGCTTGGCGTTTTCGGTGTATTCACCGGCGAGCCGCGTGGCCTCCCTGAAGAGCATGTCGGCGTCGGTGACGCGGCGATCTTGGAAGGCGAGATCGCCCATCATCAGATAGGGCTCGGGATCTTTGGGAAACTTGACGACGCAGTCTTCGAGCTCGGCACGGGCCGGGCCGAGCTGGTTCACGCTGAGCCAGAGCATCGCCATCATCACGCCCGGGGGCGGCAGCTTGGCGTTGTTGCTTTTCACGCGTTCGAGGATCGCGCGGCAGCCGTCGATGTCGCGGTCGCGGAAGCGGTTGATCGCGCCGGTGACCTCTTGATTTTGAGCGTCGTCGGACACGGCCTTGCCGATCAGCGTCTGGGCCGTGATCTGAGCCCGGGCCTCGGCCGGCATGCAGACAAGAACTGCGAACGACGCCATCATGGCCGCCACGACCGCACTCGCCGCCCCGCTGCAGAATCGCTGCCGCATCGCCATGTGCTCGTCTCCTGGGATGAATCGGGAGGCGATACCCTCCCGACATTCAGGTACTCTATCTTTGGCCCTGGAATTTTGCCACACGCCCCGTTGCCACAAGCCCCGCCCACATGCGCGTCGGTGCCGTCCTCGAACGTGAACTGCGGTTCGCCCCCCGATCGCGTGGGCTGTTCGTGGCCCGCGCCGTCTATGCCGCCGCCCTGTTGGCGATCGTGGCCACCTGCTGGCTCGTGGTGACGGGCACCCAGACGGTGGCCACGGCCGGCGATACGGCCCGCTTCGGCGCCACGCTGATGCGGATTCTGGGGCCGCTGCAGCTGTGCCTGGCGATGCTCGCCGCCGCCCTCACCGGCGCGGTGGTGGTGACGACCGAGAAAGACCGGCGCACGCTCGAGCTCTTGCTCGTGAGCCGGATCTCCGACGCCGAGCTCGTGCTCGGCAAGCTGGCGGCGAGCCTCGTGCGGGTGGGGCTCTTGCTCGTGGCGGCGGTGCCGGTGTTTGCCATCGCCGGGCTGTTCGGCGGCGTGGAGCCCGCGCAGCTGGCCCGGCTGTTCGTCGTGACGGCCGCGGCGGCGCTCGCGGCGGCGAGCATCGCCACGACGGTGGCCTTCTGGAAAGACACCACGTTTCAGGCGCTCGCGATCACGCTCTTCGCGCTCGTGGCCTGGCTGGCGGCGGGCGAACTGGCCGCCGCACGCGGGGGCGGCGATGCCGGAGCGATCGTCTCGCCCGCCCGCGCCGCCTTCGCCGCGCTCGACCCCGCCGGCGCCCGGCTCCTGCCTCCGTTTCTCGGCGTGTGCTTGGGCATCCTCGCCGCGACGAGCGCGATCGCCGTGGCCAGCGTGCGGCGCTGGAACGTGGCGGGCGAGCCGCGGCAGCAGGTGGCCGCGGTGGCGGGCGGCGGGCGGCGGCCGGCCCGCGAGGTGTGGGCCAACCCGATCCTGTGGCGCGAGATTCGCACGCGGGCCTACGGCCGGGCGATCCTCGTGGTGCGGCTGGCGTGGCTCGTGCTCTTCGCCGCAGCGGTGGCGGGCGTGGTGCAGGAGGCACGGGCGGCCCGGCCCGATCGGCTCGCGATCGCCGTGGCCGTGGTGCCGATGGCGCTGGCCAGCCTCGTGGCCGTGGCGGCGCTCGCCGTCACGAGCGTGACCACCGAACGCGACCGCGGGTCGCTCGATCTCTTGCTCGTGAGCGACCTCGAGCCGGCGGAGTTCGTGTGGGGCAAGCTCGGCGGCGTGCTCGTCGTGGCCCGTGAGCTGGTGATCCTGCCGCTCGCCCTCTGCGGGGCGCTGGCCGTGGCGGGCCTGGTGACGGTGGAAAACGCGGTCTATCTCGCGCTCGGCATGGCGATCCTGCTCTTCTTCGCGGCCGTGCTCGGCTTCCACGCGGGGCTCTCGTATCAGTCGTCGCGCCGCGCGATCGCCGTGGCGCTCGGCACCGTGGCGTTTTTGTTCGTGGGTGTGGCCACGGTGATGCGGATCATGGTGGCCTTCGGCTCGAGCTTCGAATTGCAGCTGGCACCGTTTCTGGCGGCGATCGTGGGCGGCGCCGTGGGCCTGTATGCGGCGCTCTCGGCCCGCAATCCCTCGCCCGCCATCGCCTGGGCCTCGGCCCTCTTGCCGGCCCTCACCTTCGTGGCGATCACGGGCTTTCTCCAGGGCAACCCGCTGCAGGTGTTGCTCGTGACGGCCGTGGCCTACGGCTTCGCGACGCTCGCCCTGCTCGTGCCGGCGATCGGCGCCTTCGACCTGCTCACCGGCCGGACCACTACCGGCGAATGATGCCGGTGCCGTCGGTCGCCGGCGATGCGAGCGCGGCCATGCGGGCCTCGAGATCGGGCGTGCTGCCGCCGCGAGCCACGGCCTGGCGGTAGCTTTCGAGCGCGTCGAGTGGCCTGCCTGCCGCTTCGTGGGCCTGGCCCTCGAGCGCGAGCACGTGGGCCGGCGTCTGGTTGGGCCCGTAGGTTTCGCCGAGGATCGCGAGCGTGGCCAGGCAGCGCTGCGGCCGGCCGAGCCGGCGGTAGACCTCGGCGGTGTCGAGGAGCACGTCGCGGTCTTCGGGCTCGATCGCGAGGGCGCGGTGGAAGTCGGCGAGCGCCTCGTCGGCGCGGCCGCGTGCGAGGGCGACCTGCCCGCGGAGGTGCCAGGCCGCGGCCGATCCCGGGGCCACGCCCACGGCCTCGGCGGCGAGCCGGTCGGCATCGTCGAGCAGGCCGAGCTCCATATACATCTGCCCGCCATCGAGGCACAGGGCCACCTCGCCGGGCGAGAGCCGCAGGGCCTCGGAGATCTGCGTGACGGCTTCCATCCGTTCGCCGCGGCGCCAGAGCACGTCGGCATAATGCCGGCGGGCGTCGATATCCGTCGGGCAGCTCTTCACGGCCCGCTCGAGCAGGCTCTCGGCGTGCACGAGATCGTTGCGATCGGCGGCCGAGAGCCCTTCGTTGGAAAGCCGCCGGGCGACGGCGAGATCTTGCGGCACCGGGCCCCCGCGGGGCATGAGCCTGCACCCCGATCCGAGCGCCGCGATGATGATCGCGGCACTGGCCAAGATTCCGGTCGCGCTCGGTTGCTCGAAGAGGATCATGGGGCGGCGACGATAGGCTTCCAAGGCTCGTGCCACAACGGTTGCCCGGGCCGCGCCGCCTGCCCGCCTTGCCTGGTCTGTGCAGGCCCGGGGAGATCGGCCTTGTTTCGCGCCGCACCCCCGGCTTACCACCCGGCGAAATGCCCCGTGCGACTCCATTCCCGATCCGTGTCAGCCGCGCCCTGGCGTGGTGCATCGTGGCCTTCGCGGGCTGCGATATTCGCGACGAGGCACCCCGCGTGCAGGAGCGGCCGTTGCTCGGCACCGGCAGCGGGCCCGGCCGCATGGGGCCCGGGCTCATGGGGCCGCCTGCGATCGAGTATGTGGGCGGCTTCGAGGCGGGGCGGCAGCGGGCCGAGGCCGAAGCCCGCCCCCTGCTGCTCGTGTGCGCCGCCAGCTGGTGCCGGTTTTCTGCCGACATGACGCAGCGGGCGCTCCGCGATCCCCGGCTCGTGGCGCTGTCGCGCACGGCCGTCTGCGTGCTCGTCGATGCCGATCGCGATG
The DNA here is from genome assembly GCA_027486095.1 of Planctomycetaceae bacterium. GTDB lineage: Bacteria > Planctomycetota > Planctomycetia > Pirellulales > UBA1268 > RGVT01. The sequence continues at coordinate 1,740 of JAIXPT010000146.1, read as the reverse complement.
CGGAGCTCTGCCGGGGGCTGGGGGTGAGGGGATTTCCGACGCTCCTCGTGCTCGACCCCGACGGCACGGAGCGCTTCCGGGCGACAGGGCGGTCGTCGCCCGACGCGCTCGTGACCGCGCTGGCGACGGCACTGGAGCCGCGAAAGGTGGCCGCCACGCCGGCCGACGAGCCGCGCGTCCGCTGAATTCGGGTAGGCTGCACGCCATGACGCCCGCTCCCGCTTCCGTTGCAAAATCCGCGCCCGAGAAGTTTCACGCCTACCCGTGGTGGAGCCCGCGGTTTTGGCACGGCATGCCGCTCGGCGTGTGGCTCGATCTCATGCGCGAGCATGGCGGCCGCGCCTCGCCTTCGCGCTGGGGCCTCGTGGGCACGATCACCGCGGCGGCGGCCTTCAATTCACTCGCCGAGCCGCTCACAGCGGCCCGCTTCCGGCGGCAGCTCGCCAACCCGCCGGCCACCGATCCGCCGCTCTTCATCATCGGCCACTGGCGGTCGGGCACCACGATGCTGCATGAGCTCATGATGCTCGACGACCGCTTCTGCTGTCCGACGACCTATCAGTGCTTCGCCCCCGGCCACTTTCTGCTCACCGAACAGCTCGTGACGAGCGCGCTCGGCTGGATCATGCCCTCGAAGCGGCCGATGGATGACGTCTCGGCGGGCTGGCACCGCCCGCAGGAAGACGAATTCGCCCTGGCCAACATGGGATCGCCCTCGCCCTACCGGCGGATGGCGTTTCCCCTGACGAGCCCCGACCGTCCACAGGCGCTCGATCTGGCCACGCTCTCCCCCGTCGAGCTCGACCGATGGAAGCGCAACATGCGGCGATTTCTCGCCCGCCTGGCGGTGCGCGATCCGCGGCGCCCGGTGCTCAAGAGCCCGCCGCATACGGCGCGCGTCGGTGTGCTTGCGGAGATGTTTCCCGAGGCCCGCTTCCTGCACGTGGTGCGGGATCCGTTCGTGGTGTTTCCTTCGACCATGCGGCTGTGGCGGTCGCTGCACCACTCGCAGGCGCTGCAAGTGGACACGGGCGCGGCCCTCGAACGCTATGTGTTCGCCGCCTTCGACGAGATGTACGCTGCCTTCGAGCGCGACCGGGCCACGCTCGCTCCCGGCCGGCTTGTGGAAATCCGCTACGAGGACCTGTGCGGCGACCCGGTGGCCCGGCTCTGCGACGTCTACGAACGCCTCGACCTCGGCGGCTTCGACCGCGTGCTTCCGGCCTTCGAAGCGGAGGCCGCCTCGATGCGCCGCTACCGCACCAACACATACGACCACGATCCACGCATCGTCGGCGAGATCGCCCGCCGCTGGCGGCCCTTCATCGACCGCTACGGCTATCCCATCCCGGCGGTGACGTAAGACGTCGCGGCAGACGGTAATCATCTGCAATCGGATGGTAGGCTCCGGCTCGGGGTCGCCCCTACCATCTCGCCGGACGTTCGCCTTCGCCCTCCAGGCAATCCTGTTCGGCACGCGGCTCCCGCTGGCCTAGAAGCCCGGAGCGGAAGCGACGGGACTCCGGGTTGCGTACCGCCTCTCGTGGGGTAATCGGCTGGCTTGCCGTACGCAGGACAGGCTTCAGCCTGTCATGCCTCAACTCGCCCTCGCCTCCCATGGAGCGACAGAGCGCAAGCTCTGTCGATCGACAGGCCTGGAGGCCTGTCGCTACGCGCAGCAGCGGGCCGAGCTTCCGCAGCTCCTTCACGCCCTGCACATCCTCTGCACGGATCGTGCGC
>JAIXPT010000454.1 GCA_027486095.1 Planctomycetaceae bacterium | reverse complement strand
TTCTGAGCAAGACCAAGACAGTGACTCCATCCTCGGTCGCCCCGGGAGGAACGGTGACCTACACGATCACCGTCGCCAACGACGGGACAGCGGGGAACGGGGTTCCCCTCGTGATCACCGACCACCTGCCTCCGGGGTTCACCTATCAGAGCTTCACCAGCGCGACCATCAATGGCGGTGCGTTCACACCTGCGATCAACTCGTCGAATACCGCCAAGCCGGTCTTCACCATCTCCCCGCAGAGCATTCTGCCAGGACGCACGCTCGTCATCCGTTTCTCCGCGCTCGTGTCCTCGTCCGCTCAGTCCGGGACCTACTACAACAGCACGGAGATGCAGTACGAAGGCAAACAGATCCCGCCAATCCCGGAAGCGCCGGTGACCGTCGGCGGTGCCCGCATTGGGGATTTCGTCTGGCGGGACTGGGATGGTGACGGCTTCCAGGATGCCGGTGAAGAAGGGATCTCCGGCGTCGGCGTCCAACTGTGGTCCGATCCGAATGGTGATGGCAATACCTCCGACGGCTCGCTGATCACATCCACCACAACGGGTGCGAACGGGGATTATCTCTTCACGGGCCTTGCGGCCGGCAACTATGTCGTCAGGATCCCAACCCCGCCGGCCGGTTCCACGCAGACATTCGATCCGCAGGGAGCCGTCGACAATCAGGGGAAGGTCACGCTCGCAGCGACCGACACCTTCCTCGCCATGGACTTTGGCTACCGTCCGACCGGCTCGGGCCAGATCGGTGATCAGGTCTTCGAGGACCTCAACAAGAACGGGGTCTGGAATGGCGGCGAGCCGAATATTCCGAATGTCACGGTCAATTTGTACGAGGACAGCAACGGAAGCGGGAGCATCGATGCTGGAGATGCCTTCGTCGCCACGCAGGCCACCGGCGTCGGTGGCACCTACAACTTCACAGGACTCAATACCTCATTCAACTACCTCGCCCAAGTCGATACCAGTGACGGGGACATCGCCACATATTTCAATGCGCTTTACGGCAACCCTGTGAATACCCTCATCAGCGCCAACCCACAAGCTGTCGCTTCCGGATTCACGACCGTCACCACCGCCGACTTCGGGTTCTGGCGAGCCGCACCGGCATCGATCGGCGATCAGGTGTTCGTCGACAACAACGGCAACACTATTTACGACGGTGGAGACGTTCCCATGGCCAACGTCACAGTCCGACTGTTTGCCGCGGACGGAGTCACCCTGCTCTTCACGACCTCCACGGACGTCTACGGGAAGTATCTCTTCGGTGGTCTGGCTGTGGGGACCTATGTGGTCAGGGTGGATGTCGCCGATCCCGACATTGCCAGCAATCTCTCCGCATCGATCTCGCAGTACACCGGTGTTGGCCTGATCGCAGGACAAAACGATCTGAGCCGCGACTTCCCGTTTGTCGTGATTCCATCGCCGCTCAGCAAGGCCGTCAATCTGGCCAATGTTTCCTCCGGCCAGAATCTCACCTACACCCTTACCCCCAATTATGTCGGCAATGCGCTGCTGACCAATGTGGTGGTCAACGACCCCACTCCCGTCGGCACCACTTTCGTCAATCCATCTGCCAGCCCGACTCCGGCATCTCAGCCAGCCAACGGCGCGACGGGGACGGTTTCATGGAACTTGGGTTCCACCGCTGCCGCCAGCAATGGCTCCACCACCGTTTCGGGCAATACCGTCACGACGAGCACGGTTTCACATGTTGCCTCAGCCAGTAACGCCGGAAGCACCACCACGCGCACCGTGACCAGGCCGGCCGGCACGGTGGCGAATGATGTCCTGATTGCCGGGCTTTCCTGGGATGGCGGCAATGACCGGACGATCAATTCTGTTCCTGCGGGTTGGACTCAGATTGGCAGTGCCACGTCGCAGTCGGGGGGGACTACGCCAGCAACCATCACTCTGAGAGGGACGCCTGCCTTCACTGTCACAACTGCGGTTGACCCTGATAATCTGCCTCTCCCCAAGCCCAGCGGTCTTGCCGTGGGCGATTTGATGATCGCGAACATCTCTCAGCGCGGTACCGGCACTGATAGCGGTGCCGCCGACGACGCCTCCGCCAGCGGTTGGCTTCTCATAAGGGGTGCTGCAATCGAAACGGGTGGCCAAGGGATGCGTGGAACGCTTTTGTATAAGGTGGCGACCCAAACCGATGTTGATGCTAGCAATTTCACGTTCACCATACCCGGTACCGGAAGTACCGGCTGCATCGTCGCCTTCTCAGGCGTCGACACTACTGGAGGCCTCAAGCCTGATGGAACCTCCGGGGGGCCATTTGATGTCCAACCGGCAGCTTCGATGACCGTCGGTGGATCCGGCAATGTCTCAGTGCCTTCCATTACGACAGCCACTGACAATGCCGCAGTCATCCTGCTGGCGATAGCCAAGAACGCGGTGAATCCAAACTGGTCTGCTTGGCAAACCGCAACCGGGCCGCTGGCACTTTCCGAGCTTTTTGACGGCGCGCTTACTTCTGCAACTAGATCCGGTGTGGGAGCTGCTTGGGCATTGAAAGGCACCGCGGGAGGCACGGGGATTGGAACGGCGACGAAATCTGGCGATGAATGGGGTGCGATGCTCCTTGCCCTCCGTCCCGCTAGCATCACCACCAAGCACGGTCTGGCCACTTACTACAAAGTCGCCGGCGGTTCGGAGCCTGCGGACTATTCATGGGGCATCAGTGCCGCCGGCAACTGGACGGTCGGCATCAGCACCTATCGCGGTGTGGATAATACCACGCCCATTGACGCCCACAATGTTCAGGGCAATGCCTCCAGCACCAGCGCAACAGCGCCGACGATCACCACGACCGTCGACAACGCGATGCTGGTTGGAATCTATGCTTCGAAGAACGGTACCCCGGTGGCTGCGCCGCCTGGGTCGATGACGGAGCGGATTGATGACTCTACGGCGGTTGGCACCACCACCCAAGCCGGATTGGAAATGGCGGAACAGACGTTTGCCACCGCTGGAGCGACTGGACCGCGCGTTGCCTCGCTGTCAGCGGCGACCATCAATATCGGTCGATTGATGGCCTTGCGACCGGCTGTCACCACGACGCCCTGGTCATACTCTGTGCAGACGGCGTTGAGTTCCAATCGCAGCATGGTGAAGACGGGTGATGCCATGAGCGTCACCATGACGGTCACGGCGACTACAGTCACAGGCACGCCTCCATTCCCGATCACCGTGACGCCGGGCAGCCTCAGTGTGACCGGCACCAACTCGGCGACAGCGGCATTTGCGGCGGCTTCGCCGACCTCGGTGAGTCTCGCCAGCGGGGTGGGGCAGTCTTTCACCTACAACTCCAGCTCGATCACCGCAGGATCGAACCACGGCGTGCTGACGCTGCGGGCGACTCCAACGGGTCCTAGCGGCTTGTTGGCGCAGGGCACGGCCAACACGGTGCTGGCGGTGGTGCCGATGGTCTACCAGGCTAAGGTCGACATCGTGGCTCCGCCTAACGTGGTAAACAATATCGCCCAGATCACCAGCGGCGTCGGTGGCAATGGTGGCATTCCTTCGAACAACTCCAATGAGGTCAGCACGCTGATTGACGGCAGCATTGGAGACTATGTCTGGGCGGATACCAATTCGGATGGAATCCAGGATGTGGGTGAATCCGGAATGGCTGGCATCACGCTCTACATTGACTCCAACAACGACGGGGACTACGACATCGGGGAGCCCACCCAGATCACCAATTTCGCCGGTGCCTACCGGTTCTCGGGGCTGGCTCCCGGGACTTACAGCGTGCGGTACGATTACAGCACAGTGCCTGCTGGATTCAATCCGACGACTCCACTGGTGGTCACCCACACTCTCGCAGCGAACGAGCAGTACAACCTCGCCGATTTCGGTCTCGCCCCGCCGAGTCCGACGCCCGGCTCGATCGGTGACACGCTCTGGATCGATGCCAATGAGGACGGCGTTGTGGATGCCGGAGAGTCGCGTCTGCCCAATATCGATGTTCAGCTCTACCTTGATTCCAACAACGATGGAGCGATTAATGCAGGAGAGTTGCTGATCAGCACGGTATCGACGAACGCGAGTGGGCAATACAGTTTCCCTGGAGTGAATCCGGGCAACTACCTGGTCCGCGTGGTGACTTCGGATCCTCAATTCCCTGCGGCGCTGGAACCGGTAAGTGGTGGCTACAACGGCAACGGCCTCCAGGACGTGACGCTGGGTGCCAATCAGAACTATACGGCAGCCGACTTCGGCTACAACTACACGGGCAGTATCGGGGACACGGTGTTTTACGACCCTGATCAGAGCGGCACCCAGAACAATGGCGAACTCGGGGTCGAGGGCGTCACCATCGTGCTCTACAACGACGTCGACAACAGCGGCACGCTGAGCAACGGGGACATCGCGGTCAGATCGGCCTTCACGAATGGCAGTGGTCAGTATCTTTTCGACAACGTGCCTCCCGGGAATTATCTGGTGAAAGCGGACGAGCAGACGGTGCAGTCGACCCCGACGAGCGGGATTTACGGCACCATGCTGGCGACGACCGGTTCATCGAAGGCGGTTGTGCTCAGTCCGGGCGACATGACGGACTTGGACGCCGACTTCGGATTCATCGAGGCGGCGGAGATTGCGGGACGCGTCTTCCACGACATCAACAGCAACGGGGTATATGATCCTGGTGAGACGCCGCTGCAGCCAGTGACGGTCCGGGTGTACGGACCGGGGGTCGATGGCATCCTCGGGAACGCGGATGACCTTGCGGATGTCCGCGTGACCCTCGAGACAAACCCTGCCGGCGAGTACTCCACGCTCGTGCCTCCTGGTGGCTACCGGGTGATCTATGATCTTACCGATTCTCAGGCGCAGGTCACTGCTCTGCCACGGGTGACCACGGCGCTCGAGTATCAGGTCTACGTCACTGCCGGTCAGGAGTTGGGGGGTCTCGACTTTGGTCGCGACAACAACGGTTCCATCGGGGACACCATCTTCGCCGATACCGACGGCACCACGGGTGCTGGGGTTGGACCGGGAGCGGGAGAGGCCCGGTTGCGGGATGTGGTCGTGAATCTGTTCTACGACACCAACGGTGATGGCATCATCGACACGGATGGCATCGACAACATCCTCGGCAACGCGGACGACGAACCGCTCTTGGATTCGAGGGTGACGGACGCGAACGGGAACTATCTGTTTGTCGGTCTGGCCGACACCACCGGCCCAGCGAAGTACCTCGTCGCGGTAAACACGGCGACAGTGCCTTCCAATTACCAGACGACGGCGAGTTCGTATCCCACGGGTGCGGTTCCTGCCACAAGCGTCTTCAGCACGACGCTCACGGGCGGTGCCGCGATTCTCAATGCTGACTTCGGGTATCCACCGCAGCCGAGTACCTTCCTTGTGAGCGGGAACATCTGGAACGACAACGGTGTCGGTGGCGGCATCGGTGGCGATGGCACCAAGAACGGAGGTGAGCTGAACCTTGCGAACATCGGCGTGACCATTTCGGTGGACAGCGATGGCGCGGGTCCGAATCCGCCGGTGCTCTTCAATGTGACGACCGACGGCAGCGGCAACTACTCGCTCGCCGGCGTTCCGGGGACTGCAGTGGTCGTGATCACGGTCGATACTGCCACGCTGCCTTCGGCGGGTTTTGGCAACACAGGGGACCCTGATGGGGTCAGGAATAGTACCACAACGTTCACCATGGCCGGGGCGAATGTGATCAACCAGAACTTCGGGTACCGCGAAGTCCTTGCTTCGGTCGCGGGAACGGTGGTCCGACTCGCCGACGGGAACGGACTTGCTGACCCGGGCGAGACGGCGGTGCCTAGCGTCGCGATCAGCCTGCGGTATACCGGTCCGGACGGCATTCCGGGCACCGGCGATGACGTGGTCACCCCCGCTACCACCGACAGCAATGGCGACTACAACTTCAGCGGCCTGCTGCCTGGCTTCTATCAGATCACCAAGACGAATCCTTCCGGGCTCCATGACCAGGCCGACCGCGACGGAGGCAATCCGACGGTCATCGAGCTGACGATTGCTCCCGGGAATCCGGTGAGCGGGGTGGCCGACAACAAAGTCGATCAGGACTTCGAGATCACCAAGGCTTCCTTCGGGGACTACGTCTGGTACGACCTGAATGGCAACGGGGTGCAGGATGGCGGCGAGCCGGTGCTCGCGGGTGTCCGTGTCTATGTTGATGCCAACGGCAGTTCGTCCTACGATCCGGGCGAGCTGACGGCCATCACCAATGGCAGCGGTCTTTACACCATCGACGATATTGCCCCGGGTACCTACGCGGTCCGGGTGGATCCTGCGACACTTCCTGTCGCCGGGTTGACGCCGAGTTTCGACCTCGATGGCATCGGTACAGCGAACGCCACGAGTGTAACACTTGTGGCCAACCAGAGCCGGACCGATGTAGATTGGGGCTACATGGGCAGCGCGACCGTCACCGGTCATCTTTACATCGACACCAATGGCGATGGCGTCCAGAATAATGGCGAACCGAATCTCGCGAACGTCGATGTGGTGATCACGGATGTGAACGGCTTGGTGCGCACGGTCTCAACCGACGCCTTCGGCGATTGGGTGGTGCAAGTTCCGCCTGGTTCGACCACGTCGAACGTGAGCGAAAGCGATCCTCAGTTCCCGGCAGGGGTGGTGCAGACTCAGGGGACCGACGAGACCACGGTGGAGGCAGTCGGCGGCCAATCGACGAATGGCGGCATCGACGGGTACTTCCCGAGCGGGACAGTGGCCGGCAAGGTGTGGGTGGACAACAACGCCGACGGCATCGGCAATGTCGGCCTCGGTGGCGTGACGATCCGCTTGTTTGTGGATGCGGATGTTGATGGGGCCCCGGATTTTCCGGGGACGCCATTCCGGACCACGACCACGAGCACCGGGCCGGGAACGCTGGGCGAGTACTCGTTCACGGGAGTGCCGGTGGGCAGCTATGTCATCGTTCAGACCCAACCGGCCGGTTTCCGCAGTGTCACCGATGGCGACACGACCAGCGGCGGCGACGACGCCACGAACACCCTGACGAACGACAATCTCATCCCGGTGGCGATCGTTGCGGGTGAAACCGACAACGGGAACGACTTTGTTGAAGAAGCGATTTGCCCGCCGACATGGGCGGAGTGGCAGATCCGCAATCCGCTGGGCGGTGCCAACGGGCCCACACAGAACCCGGATGGCGACCGCTGGACCAATCTCCACGAGTTTGTTTACTGCTTCAACCCATCCAGTGGGGTGGCGGAGTGCCCGCTCAGTCTGGTGTTCAACCTGAACGGAACCATCGATGCGACGGTGCGCCAGGTGCAGGGAGCGGTCGGGGTGACCTACCGCCTCGAGTACATCGCCGATCTCCGGAACAGCGGCCTCGATGGTGTCGGCTGGACCGATTCGGGGATCACGCCGGTGCTGACCTCGAATCCGGATGGGTCGGTCAAGGCGACGTATGCGAACCTTGAGAGCCTGCCGGGATTGAATCTCGGGTACGGGTTTGTGCGGTCGGTGGTGACGGTGGACGTCGACAACAGCAATTCGATCGGGGCCGGGGAGACGATCCGGAGCAATGTGGAAGGCTGGATGGACCAGAGCTTCCGGGTGAATTGCGAGAGTGCGAGCCTGCCGTTTGAGAGTTGCCCGCTGATTACGGGTGCGGCTGGAGCGGTGACGGGGGCAGGGTTGACGAGCAGTTTCAGTGCGACGTCGGCGCTGGGGCAGACGAGCTTCAGCACCTTGCTGACGGCCGGGAAGGGGTACTACGTGGAGATGCTTAACGGTGCGCTGGAAGGGCACCGGTTCCATGTGGACACTGCGGCGACCCGGTTGGCGGGGACGTCGGTGGTGATTGACACGGTGAGCGGCCGGAACACGGTGGCGGTGCCTGCTGACTTCCTCGGAGCGAACTATATGTTCCGGGCGTACAAGACCCTGGGCGAGCAGTTCCCGGTGGCTGATTTCACGGCTGGGGTGAGTGCGGCGACGGCGGATTACCTGATCGTCTACGATGTGGAGACGGCGACGTGGAAGACGATTTCGCTGCTGGATCTGAGCGGGACGCCGACATGGATCATGGCTGGCAATCTGCTGGCAGGGAGCCAGGCTGGGTACCTGATTGATCCATCGGCGGCGCTGTTTGTGCACCGGCGGTCGGCGGGCACGGCGGGTCCGACGCTGACGCGGACGATTTCCGGCGGGGTGCGGTCGAACAAGTTTGCGATGCCGTTGCCTGCGGGTTGCAGGATGGGATCGAATCCATGGCCGGTGGCGGCGAGCATCATCGGGCGCGGGTTACTGAATCCGACGACT
>JAIXPT010000406.1 GCA_027486095.1 Planctomycetaceae bacterium | reverse complement strand
CACGAATGCCACGCCGGGCAACGTCGCCAAGGCGATGCTGCTCGCCACGATGTTCAACCTGCGCCTGGGCAGCGAGCCGCTCGATGCCCAGCGGTTTCCGCGCACCGAGATCATCCTCTCCGGCGGCCTCGCCAAGACGCCGGCGCTCGGGCAACTCCTGGCCGACGTGTTCAACACGCCCGTCACGATCCTCGCTGGCGCCGCCGAAGGCACGGCGTGGGGTGCGGCCCTGATGGCGAGGTATCGGGCGCTCGCAATTGCCGGCCATGCCCCGGACTGGGCGGCCTTCCTCGCGAGCCACGCCTCGGGCACACCTGCGCGGTTCACGCCGCGCCCGGCATCGGTCGCTACGCTCGCCGAGCGGTATGCCCGCCACCGCCGCCTCGTCGCCCTGCACACGCCGCTCGCAGAGGCTGTCCGCGACGAGGTTCCCGCATCACGCGTCGGCTAGCGCAAGATCGCCGGCTTGGGGTGACCCCGTACCGCCTCGCCGAACGTTCGCTGCGTTGGGGTGCGTGCCGGCTTCGGGCTCCCCATATCCCGTCGCCGGACGTTCGCTGCGCCCATCCTGGGCTTTCGCTCACTCGGATGTGCCTGGACTATGTTCAGAGCGCATTCGCTGCGCCATCCATGGCTTCGCTGGTCACATGCGCCGGCTCCCGGGACACGGGGAGCCCCTCGCCTCCCGGATGTAGCGACAGGCCTCCAGGCCTGTCGATCGACAGAGCTGGAGCTCTGTCGCTACAGCGCTCAGAACTTTCGGCGGAGACGGTCGGTGGGCACGCGCAGACGCAGGGAGTCGTTGAGGACTATCGGCGTCTGAGCAAAACCCACGAGTCCTGTACTCTCAACACGACCGGAGTCGAGCATGCCTACCGCCGGCTCCGAATCCGGGTCATTGTCACCTGCTCTGCATGCAGGCGATCCCTACGGCCGGGCCGTGGCATCCGTGGTGATCCAGAGGGCGTCGAGCCGCGTGCCCACCTCGCGCGGGAGCACGGTGATCTGAACCTCGCCGGCCGGAAGATCGAGTGATGTCGGCCCACGAGACTCGCCGATCGTGGACGCCCGCCACGCCCACTCCGCCGAGTGGGGCAGGTGCCATCGGCCTGCCACGATCTCTGCACCGTCGGCGGTGCTGACGGCAAGCGAAAACGAGTCGTGCGTGCCGTCGGGTGCGAGCACGCGGCCCCACAGCCAATACTTCGCAGCCACGGGCACCCGCAGTCGCCACGAGACGCTGCCCGCCGCGGCCGCCGGCGGCTGGGTGTCTGGCTGCCAGACGAAGCGCCTGCCTTGGCCGTCGTCGCCGACGGCCATCCGCGGGAGCACGAAGCCCGCGTCCGCCGCGATTGTTACCGCGCCTTTCACCGGGAGATCGATCACGCGCTCCGCGGCCCGCGCGGCGGCAAACGAGGCCCAGGGCTCCACGCGCTCGAGCAATTCGCGACCGATGTCCTGACCATCAAGTTCCAGCACCGCGCGGCTCGGGGCGGGATCGAGGCGGACGACGCTCGTGCGTGAAAACGGCGGCTCCGCCGTGATCCCCACCGCCCCGGCGAGCCCGGGCGCCACAAGACGGATGCGGTCCGACGAGACATCGACGGTCGTCGGCACTGCCTGCTCGAAGGCGGTCCTCCACGCGGTGAATGCCTCGTCGCTGCCGAGTCCTCCCCCCACCCGCACCCAAAACGCTGCGCCCGCGCTGGCAATCGGCTCCTCTCGACGGTGCTCCACGGTGAGCCTGAGTGCGCCCAGCCGGTTGCCGTCGTCCACGAGAGCCACATCTGCCGGTGCGCCGTCCTGGGCCCGCGCCCAGACAACCCGCAGTCCGACGGCGGCCGAACCCTTGCGGAGCACGAGCGGATCGCCGGTCGAGACAGGAATCCGTGTCGGAGCGTCTTCGGTCGCATGGGGCAGATCGACCTGCCGGCCTCTGAGCCGGATGCCGTCGACGTCGCGCGGCACCACGAAGTGGCTCTGGAGGTTGATCGTCTCTGGCCCTGTGAGATCCCCGTCGCGGTAGACCACGAGCCCGAGCGCATCGGCTTCACGCTGAGCTCCCACCCAGAAGGGCTCGAGGTGCAACGCCTTTTGATGCTGCGCGCTGCCGGTGCCGAATTTCTTTCGGCCATACGGATCCTCGCGACCGTCGGGCAGAAAATAGCCGCGCACCGTCCCCGGCCGACCGGGCAGATCGAACGTGAGTGGTGAGTCGTGCGGGCCGTAGAGAGCCCCCGAGCAGCCGAGCGTCACGTCGGCCCAGAGCCAATGGGTGCGCGACTCCGCCGCCCGGGGCCCCCACGATTGCCGCACGAGCCTGGGAAACCGCGTTTGTGCGAGTGCGAGCAACTGCCGCGGGGGCGACCATCGCGCGTGTGCGACGTGGAGCACCGCCGCCCCCTTGCCCACAGGAACGCCGCTCCACCCCGCCCAGCGGAGATCCTGCTGCAGACCGCCGAGGCCGCGGAGATAGTCGTAGGTGCGGCTGTGCGGTCCGGCGAGCCGCTCTGCTGCCGGGAAGAAGTTGACGGCAATGTCGGTCCACACGAGTTCCAACAGCACGCGGGCGAGCCGTTGCCCCGCGGCACGCTCCGCGAACCGTTCGAGCACGGCCAGGCCCTGCACGTCGATGGCGTAGTAGGGAGGGCTGCAAAATTCGTGAAGCCCGAACTGCCACACGTCGGCCGCCAGGCCGTCGAGGCGGTGATATCCCTCCTCGGCAGCATCGGGCCGGCCACGAACCTCACCGAGCACGATCAGGTTCGCAGCATTCAGGATCGCGATGTTCGTGTAGGAAGGCGGCACGCGATGCCGCAGGCAGCCGTCGATCGCCCGTCCGATGAGCGAGTCGAGCCGGTCTCGCGCACGGGCCGGCAGGAAGTCACGATGCAGCCTCCAGATCAGGTGCATGTCGAAACTGCAAAACTCCACTGCGTTGGCGTCGGTGACGCCGGCGTCGCGCCAGTACCAACGGAAGTTGCCGAACGTCGGGCTGGACGGATCGCGATCCTGCATCTGCTCACCGAGTTCCAACAACCGATCGAGCCGCTCCGGATGCCGCCCTCCCTCGCAGAGCGCGAGGGCCGCGGTGAACAGCTCGCGACACGAGTTCGTGGGACCAGGGTCTTGGTGACCGATCTCACGCCACAGCGTCTCCTGGCTCGCGAGGGCGGCGACGATGAGTTCGTTCCGTCGCGTGTCCGCCGATGGCGGCTCGGCACGGCCCACGAGCGCGGCCGACGCGACCACGATGCAGAGCACAGCCCGCGGCCCGCGTGCCGCCGTCATGGGACCGCGAGCATCCGCTCGAGCGCGGTCAGTGCCCATTTCGCCGTCTCGTCGTCCACCCGGATCACGTTCACGGGCCTGCCCCGCTCGAGATGCTCGAGGCTCCAGCAGAGATGGGCCAGATCGATGCGGTACATCGTGGCGCACATGCAGACCACCGGCGACAAAAAGCGGATCGTCTGCTCCGGGTGGCCGTGCTCGAGCCGCTTCACGAGGTGCAGCTCGGTGCCGATCGCCCATTTCGTGCCGGGCGGCGCCTGCTCGACCTGCTTCAGGATATAGCTCGTGGAGCCGACGAGGTCGGCCTTCTCGACCACCTCCATCGAGCACTCGGGGTGCACGAGCACCTTCACGCTGGGCAGATTCGCCCGCACCGCATCGACGTGCTCCGGCTTGAACATCGCATGCACGCTGCAGTGCCCCTGCCAGAGGATCACGCGGCTCCTCTGCACCTGCTCGGCGTCGTTGCCGCCAAGCCGCGGATCGTGCGGGTTCCACACGCACATCTCGTCGAGGCCCACGCCCATCGTGCGGGCCGTATTCCGGCCGAGGTGCTGATCGGGGAAGAACAGCACTCGCTTCGTCTTGGCGAACGCCCAGTCGAGCACGGCCCGGGCATTGCTCGACGT
>JAIXPT010000027.1 GCA_027486095.1 Planctomycetaceae bacterium | reverse complement strand
TTCAGGGCGGACGAGAGCGAGGCGGAAAGAGACTCGAACATGGCGGCTCCCTTGCAGAGCGGAAGGGCAAAGCCGCTGAGTATATTGTTCGCCCCTCCGGTGACGAGCCGCTCGAATCGGGAGCGGGCACACAGCGTGCCGCTTGCCCGACGCGTGGCCGGCAAGAGCGGCGCATCACCGGAGGGGCGAACGAACGATCAGCTGAAGGTGCCTTGCTCGTGCACCACGGGCGCGGAGCCGGGCGACGAGATCACCGTGCCTTCGTCGCAGCAGGGTGCCGCCGACTGGCACGGATCACAGGCCGGGGCGCCGCACGCCGGAGCACCGCAGGCCGGGCCGATCATCGGGGCGGCCATCGGCGGCCGCGACGAGCAGGGCGAACGAAACTCCATGAACGACGGACGCCGGCACGAGTTGGCTCCGCCGAAGCAGCTGCTGCAGCCGGGGGCGGCCGCGAGGCTGCCAAGCACGAGCGCGAGGCACAGAGAACGAGACATGATGGGGATCTCCACGGCGAGGGGTCGGTCGGGGAGGCGACCGTGAGGACGTGAGACGTCGCCCGAGGCGACGCTGTCAAACCCTAGCTCACGATGAGGCGCCGTGCGGGCTCGATTTTCGAGACGCTGCAGAGGCGCGTGCACCGCCGCGAACGGATTGTGACGATTGCGCCGATCGCCACCGGTGGGCGGGCACCGGGCCTGTGATTCGTGCAGCGAGCGCTCCCGGCAACGCGGTTCTTTGCGTGCTACGGTTGGGAAGACGACCGGCCGCCACGGAATCGGCGGAGCGGCACCGTCACCTCGCAGACCTCAGACGCCATGGACGCCGCGCTCTTCCGCCACGCCAGCCGACTGCTCGCCGTCGTGCTCGTCGTCGGGATCGCCGCGTGGCATGTGCCGCGGGCCCTCGCAATCGAGCCCGCCTGCCCCGCCGCCGTGCCCGATGTGTGGGTGGTGAGCACCCGGGGGCTGCCCGGCATCTGCCGCCTGCCGGCGTCTGCCGCCCTGCGGGTCGAGCGGCTGAGGAGCGATGGCTCCGCATGGGACCGCTCCGACCTCGCCAGCCTGCTCGATGATGCGGAGCAGCCGGTGATGGTGTTCATCCACGGCAATCGCTACTCGGCCGCCGAGGCCCGTCAGCAGGGGCTGGAGCTCGCCCGCCGGGCCGCGGCATGTGGTGCTGCGAACACGCGCACGGTGATTTATTCATGGCCGAGCGAACAACAGGGCATCCTGCTCAGGGACGGCCGAGCCAAGTATGAGCGGGCCTTTTCAGAGGGGCATTATCTGGCCTGGCTGCTCGGGCAGTTCGAGCCCGGCCGGCCGGTGGCGATCGTGGGCTACAGCTATGGCGCGATCATCACGCTCGAAGCGATCGAGGATCTCGTGATCGCCGAGCGGTCGGGAACGGCAGCGGTGCATCCGTGGACGAGCCGCGCCGGAGCGGTGAACCTCGTGCTGATCGCCGCCGCAGTCCGCTGTGACGCGCTCTCCCCGCGCGGCCCCTATCGCGAGGCCGTCGGCCGGCTCGATCGCCTGACGCTGCTCGTCAACTCGACCGACGACGCCCTCCGGTTTTTTCCATTCCTCGACTGCAGCCTGCGGGCCGATGCGCTCGGATATGTCGGCATGCCCCGCTCGTGGGTGCCGGCGGGCGTGCAGTTTTCGAGCGTGGATGCGGCGAACATCGTGGGCCGCACGCACGGGTTTCAGGAGTATCTCGCCTCGCCGTCGCTCATGCGGCGCATTTGCACCGGCGCGACGACAGGCCTCGTGCCGGCCGGAAACTGACGGCTCGTTCAGCCCCGGGCGGCGAACCACTCGACCGTGCGGGCCGCGCCCGCTGGAAAGGCCACCGTGGGCCGCCAACCGAGCACCTCGCCCGCGCGGGCGGCCGACACGAGATTCGACCGCAGGTCGCCCGGGCGCTCCGGGCCATGCAAGGGCGTTGGCAGCCGGGCCGTGCGACCGCGCGCGGCGAGCACCCGCGCCACCTCGGCCCGCACCACGGCCTCGAGCTCGTTGACGTCGATGCCGATCCCGGTGCCGATGTTGAGGCTCGTGAGCGACCCCGGCTGGATATCCGGAACGTCGCGCGTGAGGGCCGCGATATTGGCCGTCGCCACGTCCGGTCCGAACACGTAGTCGCGCACGTAACGGCCGTCGCCGTTGATCGTGGCCGGCTCGCCCGCGAGCATTTTCTTCGAGAAGATCGCCACCACGCCCGCCTCGCCGTGCGGGTTTTGCCGCGGGCCGTAGACATTCGAATAGCGGAGGGCCACGGCCGCGAGGCCATGCTCGATGGCGTAGAACTTCAGATAGCGTTCGCCCACCCACTTCGTGATGCCGTAGGGGCTCACGGGGTTGGCGGGGGTGGTTTCGGGCGCGGGGGCCGTCACGTCGCCGTAGAGCACACCGCCGCTCGAGGCGAAGACGAATCGCCTCGAGCCTGCCGCGGCGGCGGCGTCGAGCACGTTGATGAGCCCGATGCAGTTGACCTGCGCGTCGAAGAGTGGGTCGCGCACCGAGCGGCTCACCGACATCTGCGCCGCCTGGTGGCACACCGCCTCGGGCCGTTCCCGCTCGAAGACCCCGCGCACCGCCTGCCCATCGACGATGTCCACGACGTGCAGCGGCACGCCCGGCGGCAGGTTGTCGCGCGAGCCGCTCGAAAGATCGTCGATCACGGCCACGTGATGGCCGGCGGTGAGAAGCCCATCGACGATGTGGCTTCCGATGAATCCCGCGCCGCCAGTAACGAGTATTTTCATGGCTGTGCGAGAGGTTTTCCCACAATCCGGCCCTCGCGCCCAGCCGGCCGGGCGGTAGACTCGCGGCGGCAGGATGGTGCGGCTGGTTGCATCGACGCGGCGCACGACACCTCGGGAACACGCGCATGAAGCTCGTACGGTTTGGGCCGCGCGGCCAGGAGCGGCCGGGGCTCGTCGTCGGGGAGCACACGATCAAGGATTGTTCCGCCCTTGTCGGCGACTACGACCACGCTTTTTTCGCGTCGGGCGGGCTGGAAAGGCTCCGCGCCGCGGCCGAGATCGCCAGCCTCCCCGATGCCCCGGCGGGCGTGCGGCTCGGGGCACCGGTCGCGCGGCCGCGCAACGTGTTCGCCATCGGTCTGAACTACGCAGACCATGCCAAGGAGACGGGCAAGGCGATTCCCGCCGAGCCGATCCTGTTCATGAAGGCGACGACCGCCGTCAACGGGCCCTACGATCCGATCAGGATTCCACGCGGCAGTCGCAAGACCGATTGGGAGGTGGAGCTCGGTGTCGTGATCGGCCGCGATGCCCATGTGCTGGAATCGCCCGCCGCAGCCCGCGGGGTGGTGGCGGGGTTCGTGCTCGCCAACGACGTGTCGGAGCGGGAGTTTCAGATCGAGCGCGGTGGCCAGTGGAGCAAGGGCAAGTCGTGCCCCACGTTCCTGCCGCTCGGGCCGTGGCTTGCGACGCCCGACGAGATCCCCAACCCACACGCGCTCGGAGTCTGGCTCGATGTCAACGGCCACCGCCGGCAGACGGGCTGCACGGCGACGATGATCTTCGATGTCTGGACGATCGTGCACTATGTGTCGCAGTTCATCCAGCTCGAAGCGGGCGACGTGATCATCACCGGCACGCCACCGGGCGTGGGCATGGCCCGCACGCCGCCGGAGTTTCTCCGGCCGGGCGACGTGGTGGAACTGGGCATCGACGGCCTTGGCCGGCAGCGCTCGGTGTGCGAGCAGGCCTGACACCGGGACCACATCCGGCAGTCCTGAGTCCGCCCGTCGTTCACACGGAGAGGACGGGATTCGAACTTGCGGTCGTGGGCCTATGGTCGCCGGGCCGTCGCCGTGAAGAATGCTCCGAAGACCGGAGGAATCTCCTTGACGACGGCTCTCAGGCTGAAACCCTCGACCTGCAGCATCGTGTCCAACGCGTCATCATCGTCTGGCGGTGATCGAAGAACACGGTCAACCAGTGGTAGCCAGCGTTCGCGGAGCCTCTCGGAATACGGATGACGCTCGTCGAGCCAGTGGCTGAGCAAGCGCTCCCGCTTGACAGGATCGCGCCAGAATCGGCGGCCGTATTCCAGCCGCGACTCATCGTGATACAGAAGCTTTCTCATGGCGTTCACATCATCCCGAGCTGCTCAGCCCATTCGGCGTGTGCACGGTCCCGGGGTTCATTGCGCCTCAACTTTGGAACGAGGATGTCGCCAGCGGAAGGAACAACGACCGTCAGTTTGTCGTAGGTGCGTCGTGCGGCGCGGGACTCCCAGCCTTCGGGGAACTCCTTCAGCACTGACGATGGGAGGAGATTCACGTGCCATCCGTGGATCCGCTCGAACTCACTACCGATCAGCGCGTCATAGCACATCCACGCCAGGGCGTCTGAATCGGTTACCGGATCGACGTCCATACTGTTTTCTGGCAGAGGGACGTCCAGCCCCCTCTCGGCGGCGTGCCACAACAACGCAGCCGATCCGATCAGCGTCATGGATGCCTCTTCATCAAGCGCAGCCCCCCATTCCGTCAGCCAATCGACGATCTGCTGCGGCCGGGAGAGCTCTCGACGCGGCATGTGGGCCGTCCATTCAAACGGAGAGGGCGGGATTCGAACCCGCGGTCCAGCTTTTGACCGGACACGTCTTTAGCAAAGACGCGCATTCGACCACTCTGCCACCTCTCCAACTCCGCGAAAACTCCCGTGGACG
>JAIXPT010000270.1 GCA_027486095.1 Planctomycetaceae bacterium | reverse complement strand
CCGTGGGTCAAGGCCGGCGACGGCCTCGCGCGGCTCCTGATCACGCTCGGCGGCATCGGCACGATCGGGGCCGTGCTGCTCGTGGGCGTGTTTCTGTTCGCCGTGGCGGTGCCCCTGTT
Organism: Planctomycetaceae bacterium; assembly: GCA_027486095.1. GTDB lineage: Bacteria > Planctomycetota > Planctomycetia > Pirellulales > UBA1268 > RGVT01. The sequence goes on along the minus strand of JAIXPT010000270.1, from coordinate 3,856 downwards.
CCGCGCCGCGCGGGTCGCCTTTTTGCATGCCGCGCCGCTCGCGCACGATCCGGCGGCGGTCTGTGCGCTCGGCTGCGACGACGAAGGGCTCGTGGGCTGGATGGTCGATGGCGCCGAGGCCCGGCTGCGGCTGTTCACGACCCACGATGGCGCGATGCTGGCCGATCGTCCGCTGGCCGATGCCCGATTCTCCGGAGCGACCACGCTGCGGGTTCAGCCCGGCTCGTCGCGGGTGATCGCCGGCTACGCCGACGGCTCCTTCCGGGTCGGGACGTTCGCGCTCGAATCACGGTTCATCCCGGCCGCCGACCTTCCGGCGGGGCTCGGCAGCCTGGCGGTGGGGGCGGCGCGGGCCGTGGGCGACGACGTGATCGTGCGCACCGGCTCCGACCGCTACGCGCGGCTCTCGATCGTCGCGGACATGGCCGCGGAGCCGTCGCGAACGCTCGATGCCCCGATCGTGGACGTGGATGCCACGCAGGGGGCGACGGGCCCGCTCGTGGCGGCGCTCGACGACCGCGGCCGGGTGCGCATCGAGACCTCTTCGACGCGGCGCAACCTGTTGACCGACGCGGTGGTCACCGAGTCGGCGGGAGCGACGATCGAGCCGGAGCGGGCCGCGGATGCCACCGCATGGAAGCCGGCGTTCGCCAGGGTCTCGGAGCTGGGCGATCAGTTGTTCCTGATTGCCCGCGACGGCATGTGCCGCCGCTATCAGATTCGTGCGATCGAGGCGCCCGTGTTGATGGAGTCGCTCGATCTCGTGCCCGGCGACGCCGCGGTGACCGCCGTCGCCCGGCTGTTCGGCGGCAACGCCTTCGCCGTGGGCGATTCGGCCGGCGTCGTGCGGGTCTATTTTTCCACGCGGGCCGACGATGCAGCCGCGGAGGACGGCCTCCGGCTGATCACGGCCCGCACGTTTGCGCCGCAGCCGGGCGGAGGGGCCGTCACGGCGTTGGCCGCGTCGCCACGCTCGCGGCTGCTCGCCGTCGCCGAGGCCACGGGGGGCGTGCGGCTCGTGCAGACGACGGCCGGCCGCGAGGTGCTCGCCACGCGGTCTGCGGCCGGAGCTGACGCCGCGATCGATCGGCTCGTGATCGCCCCCCGGGAAAACGTGCTCGTGGCGGCCGACGCCGGGCGGGTGGCGGCGTGGGCCGTCGATGCCGGCTATCCCGACGTCTCGCTGGCGTCGCTGTTTGGCCGCGTCTGGTACGAAAACTACCCGCGGCCCGTCCACGCCTGGGAGACGACCGGGCACGAGGCTTTCGAATCGAAGTTTGGCCTCGTGCCGCTGGTGTTCGGCACGATCAAGGCCACGCTCTATTCGATGCTGTTTGCGACCCCGATCGCGCTCCTGGCGGCGATCTATTCCAGCCAGTTCATGCATCCGCGGTGGAAGGCCCGCATCAAGCCCTTGATCGAGATGATGGCGAGCCTGCCGAGCGTGGTGCTCGGCTTCGTCGCCGGACTCGTGCTCGCGCCCTTGCTCGAGCCGCTGGCGATGACGCTCGTCGCGGGGCTGTTCGTGGTGCCGCTCACGCTGCTCGCCGGGGCCCATCTCTGGCAGCTTTTGCCCTCGGGCTGGCGGGGCTCGCTCGCCGGCTGGCGATTCGCCGCGATCGCACTCGTGGCCCTGCCCGGGGGTGTCGTGATCGCGCGGCAGGCCGCGCCACTCGTGGAGTCGGTGCTGTTTCACGGCGACTTTCGGGCCTGGCTCGACGGCCGGGGCGGAAGCGGCTTCGGCGGCTGGGTGGTGGCGCTCCTGCCGCTCTCCGCGGTGGCGGCCGCCCTCACCACGGCCCGCATCGTCCGCCCCTGGATCCGCCGCCACAGCCGGTCGTGGTCGCAGCGGCATGCCGCCCTGGCGTCGCTCGCCACCTTCGTCGTCGGCACGATCTTGGCTGTCGCGATCGCGGTCGCGGCGGCGATGTTTCTCGACGCCCTGCGGCTCGATGCCCGCGGCGGCCTGTTCGGCACCTACGTGCAGCGCAACGCGCTCGTGGTGGCGCTCGGCATGAGCTTCGCGATCATTCCGCTGGTGTTCACGATCGCCGACGACGCGCTTTCGAGCGTGCCCGAGCATCTGCGGAGCGCGTCGCTCGGGGCCGGGGCCACGCCCTGGCAGACGGCGGTGCGGGTGATCGTGCCTGCGGCCGCGAGCGGCCTCTTCTCGGCGGTGATGATCGGGCTCGGCCGCGCGGTGGGCGAGACGATGATCGTGCTCATGGCGGCAGGCAACACGCCGCTCATGGACTGGAACTTGTTCAACGGGTTTCAGACGCTTTCGGCCGCGATCGCGACCGAGCTCCCTGAGGCGGCCCGGGGCGACGGGCATTACCGGGTGCTGTTTCTCGCGGCGCTCGTGCTCTTCGGCATGACGTTCATCGTGAACACGGCGGCGGAGGTGGTGCGGCAGCGGTTTCGGAGGCGGGCGCATGAGCTCTGACGTCGCCCGGCCACCCCGCCGGTTGCGCTCGGCCCACTCGAGCCTCGCCGCCCACGGCGAGCCGCTGGTGTGGCTCACCGGCGGCGCGCTGGCGCTTGCCATCGCGATGATCTCCGGGCTGCTCGGCTTCATCGCCATGCGCGGCGCGGCGACGTTTTGGCCGGTGCCGCTGGTGGAGGTGGAGCTCTCCGACGGCCGCCGGGCCTTGGGCGAGGTGAGCGGGCGCGAGACGGTCGCGGCCGTGGACGGCCGCCCGGCCCTCGGCCGCACGCTGCTCAAGACGGCCACGTTCGAGATCACCGGCAATCACTACGAGTGGTTTGACGACCCGCAGGTGGCCCGGACGACCCAGCCGGAGTGGGCGACGGCCGTGGAACGGCTGGAGGGCGGGCGGTTTCACGGCGTGCCCGTCCGCCTCGTGCGTGGCGACGAGACGGTCGCCGAGGGCCCGGCACGAGCCTGGCAGGAGTTCGAGCGGGTGCATCCCGCGGTGCGGCGCCGGGTGCGCGAGATCGTGCGGATCGATCGCCACGATCGCGGCGTGCTGCAGCGGCAGCTGCGGGCGGCGCGGTTGGCCGTGGTGCAGGCAGATCTGCAGGCAGGCCGGGAAAGCCCCGCTTACGCGGCCGCCGTGCGGGAGGAGCAGGCGGTGGCCGCCCGCGTGCAGGAGCGATCGGCCATCATCGACGCCGAGACGGCTCGGCTCCGCGAGGAGAATGCCGGCTGGGGATTCGAGTTCGAGGCCACGGGCGGCCAGAAGCGGGTGCTGCCGCTCGCCGAGATCGTGCGGGCCTGGCAGCCGAACAGGCTGTCGATCGCCGGCAAGCTCGGCGTGTATGGCTCGCGGTGGGGGGAGTTTCTCTCGCAGGATCCGCGCGAGGCCAACAGCGCCGGCGGCGTGTTTCCGGCGATCTGGGGCACGGTGGCCATGACGCTGATCATGGCGCTCTTGGTGGCGCCCTTCGGGGTGCTGGCGGCGCTCTACCTGCGCGAATACGCGTCGAGCGGCCCGGTGACCACGGCCGTGCGGATCGCGATCAACAACCTCGCCGGCGTGCCGAGCATCGTGTACGGCGCGTTCGGCCTCGGCTTCTTCTGCTACGTGCTCGGGGCCGGGATCGATGAGATCTTCTTCCGGCCGGCGCTCGTCGCCGACAATCAGCCGACCTTCGGCACCGGCGGCCTGTTGTGGGCGTCGCTCACGCTCGCGCTGCTCACGCTGCCGGTGGTGATCGTCGCCACCGAAGAGGCGCTCTCCGCGGTGCCCAACTCGATGCGGGAGGGATCGTATGCCTGCGGGGCCGGCAAGTGGCAGACGATCCGGCGGATCGTGCTGCCGCGGGCGCTGCCGGGGATCATGACGGGCCTCATCCTGGCGATGGCCCGCGGGGCGGGGGAGGTGGCGCCGCT
>JAIXPT010000130.1 GCA_027486095.1 Planctomycetaceae bacterium | reverse complement strand
GCGTTGGGGTTGGCGTTGGGGTTGGCGTTGGGGTTGGCGTTGGGGTTGGCGTTGGGGTTGGCGTTGGGGTTGGCGTTGGGGTGACCCCGACGAGCTTGAGATTGCGCAGCACGGCGCTTGCGCCGCCGGGGCTGGCCGTGAATCCGAACGTCGCAGACGCCCCCGGTGCGAGCGTCGCATTCCACGTGGCGTTGCGCACCGTCGTGGTCGAGCCCTGCCGGCCTGCGAGCGTGCCGCTCCACAGGCTCGAGATCTGCCCATCGAAGTCGAAGGTGACAGTCCAGTTTGCAAGCGTCGTCGTGCCGATGTTTTTCACGGTGACATCGCCGTTGAACCCGGAGCCCCAGTCCGACGTGACCTTGAACTGCACGTTGGCGGCGGGCGCGGGAACGGGCGCGGGGGCAGGCGCCGGCGTGGGGGCAGGCGTGGGGGCAGGCGTGGGGGTCACTGTCCGCGCTGCGGCGATCACGCCGCCAAGGTAGGTCGTGGCGGTCGGATCCTTGCAGGTGAAATTGGCCGTGGTGAGCCGAGAGAGGGGCACTCCGGCCAGGCGATACGACTGTTGCATCGCCGGGATCGCGAGCACGGTGCTGCCGTTCTGCTCGGTGAGCCGCAGCTCGCTACCTGAGAACCAGTCGAGCGCGAGCTTGTCGGCGGCGGGATTGAAGTCGGTGATCGTGCGATTCTCGTTCCAGGCCCAGGTGATGGTGAACGTGCGGGGAGTGACGACGGTCGCGACGGCGGCCGCCGTCGTAGCCGACGTGGGCCCGGCCAGGTCGCCGATCGTCGCCGTCATCATCGCCCGTGGCTCGAGAGCTTCGGGTATGAATCGGTGCGGATCACGCCCGATTGTGCGGGCGAGGTGGCGGGCCGCACGGCGGCGCAGCTGCCGCGACTGGGTGAACTCGAGCACGGAGCGGACGAGGTCGGCGGGAGTCATCGGATCACCTCGGATGGTGCACAGGGTGGAGGGCTTGCTGGACGCCACCCCCGCATACGCTCGGTGCCGTGAGGCGGTGCGGGCCTCCGCGGTGCAGCGCCGCTGGAATTCATCCAGGCTTCATGAAAGCTTCAGACTGCCTTCATACACGCAGCCGGGGCCGTACCGAATCGAGGAAGCTCGAGGATGAACGTCGCCCCGCCGCCGGGCGTGGGGGCATGCGTGATGTCGCCGCCGTGACTCCGGGCGATGACACGGGCCAGAGCCAGGCCGATGCCATGCCCGCCCTCAGGCCGGCCGCTGTGAAACCGCGAGAAGAGGTTTGGCAGTTCAGCGCTCGCCACGCCCGGGCCGTGGTCGATGATGGCCACGCGACAGGCCTTGTCGTCGAGCGTGATCGTCACAGCCACGCGGCTGCCGGCGGGGCTGTGGTCCACGGCGTTGCCGAGCAGATTCACGAAGGCCTCCTCGAGCAGCCCCGCATCTCCTTTGACGATGGCCCCAGCCGCCGGGGGCACGAGCGTCACTCCGCGTTCCGCGGCCTGCGCGAGCGTGCGATCGAGCGCCGCGGCGAGGATCGGCTCCAGATCGACCGCCCGCAGGCGGGCTTCGTCGAGCGCCGCCGAGCGTGAGTAGGTGAGAAGCGTCTCACAGAGCGACTCGATCCTGTGCGCGAGCCCACCGATGCGGCGGAGCCGCGAATCGTGGTGGTCATCGCGGCCGGGAGCATCCGTCTCCAAGAGGATGGCATGCACGGGGTTCAGCAACTGATGGGCGACATCGGCATTGAACCGTGATTGCGACACGCGGATCGTCTCCAGACGGTCGAGCATCGCATTCAGCGCCGCGGCAGCTTCCCGAAATTCGGTGTCGGTGTGCTGCACGTCGATCCGTTCGTCGAAGTGCCCCGCGCGAATCCGGCCCGCGATCGCGGCGAGCCGGGCTGCGGGAGCGAGCCCGCGCGAGAGGAGATACCAGGCCGTGCCGATCACCAGCGGGACCCACACCGCGAACGTCACGACCTGATGCCAGGCCACGCGGCGCTCCGCGGCCACGAGGCCCGCGAGCGGCATGCCCGCCACGAGCAGCGTGTCGTGGGCGCCGGCAGTCGCGGCGAGGCGGTAGGTGCCGGCCGGGGTCGTCCAGAGCGTGTCGCGCTGCTGCGACCAGGCGGGATCGAAGCGGATGTCGGCGGGTAAATCGAGGTTGTCGAGGGGCGTGCCGTCGGCCTTCCACACGCCGGCAAACCAGGCGATCGTCGTGGAATTCGGCGGCTCGAGCCAGGGCAGGGCGAGCCCGAGCACGCGGGGCACCGCCCCGCAGGCATCGCCGGGCAGATCCCCCAAAAAAAAGCCTGCGGTGCGCACGTGCGGATCGAGGAGCGTGTCGGGGGCAAACCGTTCTTGGGCCTTGACCGCGGCCAGTCGCGACCAGAGCTGGACGTCGAGATCGCGGGCGAGCGTGGCGATGGTCGTGCGATAGTGCGACAGCCGCAGGGCCACCGCCCCGAGCACGATGACGAGGCCGAGCCAGAGGGCGAACCTGCGGCGCAGTGATGGTGGACGATTAGCCATCGACGATGAATCCTTGGCCCCGGCGGGTCGTAATCAGATCATGACCGAGTTTTTTCCGGAGCCGCAGCACGAGCACGTCGATGATATTGCTCACGAGTTCGGGTGGCGGCGGTGATTCGCCGGGATGGATCGCCGTGTCGAGCATGGCGCGGGTCACGATTCGGCCCCGGTGGCGCACGAGGCAGTCGAGCACGGCGAACTCCTGGGCGGTGAGGGGCACGCGCTCCCCGGCCCGCATCGCGATCCGGGCCGGGCCATCGATCGTGATCTGGCCGATGGTGAGGACCGGCGCGGCGTCGGACTCGCTGCGGCGCAGCACGGCGCGAACGCGGGCGAGCAGCTCCCGCAGCGTGAAGGGCTTCACGAGATAGTCGTCGGCACCGAGATCGAGGGCTGCGATGCGATCGTCTTCCTCCCGTTTCGCCGAGACGATGATCACCGGTACGGCGCTCGTGCGGCGAAGCTCGCGGAGCAGCTGTTCACCCGGGAGGCCCGGGAGCATGAGGTCGAGCACCACGAGCCCGACGCCGGCGGAACGTGCCTGGGCGAGCCCGGTGCTGCCGTCGGCCGCTTCGAGGGTGTCGAATCCGGCCTCGCGCAGCCCCGCCGCCACGGCCCGGCGGGCACTGTCTTCATCGTCGATCACGAGCACGCGGCCAAGGGCATCCATGGCGGGTTCTTTCGAGCGGGTGGGCCGGCACGACTCTTATCACAGTGGGGATGATCGAGCGTCAAACCGCTCGCGTGATGCACCGCCCGCCAGAGCGAGAAAAATACTTATGGACATATCGTAATATACCGATATGATTGTGGCAGGAGCGTCGTTCTACCCAGGTTTTTCCACCGCCCCGCTGGACGCATTGTGATGGCAGTCGCCACCCGCAGAGCCTCCCGTCTGCCGAAGCTCACGAGCCTGGAGGCCCTGGGGCAGGCGGCCGAATGCCTGAAGACCCTCGCCCACCCCCACCGGCTCCGCATCGTGCAGATGCTGCTCGGCGGCCGCTACACCGTGGGTGAGTTGGCAGAGGCCTGTGCGATTCCGAGCCACATGGCCTCGGAGCATCTGCGGCTCATGCAGCGTTGTGGCTTTCTCCACATGGAGAAGGATGGACGGCGTGTCTACTACAAGATCGCCCAACCCCATCTCGCCAGCATCATGGCCTGCGTCGAGGCCCGCTTCGGCGGCCCAAAGTCATTGCGAACGGTTGTTTCCGGCTGAGGAACATCCCTCTGCCATTCCCCGACATGGCATCCAAAATATATCGATTATTCACGATACGACGATACGATTGCTGAAGGACCGCACGATTCCCAAAACCCACTCTGGAGGATTCGCTCATGGTCGCCACGATTTCCCCGACAGCGCTTGCCGATCTTCGCCGCAAGGGCGAGCCGGTCACGCTCATCGATGTGCGCACGCCCGCCGAGTTCGGCGAGGTACATGTTGATTTCGCCCACAATATTCCGCTCGACCGCCTCGAGCCGCAGGCCGTGAAGGCGGTCGCAGGCGACGGGCCGGTGTACTTCGTCTGCAAGTCGGGCACCCGCAGCCAGAAGGCCTGCGAGAAGCTGCAAGCCGCAGGTGTCGAGGACGTGGTCAGCGTCGATGGGGGCACGGTGGCGTGCGAGGCCGCCGGCGTGCCGGTCGTCCGCGGCCGCAAGGTGATGTCGCTCGAACGGCAGGTGCGGATCGCCGCCGGAGCGCTCGTCGCCATCGGGGCGGCACTGGCCGCCTTCGGCCCCGAGGCGCCGGTGAATTGGCAGGCGATCGGCGCGGGCCTCGCCGGCTTCGTGGGCTCTGGCCTCGTATTCGCCGGGATCACCGATACCTGCGGCATGGCGATGCTGATCGCCCGGATGCCGTGGAACCAGTCGTCGGGCGGGGCCTGTCGCACGGCCACCACTTGCTCGCGCTGATGCCCATCATCAACGGAGACAATTCCATGAAGATCCAGCAGTATTACCTCGCATGCCTGTCGCACGCGTCGTACATGATCACCGACGAAAAGACGAAGACGGCCGCGGTGGTCGATCCCCAGCGCGATATCAACCACTATCTTGCCGACGCCCGGGCCGGCGGATACACGATCAAGCACGTCTTTCTCACGCACTTCCACGCCGACTTCATCGCCGGCCACATCGAACTGCGCGACCAGGCCGGGGCGACGATCCACCTCGGCCGGAGGGCGGAGGCGGAGTTTTCCTGCGTGAAAATGCAGGATGGCGACGTGATCGAGTTCGGCGACGTGAAGCTCGAGATCATGGAGACGCCGGGCCACACGCCCGAGGGCATCTCGATCCTCGTGTATGACCTGGCGAAGGGTCGCACCGAGCCGCTGGCCGTGCTCACCGGCGACACGCTCTTCATCGGCGACGTGGGCCGGCCCGACCTCCTGGCGAGCGTCGGCGTGACGGCCGACGAGCTGGCCGACATGCTCTACGACAGCATCACGCACAAGCTCGTGAAGCTGCCCGACGCCACGCTCGTGTATCCGGCCCACGGGGCGGGCAGCATGTGTGGCAAGACCCTGTCGAAGGAGACGGTCTCCACGATCGGCGAGCAGAAGAAGTTCAACTACGCCCTCCAGCCGATGAGCCGAGAGGCGTTCAAGACGATCGTCACGGCCGATCAGCCCGAGGCGCCCGACTACTTCGTGCACGACGCGATCTTGAACCGCCAGGAGCGGGCATCGCTGGATACGGCGATGGAGAAGACCCTCAAGCCCTTGTCGCTCGCCGAGGTGCTCGAGCTCGAGAAGTCGGGAGCACAGCTGCTCGACGTCCGCGACGGCATCGATTTCGAAGGTGG
>JAIXPT010000397.1 GCA_027486095.1 Planctomycetaceae bacterium | reverse complement strand
GCGTGGGGGCCCTCGATCCGGAAGTCCACGAGGCTCGAGCTGAAGGCTTTGCGATCGGGCACCTTCACCCGCAGCACCTTGAACATCGCCACCACCACCGGCAGCTCGTAGATGTCGGCATCGCGCAGCCGCAGCTGACCGCGGCCGGCGAGCGAGTGCATGCCGGCGCGCGAGCCGCTAACCTCGATCGCCCCGAACACCTTGCCGCGGTATCGCTCTGCCGTGGCCGCGCCGGAGAGCGACGCCATTGAATCGGCGGTCAGGCGTTCGAGCTCGGCATCACCGAGGGATGCAGCCACGGAAAATGTGCCTGCCTCACCGGCGGCGACACTGCCATCGACGAACACGCTGCCGCCGGCCACGCGGGCCGCGAGTCGCCGCGGCTGGCCACCCTTGGCGCCGGCCGGCAGCCCAAACCGCACGCCCGCTTCGTCCATGGCGAGCGGCCCCTCGACGGCCGTCAGCTGCACGCCGCGCCAGATCGCGCTATCGAGCGCGATCTGGCCGTCGGCCTGCCACGTGCGGCCGTCGGTCTTCCCCACCAGATGCACGCCCCCGTGCACGTGTTCGAGGGCCACGCCGACGTCGAGCGAGCCCTGCTCCATGTCGAGGTGCAAGTCCCAGGCCGCGGCCGGCGAAGGGGCGTCGAGCGGGCGGGGCTGCGCAGGATCGCCGGGCGGCTGCGTGGTGAAGATGTCGAGGCTGCCGGAGAGCGAGAGCAGGCCGCGCGGGCAGACCGACGCCAACGCCCGCTGCAGGCCGGCGGGGAGCGCCCGCAGCACCTCGTGGTCGGCCCGAAACCGGTCGGCCGCCAGCCGCTCGAACGACACATGCCAGCCGCCATCGGCACCGAATCGGCAGACGCCGTCGGTGGCGACGGTCGTGCGATCGTGCACGCCCCGCACCCCGGTGAACCTGAGCAGGCCGTCGCGCCACGTGAGCCGTCCGCGCAGCTGCTCGAGCCGATAGGGAAACCAGGCCGGCTCGATGGAGACGGTGTCGCCTTGCGGCGTCGCCTCGAGGGTCACGTCGGTCTTGCGGGCTTTCACCCGGTGGTGGACCGTGGCGGTGAATTCGGCGCTGCCGCGGGGATCGATGTCGTCCCAGATTCGCACCATCGTGCGCGGCAGCGCGTCGCGCAGTTCGCGGTCGAGCACGACGCCGCTGCCGGCGAGCTCGAGCGTCAGATCGCCGTCGTCGTCGGCCTTGGGCACGAGCGAGCCGTTGCAGCGAACGATGCCGGTGTCGTTCGATCCCACCACGTCTTTGATCGTCCAATGGCCGCGATCCATGCGCACGGTGCCCGAGACGTTGGAGAGCGGATACGGAAACCCGGCATACGACATGCTGCACTGCACGAGGCGGATGCCCAGGGTGTTGGCATGGCCGCCGGTGATCTGCGGGCCGCGGTCGTGCCGGAAGGCGAAGTCGAACGTGCCCTGCGCGTGCAGTGATTTCACGATGGCGGCGCTCCGCGGCGGAAGTGCCGCCAGGAGCCCATCGTCGATCCGCATGCCGTCGCCGCGCACCTCGAGGAAGCCGGGCATGCCATCGGCGCCGGTGCGGAAGCCCCCCTGCACCTGCACGGGATGCCCACCGGCCTGGCCCGTGAGATGGATCGAGAGCTGGTCGCCCTGGAGCACGACGGTGCCCACCGTCCGGTCGAGGCGATAGGGAAAGCGGTAGTAGGTGAGCGAGGCGTTGCGGCAGCGCACCGAGAAGGTGGGGTCGATGCGGCCGGCGCGGCGGCGCACCGTCGCGACCACGTCGATCTCGCCCGCCGGCAACACCTTGCGCCACTGCGCGGCGAACCGCTCCGGCAGGTGGGCCTCCCATTGCCTGCTGACGGTGAGCCGCTCGGCCTCGACGGTGGCGTCGAAATCAGCGGCGCTCTGCCAGCCGGCCAGTCGCCCGCTGCCGCGGACGAGCGTCGAGCCGGAATGGGCCTCGAAGCGATCGATCTCGATCCCGCTGCGATCCGCCCGAAACGTCGCCGCGAGGTCGCTGAGGGCGAACGGCAGCGAGCGGTGCTCGAAGCGTCCCGATTCGAGCGACCCGGCCGCCGTGAAAGCGATCTCCGCCGGGGCCCGCACCGAGCCCACGGCCTGCCACTGCACATGGCCTCGGCCCCGAAGGCCGGCGAGCCAGTCTTGCACATCGCTGGCCGCGAGCCTGTCGTCGGCGACGGCCAGAAACGCGAACAGCCGATTCGAGACGTCGAGCGCCTCGACATGCCCCTGGATCTCGAACTGCCCGCTGTGCGGCGTCACCCGTCCTTGCAAGGAGAGGCGTTCGAAACGATCGCCCGAGGCGCTGCCGCGCACCACCGCACTGCCGGGCGTTTGGCCATCGGGCTGCACATCGACGCTCACCTGCCGCAAGGTAGACCGCAGCTGCCGGCCCGGGTCGTCCACGAGCAGCGTCGCATCTTCCACCGACACCGGCACGAGCTCGCCAGCCGGCGCTTTTCCGAACAGCTTCTGGAGGTTCCAGATGCCGTCGGCCTGACGCACCGCGTGTATGACAGGGCGGCGCAGCCGCACGGCGGCGATGCGCGGCGGCCCGGCCGCAAGCTCCGTGAGGCTCGTGGTGCAGGCCAGGCGGATCTCATCGACCCACACCACCTGCCGCCATTGCTGCGGCATCTTCGGATCGGTGAGCGACACGCCGCGCACCACGATTCCCTCCCCCTCCACGAGGCTCGCCCCCTGCACCTGCACGGTGAGCGTGGGAAACTGCGCCGCGAGCCGGGCTTGCACGCGCCCACGCACCTCCTCGCCGATGCGGCTCGAGCCGATGGCGCCGGCGGCGACCACGCCGGCCACCGTCACGGGCACGGCCCAGCGCACGAGCGTCCAGAGCGTATCGGCGAGCGAGTTCACGGGTGGTGCCGGAAGAGGGCGGGCGCAGGGGGCGGGACAATAGGTTGCACCCACGGAGCCCGTCAATCGGCGCGGCCCCTCTCCCCGTCTGCCGAATTCCCGCCATTCATGCCGTTCCCGCCGCCTGCGCCGCTTGCTATAGTTCGCACTCTCGGCTTTCTCCCCAGGGGACCACACGCATGCACGCGACCCACACGAGCGCCGCCACGAACGGCCATGCCCCCAACGCCCAGCGGCTCCTGTGGGCGGGATTCATGGCGATCCTCGCGGCGGGCGTCGGGTTTTCGATCCGCGCGGGCATCCTCGGCCAATGGGCGGAGCAGTATGGCTTCACGCAGACCGAGCTCGGGGCGATCACCGGCGGCGGCCTCACCGGCTTCGGGATCATCATCCTGCTCTCCAGCCTGATCGCCGACCGCATCGGCTTCGGGCCGCTGATGTTCGCAGCCTTCGTGATGCACCTCGTCTCCGCCGGCCTCACGTTGGCGACGGGCGCCGCGTTCGCCGCCGGCGGCAAGCCGCTCGCGTTCCAGTGTCTGTTCTGGGGCATGTTTCTGTTCGCGATCGGCAACGGCATCGCCGAGGCGGTCGTCAATCCGCTCGTGGCGACGCTGTTTCCCAAGAACAAGACGCACTATCTCAACATCCTCCACGCCGGCTGGCCGGGCGGGCTCATCGTCGGCGGCCTCGCGAGCTACTTCATGGCCGGCGGCGCCGGCACGAAGCCCGTCGCCTGGCAGGTGCAGATTTCGCTGTT
>JAIXPT010000294.1 GCA_027486095.1 Planctomycetaceae bacterium | reverse complement strand
TCGCCGGACGTTCGCCTTCGCCCTCCAGGCTCCGGCTCACTCGGATGTGCCTGCGCTGCGCCATCCATGGCTTCGCTGGTCACATACGCCGTCTCAACGGCAGGGGTAACCCCGAGCCTCCTCAAAGGGAAAGGGAGGATTCGGGGGAGTCGGCGAACGCTTCCCGAACTTTTGTCCGCCGCGGCCTGAGTGAGGAGCCATCAGCGAAAATCGGCAGGATGCCGATGTTTCGCGGAAAGGCAGTTGCCGCTCCCCCGAAGCCGGATTGGGCGAGTTGAGACAAGTGATTGCCCTCCGTGATGGTGGAGGCATTGCTTGGCTCGACAGCCGGCCTGTCGTCAGTTCCGCGTCACGGCACGCGGGCGATCACGCACTTGAGGTATTCGCCCTCGAGGCAGCTCGCGCTCACCGGGTGGTCGGGGGCCGCGCCGCGGCATTCGAGGAGCTGGATCGGCCGGCGGGCCCGCTGAGCCACGCCGGCGAGCATCTGCAGGAAGTCGTCACGCGACACCGATCCCGAGCAGGAGCAGGTGACGAGGATGCCGCCCGGCTCGAGCAGGCCGAGGGCGACGCGGTTGATCCGATGGTAGGCCCGCAGGGCGTCGTCGAGCGAGGCGCGGCTGCGGGAGAACTTTGGCGGGTCGAGCACCACCATCCCGAACTTCTCGCCGGCGGCGAGGAGTGCATCGAGCTTTTCGAAGGCGTCGGCCGTCTCCACCGCCACGTTGGCGGCGCCGTTCAAGTCGGCGTTGGCCTTGGCGAGGGCCGCTGCCTTCGCGCTTGAATCGACGGCGAGCACGCTCGCGGCCCGGCCGGCGACAGCGCAGGCCACCGCAAACCCGCCCGCGTAGCAGAACATGTCGAGCACGCGCCGGCCCTGGGCGTAGCGGGCGGCCGCGTGGCGATTGTCGCGCTGGTCGAGGTAGGTGCCGGTCTTCTGGCCCTCGGTGAGATCGATGCCGAAGCGCAGGCCGTGCTCGTGGATGAAGATCGGGCCAGTCGGGGCGGTGCCGCGCACGAGCCGGTCGGCGAGGTGCAGGCCCTCGAGCTTCGCGAGGCCGCGGTCGGCTCCGCGGAGCAGGATGCCCTTGGGGGCGAGGATCGCCTGGAGGGTGTCGCAGATCGTGTCGAGCCGGCCGGCCATCGCGAGGGCCGTCACCTGCACCGCGAGGTACTCGCCGTAGCGGTCGATGATCAGCCCCGAGAGGTCGTCCCCCTCGCTGTTCACGAGCCGCGCGGCGCCGGTGCGGTCGTCGAGCCCGAGCGTGCGCCGCAGGCCCACCGCCGCCTCGATCCGCCCCCGCCAGAAGGCGGCGTCGAGCTTCGTGGCGGCGTCGAAGGCGTAGAGCCGCACGCGCAGCCGGCTCGCGGCATTCCACAGGCCGCGGCCCACGAACTGCCCGTCGTGCGTGGCCAGATCGACCACGGCGCCGTCGGCGGGATCGCCATCGACGCGCAGCACGGCCGAATCGAGCACCCACGGATGGCGGCCGAAAAATGGCCGGGCCCGTTTGGGCTTGAGGACGATCGTCGCGGTCGGCAGTCCCTCGCCGGTGTCGTGGGGCGGCACCGTGTCAGGCATGCACGACCTGTTTCGCCGGCCCCGGCAGCACATGCGGCGCGGGGAGCGAATCGCTGCCCGGATCGGCCTTCACCTTGCGGCGGCCCTCGCGGAGGGCTTTCTTGCGTTCGACCCGCAGCACGCTCCAGCCGAACACGGCGCCGAGCGGGCCGGAAAGCAGCGCGGGCATGAGCACGAGGTTGCCCACGAGTGCGACGGTGAGCATCGAGAGCATCATGTGGCCGAAGCGCTGCGTCGGCCCGAAGGGCGAGAGGGCGAACACCGAGAGCCCGATGCCGATCACGCCCCAGCTCTGATACATCGCGCGGGCGCACCCCTTGTAGGCGAGCATCACCGCCTGCTTGCGATCCATCCCTTCGGCGATGCCGCGGCGAAACCAGAGCATGAAGTGCACGACGTCGTCCACCGTCACGCCGAGGGCCACGCTCGGGGCCATCACGGTGCCGATGTCGATGAGCATGTTGCCCGTGCCGAGCGACTTGAGCAGGGCGTTGCCCCAGCCCATGCCCCCGAACACCATCACCGCCGGAAAGGCCGCGGGCAAGAGGAGCACGAGCCCGGCCGAGGCGGCCCGGCAGAGCACCACCATGACTGCCACGATGATCGCGAAGTCGGTGATGAAGCCGGCGATCAGGCCGTCGAGGAGCGAGTGCTGGGCCTTGTAGACCAAAGGCACGAGGCCGGTGTATTCGACCTTGATTCCCGTGACGCCGTCCTTCTCGAGGCCGGCGATGATCGGGTCGATCTTGGCCTGCAGATCACGGCGGAAGAGGGCGTAATCGACCTCCTTCGTCGCGCTCACGCGGGCACTGATCCGCCACAGTTCCTCCTCGCGGCCGTCGGGATGCTTGGCGTCGCGGAGATAATCGCCGTCGAGAAAATCCTGTCGATGGGCCACGAGGCGGCGGTTGAGCACGCTGCGCTTCGTGCGGGCGCCGAGGCCGAAGGCGCGGGCCGCGGCCCCGCCCATCCCCTCGCCGCCGTCGCCCGCGTCGAGGCTGCGGCCGAAGGTCACCGTCGAAAGTGAGCTCCCCACCTCGTCGAGCACGCCGATCTCGCGCTGGATCCGCCCTACGAGCTCCATCCGTTCCAAAAAGTTGAGGTCGCACGACTTTTGGTCGCAGCGCACGAGAATCTCCATCGGCACCAGCGGCCCGAGCTTGGCCTCGAGCCAGCGATAGTCCTCACGGATGCGGGCCTTCGGTGAAAAGAGCCGCATCAGCTGCACACTGCTCTCCACCTGCGTCATGCCGTAGCCCACGGCAGCCATCACGAGCAGGCAGGCGGTCGCCACGAACGCGTGATGGCGGGTGATCCACTCGCCCACGCTCCACCACCGGCTCTCCTCGACCGGCTGCCAGTCGGCCCGGCCCTCGTCGTCGGCGAGCTTGCCGAGCTTGAGCTTGGGAGGAAACAGCTCGAGGGCGGCCGGCATGAAAAACACGAGGATCAGGAAGCTCACCGCCACGCCGACCGCCGAGAAGATGCCGAACATCCGGATCGGCACGAGGTCGCTGACGGCGAGCGTCGCCAGGCCCACTGCCGTGGTGCCGGTGGCGAGCGAGAGGGGCAGCAATGCGTGCTTCACGGCGTGGCCTGCGGCGCCTTCCTGCACGCCCGTCTCGGCCAGCTGGTCGCGATAGTAGTTGGCGAGGTGGATCGCACCGCTCGTCGTCGCCACGTACACGAGCGACGGCATGGTGAGCAGGATCGCATCGACGGGGTAGCCCGAATACCACACGACGGCGAGGCTGGCGAACATGCTGTAGACGCCGGAGGCGATCACCATGCCCACGAGCGCCTTGCTCTTGAGGCTCCACCAGCTCACGAAGAATCCGACCACGAGCGAGAGCCCGAACAGGATCGTGACGCTCGTCTGCCCGGCCTTGTCGATCGAGACGTTGTCTACCGGGGGGCCGCCCATGTGGAGCGAATCCTCGGGGATGCCGCATTCCTCCCGGGCGATCTTCTTGATCATGTCGATCGTGCCGTGCAGGTTCGCCCGGGCGGTGTCGGCGAGCGTGAGCACGAGGCAGGTCTGGCGTTGGTCGAGATCGTCGCCCGCGGCGCCGGCCTCGACGCCGGCCGGCGGGGGGCCGATCAGGGCTCCGGTGAGCCGGGCGATGGCCGTCTCGCGGTCGAGGTTGAGCGGCTCGGACGTCATCCGGGCCACGGCCCGGGGCCCGGTTTGGGCGGTCTTGAAGTAGAGGGGCCGCTCGATTCGGGCGGCTTCCTCGGGGGGCGGCAGGAGCTTCTGGGCCAACAGCTCGAGCCGCGGGTCGGTCATCGTGCAGCCGTCCCAGGAGAGGAGGATGAACTCTTCGCCCTGGAAGCTACGGCGGAAAAACCGATAGACCTGAGTTTCGGGATATTCGAGGGGCAGCCAGCCTTTGACGTCGTTGCGGTTGTTGCCCTTGGCCTTGATCGCCCCCACGACCACCATCGGCAGCAGGAACACGAGGATCGCCATGATCCCCACGCTGTACCGCTGATAGAAATTGGGTCTGTGGGGCGACTTCATGCCGTAAAGGCCCGGACTGAGCGGGTTTCCTGGCTGCGAACCCTTGAACCGTACAGGGGATTGTGGGGCCAGTCCATATCGGCTCCGGGCACGGGGGCCGATTTCAAGTCGGCTGGCATGTCCTAAGTGTTTTTGTAGAAAGACTTTCCGCCCCCGAAAGGCTTCCCCCAATCGCCATAACAGGCCGCTGCAGGCGCCCACCGCGGCCATCCCTTCGGCTCACGCCTCGGGCTTCCTGTGGCGACGGAGCTCCAGCTCTGTCGAGTCCGGGTCGCATTCGACAGGCCTGGAGGCCTGTCGCTACGCGGGGCACCGCTGCGGCTCACGCCTCGGGCTTCCGGGGATGGGGCATCCCTTCGGCTCACGCCTCGGGCTTCCGGGCCGTTTCGGCGGCCTGGAACCCGCACGTTTTGTGGGTGCCGTCGCAAAAGGGGCGGGTTTTTGTCTCGCCGCAGCGGCAGAGGGCCACGGCCCTTTTGCCGGGTGCGACGGGATATTCGCCGCCGAGATGGTCGGTAACCCGTAAAAATATCCCCGCGGCTTCGGCATCTGGCGGCAATTCGACCACGAGCGGGCCGTCGAGCCGGCAGCGGATCGTGACGGAGCCCGCGGGAAAAACCCGTGTTTCGGGCTGATTGCTGCCGGCTGGTGGCCGGGGTTCGGGGGCTGTCACGGACGGTCTCCTCGGGCGGGCAGGGCAGGGGGCTAGGGAGGCGTTGCCAGCGACGAGTGTACCGGCCCGACGGGCTGCCGCGAGAGCCACCACCAGAGCGCCAGCGCGAGCGCGAGCAGCACGATCGACACCACCTGGGAAATCGAGAGGCCCGTCCCAAAAACGGGCGGCTCGTCGATGCGGATCGCCTCCAGCAGGAGCCGCGAGATCGGGTGCAGCGTGAGCACGAGCGCGAACACCTCGCCCGGCCGCCGGGCGAGCGGGGTGAACGCCATCGCCACCCCTGCCAACAGGGCGGCGTCGAGCGCCGCGTAGAGCTGCGCCGGGTGGATGGGGAGGCTCCACGCCGCCCCGGCAGGAAGAAGCCCCCGCGCCGCCTGATCGAGCCAGGGAGGGCTCTGTGCGGGAAATTGCAGCGCCCAGGGCAGGTCGCAGGGCCCGCCATAGCAGCAGCCGTTCAAGAGGCACCCCAGCCGCCCCAGCGCCAGGCCGACGAGCATGCCGGGCGCGATGCAATCGGCGAGCGCGAGGATCGGCAGCCCACGCCGCGCGGCATAGCGCCAGGCGGCGAGGGCGGCGGTGGGCAGCGAACCAAACACCACGAGCCCGCCGGCGGCGAGGTTGAGCACGTCGGGCAGCGCCGCCACCAGGCTCCGGCCCGGCGGAAAAAACTGTTCCCGGTATTCGAGCACGTAAAATAGCCGCGCCCCCACGAGCCCCCAGAGAAACACCTCGAAGGCCAGGCCCACGATCGTGTCGGCATCGAATCCGAGCGCCCGCCCGCGCCAGATCGAAAGCCACGTGCCGGCCGTGGCGGCTGCGAGCAGCATCACGCCATATCCGCGCACGGGGATCCCTTGCCCGTCGTCGAGCAAGGGCAGGATGAAGCCCACGAGGCCGCCCGTGATCACAAGCGGCAGCACGAGCGCCGCCGCCGTGTCGCGCCAGCTGCGGTGCCTGAGCGAACGGGCGACCAGCACCGCGCTCACGACGGCCCACACGGCGAGCCCCAGCCCCCAGCCGAAGAGCGGCAGCGACCAGTCGCCCAGAGTGAGCCGCGTGGGAATGTGAAAGAGCGTGGAGAGCATCGGGCGACGTAATTTTTCGGGAATGCGATGTTCGGGAATGATCGACCGACGAGTGACTCAGCCGGCGGCCCGATCGACGACGCGGCGGACGGGCAACGGGCGATTGTCGATGAGCCGCGTGGCGCCGAGCCGGCCGGCGACGACCGCGACCGCCGGCCCCCGTGGATCGGCCAGCGGCCCGAGCGACTCGGGATCGACGATGGCGGCGTAGTCGCAGGCGATCCCCCGCGCGTCGAGCGCCTCACGAAGCGCCTGCTCGGCCACGGCCACGTCGGCTCCCGCCTCCCAGCAGGCGGCCGCGGCCGCGAGGCCTTCGGGCAGGGCGACGGCCCGGGCCCGGTCGGCGGGAGAGAGGTAGGCGTTGCGCGAGCTCATCGCCAGGCCGTCGGCTTCGCGCACGGTCGGGCAGACGACGATTTCGATGGGGATGCCACAGGCCGCGACCATCCGCTTCACGACGAGCGTTTGCTGCCAGTCTTTGGCGCCGAAAAACGCGGCGTCGGCCGGCACGATCTCGAACAGACGCTTCACGACCGTCGCCACGCCCGCGAAATGACCCGGGCGCACGACACCCTCGAAGGGCTCGGCCGGGCCGCCCACCTCGATCCGCTCGGCCAGGCCCCGCGGATAGACGGCCTCGACGGGCGGTGTGAACGCACACCGCACCCCGAGCCGCTCGAGCAGGCCGAGGTCGGCCGCGAGCGGCCGGGGGTAGCGGGCGAAGTCTTCGTGCGGGGCGAATTGCGTCGGGTTCACGAAGATCGACACCACGACATCGTCGCAGGCTTTCGCCGCCGCCTCCACGAGGCTCGCATGCCCGGCATGCAGCGCCCCCA
This sequence comes from Planctomycetaceae bacterium, assembly GCA_027486095.1. Taxonomy (GTDB): domain Bacteria; phylum Planctomycetota; class Planctomycetia; order Pirellulales; family UBA1268; genus RGVT01. The sequence goes on along the minus strand of JAIXPT010000294.1, from coordinate 2,465 downwards.
TCGTGGGCACGAAGCCCACGCGCCGGCCCTGCGACCGGGCAGCCAGCACCGCGGCGGTCATCCGCGCCGGCTCCGTCTCGAGCCGCATCGGCATGGCGTGCGCGGCGGCGATGTCGGCCTGCATCACGCCATCGCCTCGACGGCCGCCACCGCTTCGCCGATCGCCTGCTCGAGTGTGTCGGCCTCGACCACCACCACGGCCCGCGGCCGCCAATGTGCCGCCAACGGGATCCCGAGCAGGTGGTGGCGAAGCGCCCCCTGCAGCGCCACGGCCTCGCTCACCGAGCAGGTGGTGTTGGCCGGCGCTTCGGCCACGGCCGTCGCCACTACGGCATCGTTCCGCGCGCGGCCAGCGTCGCAGGCGAGGCGTTGCGCGAGCACGGCCGACGCGGCGACGACCAGGATCAGAACGTTTGGCCGCACGCAGGGTTCGCCCGTGAGCAGCTGCCGGGCATCGAGGAGCGTCGTATCGAGCCACGAGCCGGCGACGGCGGCCGCGACGTCGGCGGCGCCGCTGCCCGGGGCTCCGACCACGGCCACGTGAGGGTCGGCTTTGGAAATATTCTCGAGCAGATCGCGGATAGTGCAGCCGGCCACCGGATGCACGAGGTCGGGGGCGATCTCGGCGGCGGGTTCGAGGACGAAGCGGCGCGTGGTCATGCGCGGATGCGGCACCGTCAGGCCGGGCTCGTCGATCACGAGGTCGTCGTAGAGCAGCAGATCGAGATCGATCGTGCGCGGGCCCCAGCGCTCCGATCGCTCGCGATGGAGCGTATTTTCGATCGCCGTCAGCACCCCGAGCATGTCGATCGGAAGGAGATCGGTCTCGACGAGAAACGCCCCGTTCATGAATGGCGCCTGGTCGGGAGGACCTCCGACCGGGCGGGTCTCCCGTGCCCGGCTGGCCGCGACGAGCGTCACGCCCGGCATCGACCGGAGCAGATCGCGGGCGTCGCCGAGGTGCTGCCGCGGCCGTCCTTGATTCGAACCGCACGCGATGAGGCATCGTGCCATGGAACGTCGCCCGGGTGTGGTCCCACCGTGACGCCCGATTCTAGGCGATCGATACCCCCGCCGGGCAAATCGCCACGCTGCAACTCGAAAGCGGGGGGGACATCCAGGCCACAACCAAGGTCGCCGACTGTCGATCCCTCAAGTCGTCGCCCCCCAACTTTCAAATCGCGGTGTGTTCTTTGGGCAAGTGCGAGAGCAGCGGGCCGTATGATTCGAAGCAGGCGGCCACGCGTCCCTCGTTGGCGGCATTCTGGAGAACGGGGGTCGGTTGTCAAGGACGGCGCGGCGCGACCCGCCCGACACATGCGCGAGACGCGGTGATTCCGCGAGCAAAACCGACCACGCGCCGGCAAAAAAATTTTTTCGATGGCGGCCGGCCCGCTGAGCGACCATGATGCCCTGGCATGCCGCGCGTCTGCGGCTCTTGCCAGGCCCGAGGTGGATCGGCAAAAACAACTTGTTTTTCGGGCGCGCCGCTCATCATCCGGCGTGATCGCGCTCAGCCTCACGCCGCCCACGAGCGACGCATCGATGCCAGCACCAGCGCCTTCGTTCGACGAAGAAGACGGTTTCGCCGCGGGATCATCGCAGGGGCTTGACGGACTTCACGACGTGTTTTCGAGCGACTCCGCCGAGCCGGGCGGCGCCGCCCCGGAGCTCGAGCCCTGCCCGTCGTCAGACACGTATTGGGCGCTCTCGCGCACGCCGCTCACGAGCCTCGCCTTCACGCTGCCGCTCGTCTTGGCCTACGAAGGCGGCGTGCTCGTGCTCGGCCGCGGATCGCCCCGCAACGGCGCCGACGTGTGGCTGCGGCAGCTGCTCGATGCCCTCGGGTTCGGCGGGTATTTTCTGCTGCCGCTGCTCACGATCGTGGGGCTCCTGGCCTGGCATCACGTGGAGCACGACCGCTGGCGATTCAGCCCGGCCGTGCTCGTGGGCATGTGCCTGGAGTGCCTGATTCTGGCGGCCGTGCTCGTGGGCCTCGCCCGGCTGCAGAGCCGGCTGTGGCCCCTCGACGTGGGCGCCGGGGCGGCTGCGCTCGCCGCCCGGTTCATCGGGTTTTGTGGGGCGGGCCTCTATGAAGAGGTGTTGTTTCGGCTGCTGCTGTTGCCGGCCGTCGGCTGGGTGATCGCCCGGCTGGGGGCGACGCCGCTGGCGGCAGCCGCGTGGGCCGTCGGCATCACGAGCGTGCTGTTCGCGGCCGCCCACTATGTGGGGCCGCTCGGCGACACGTTCGACCTCCACAGTTTCGTGTTTCGCGGTCTCGCCGGCGGGTTTTTTGCGACGCTGTTTCTCGTGCGCGGCTTCGGCATCGCCGCCGGCACGCACGCGGCCTACGACATGATCGTGGGGCTGTGGTGAGTGCCGCCCGTGCTTTCGCCGGCTGCGGCAACTCGTCTTTGTGCAACCCGCGCTCCACTTTTATAATTCGGGACGTCCCGTGAGGCTGT
>JAIXPT010000227.1 GCA_027486095.1 Planctomycetaceae bacterium | reverse complement strand
GCCACCACCGGCCGGCCCGCCTCGTCAGCGAGCACGACGTCGCGATACTCGATCCCGCCGAGCCAGCTCCAGGTGGCGGCGCGGCTCGTGATGCTGCCGGCGATGCCGGCAAACGCCGCCTCGAGCGGCCGGTCGCGCAGGCTCGTGAGCACGAGCACGCCCGGCAGCAGCCAGCCGCACGCGAAGAGCACGGCCAGCGCCGCGAGCGAGAAGACCGCGCCGCGCCGCGGCCGGCCGCCGGCAGACTGTCGGAAAGAACGCGCCTTCATGAGGGCGGAGTATAGGTCGTGCCCCCCCGGGCCCCGTAGGGCAGTTGCCGGACGATCTCCGCATACGCCGCGGGCGTGTCGATGTCGCGAAACGAAGCGAGCCGGGGATCGACCACCGCGATCTCCGCCGCATCGAGCGTGCAGATCCGGCAGCCGTCGGAGCAGCGGAGCGTGCTCAAGAGCCCGCGGGGATCGCGCCGGCCTGCAGCCAGCCAGGCGGTGATCGGCCCGATGAGCGAGCGCCGTACCACCGCCGTGAGCACCTGCGGATGCCCGTCGAGCACCGGCACCGTCCAGTCGGCATTCGCCGCGGCCGCCCGCTCGAGCAGCAGCTGCACCACGGCCGAGTCGAGCAGCGGCAGATCACACGACGCCACGAACACGAAGGGCTCCTCGGCGGTCGGCCCGATCGCATGGAGGCCGTCGAGCAAGGCGGCCAGCGGCCCGGCGCCCGGGTCGGAATCGTGCACGATCTCGACGGCCCGCGCGAGCGGCGGCAGCGGGCGGCCCGGTGCGGCCACCACGATCGTACGACTCGTCGCCCTGGCCACCGCATCGACCACCCGCGCGAGCAACGTGCGGCCGCCGACCTCGAGCCATTCCTTCTGCACCGGCGGCGTGCCGCGGGCGGCACCCACGGCGGGGGTGGGCTGCATCCTGTGCGCCGCCCCACCCGCGAGCACGATGCCGATCGCAAGAGGCACAGGCGGCGGCGTCACGAGCGGATCACGCCCCGAGGAACCGGGCGATCCGGTCGAGGCCGGCCGCGAGCTTCTCTTCCGACGCGGCGAACGACATCCGCACGTGCCCCTCGGCCCCGAAGGCACTGCCCGCCACGAGGGCCACGTGTTCCTTTTCGAGCAGGCCTTCGCACCAGGCCGCGCTCGTGGTGATGCCATGCGTGCCACGGGCGAGCGCCGGAGTGATGTCGAAGAAGGCATAGAACGCGCCGCCGATCTCCGGCAGCCGCACGCCGGGAATCGCCGCCAGCCGCCCGGCCACGAGATCGCGGCGCCGCTCGAATGCGCGGCGCATCTCGGCCACGCACTCCTGCGGCCCGGTGAGGGCCGCGAGGGCCGCGTGCTGGCTCACGCTCGAGGGGTTGCTCGTCTCCTGGCTCTGGAGGTTGCCGATCGCCTTCGACAAGGGCTCGGGGCAGATCGTCCACCCGATCCGCCAGCCGGTCATCGAGTAGGTCTTGCTGACGCCGGCCACCACCACGGTGCGGTCGGCCAGGCCGGGCCGAAGCGTGGGAAACGATGGCGAGTGGCGGCCATCGAACACGAGCTGGTCGTAGATCTCGTCGGCGATCACGGCGAGATTCGCCTCGATCGCGACATCGGCGAGGCCGCCGAGTTCCTCGGGCGTATAGACCACGCCCGTGGGATTGCTCGGCGAGCAGAGCAGGAGCATCCGTGTGCGGGGCGTGAGGGCGGCCCGCAGCGCCTCCGGCCGCAGCTTGAAATCGTCTTCGATTCGCGTCGGGATCAACACGGGCTTGGCCCCCGAGAGCTTGACGAGCTCGCCATAGCTCACCCAGTAAGGCGCCGGCACCACCACCTCGTCGCCCTCGTTCAAGAGGGCGGTGAAGACGTTGTGGAGGGCGTGCTTGGCGCCGTTCGACACCACCACCTGGGCGGGCGTGACGGTGAGCCCCGACCGCCGCAGATAGTCGGCCGCCACGGCCTTGCGCAGGTCGGGGATGCCGGCGGCCGGCGTGTATTTCGTCTTGCCGGCACGGATGGCCGCCTCGGCGGCGGCACAGATATGGGCGGGGGTCGGGAAATCGGGCTCGCCCACCGAGAGATCGATGACGTCGATGCCGGCGGCTGCGAGCGCCTGCGCGCGGGCCGCCATGGCGAGCGTCGCCGAGGGTTCGAGCGCCGCCATGCGGCGCGCCAAGTGCAAGCTGTTTTCCATGGCCATCAAGTTATGATACCACCGCTCGCATCGATTCCCACCCGCCCGGGCTCCTGAGCTCCTGCGTCTCACCTCGCTGAAAGTCGCGCCCTATGGCCCGCCCCTCGCTCGGTCTTTGGATCATCGGCGCCAAAGGAGGCGTGGCGACGACGGTGATGACGGGGCTCGCGTCGCTCGCCCGCGGCGCGATCTCCTCCACCGGCCTGGTCACGGAGCTCGATCCATTCACGCGGCTCGACCTCGTGCCGTGCGGCGATATCGTGGTCGGCGGCCATGACATTCGGCCCGGCCGGCTCGGCGACGAAGCGCGGCGCATGTGGGTGGAAAGCCGCGCGATCGATCCCGAGCTGCTCGCCGGCGCCGAGCCTTTCTTCACGGCCGTCGAATCGCGGCTGCGGCCGGGCACCATCGTCGCGGCGGGCGACAAGATCTGCGAGCTCGCCGACCCGGCTCTCGCCACGCTCGCGGAGACCCCGCGGGCGGCCATCGCGCGCATCCGCGGCGACATCGAGGCGTTCGCCCGCGACACCGGCGCCGGGCACGTCGTGGTCGTGAATCTTGCCTCGACGGAGCCGCCCGCCGCCCGCCCGATCCCGATGGAATTTCGGGAACTCGAGCCCTGGCTCGACGACCCCGCGGGCTGCCCCCTGCCGGCGAGCAGCCTGTATGCCGTGGCGGCGATCGAAGCCGGGGCCTCGTATGTCAATTTCACGCCCTCGACCGGGGCTACGCCCGAGGCCCTGCGCCAGCTGGCCCGCGACCATAAAGCGGCCCATGCCGGCTGCGACGGCAAGACCGGCGAGACGCTGCTCAAGAGCGTGTTGGCCCCGATGTTCGCCGCCCGCAATCTCGACGTCATGAGCTGGGTGGGGCACAACATCTTCGGCAACATGGACGGCAAGGTACTCGACGACCCGCGCAACAAAGCCGCGAAGGTGCGGAGCAAGGATCACCTGCTCGCCGCGATCCTCGGCTATCCGCCGCAGACGCATGTCTCGATCGAATACATCCAGAGCCTCGGCGACTGGAAGACGGCGTGGGACCACGTCCACTTCCGCGGCTTCCTCGGCACGCCGATGACGTTCCAATTCATCTGGCAGGGGTGCGACTCGATCCTGGCGGCGCCGCTGGTGATCGACCTCGTGCGGCTCGTGGAACGCGGCCATCGAGCGGGTGATTACGGGGTGCTCGAGTGGCTCGCCTGCTTCTTCAAGAGCCCGCTTGGCGTCGCGGAGCAGGATTTTGCCAAGCAATTCGCCATGCTCGAAGCGTGGGCACGAGCCGCGCGGTGAGCACCTGTTCGCAAAAATTCCGAAATTTTTTCACGAATTTCTCTTGACAGTTCTTGGCGCAATCACTCAAAACACTGCCAGCGATGCTGCGATAGCACTGGTGGAACGCTTCGCAACGTCTCACAAACAGCATTTTTGAAACGTCGCCTGATCCCTTCGCGAGAGCGCCCGGGGGATCGGGTGTGTGGTGTGTGTCAGGGCGCTCGTGGCAAGGAGCCATTCAATGGCGAAGAAGAAGAAGAAGGCTGCCAAGAAG
>JAIXPT010000017.1 GCA_027486095.1 Planctomycetaceae bacterium | reverse complement strand
GCCCGCTGCATGGACTGCGGCGTGCCCTTCTGCCACACCGGCTGCCCGCTGGGAAACATCATTCCCGACTTCAACGACCTCGTGTATCGCGAGCAGTGGCACGAGGCGAGCCAGCGGCTGCATGCCACGAACAACTTTCCCGAGTTCACCGGCCGCGTCTGCCCCGCGCCCTGCGAGGCGGCCTGCGTGCTCGGCATCAACGAGGATCCCGTCGCGATCAAGCAGATCGAGATGACGATCGCCGACCGGGCGTGGGACGAGGGCTGGGTCGCGCCCGAGGCGCCGGCCGTGCGCACGGGCAAGCGGGTGGCCGTCGTCGGCAGCGGTCCGGCGGGCTTGGCTGCCGCGCAGCAGCTCAACCGGGCCGGCCATCTCGTGACGGTGTTCGAGCGGTCGGACCGGCCGGGCGGGCTCCTGATGTATGGCATCCCCGACTTCAAGCTCGAGAAGTGGCGCGTGTGGCGGCGGGTGGAGCAAATGGAGGCCGAAGGCGTGGAGTTTCGCTGCGGCGTGAACGTGGGTGCTGATGTCAGCACGCAGACGCTGCGCGACGACTACGACGCGATCGTGCTCACCGGCGGCGCCACGCTCGGCCGCGATCTGCCGATTCCGGGCCGCGAGCTCGCGGGCGTGCACTACGCGATGGAGTTTTTGCCGCAACAAAACAAGAAATGTGCCGGCGATGAGGTTCCCGGGCAGATCTCGGCGGAAGGCAAGCATGTGATCGTGATCGGCGGCGGCGACACCGGCTCCGACTGCACCGGCACGAGCAATCGCCACGGCGCGACGAGCCTCACGCAATTCGAACTCCTCCCGCAGCCGCCCGATCTCGGGAAATATCCGCGGCGAACCGAACGGCCGGCATCGAGCCCATGGCCGCTCTGGACGCAGATGCTGCGGACGAGCTCCTCGCACGAGGAGGGCTGCCGGCGCGAGTTTGGCATCCTCACGAAGCAGTTTCTGGGCGACGAGGCGGGCAGGCTCCGCGGCCTCAAGACCGTGCGGATCGAGTGGTATCAGGATCCGGCGACGGGCCAGCAGAAGTTCAAGGAGCTGGCCGGCACGGAGGAGGAGTGGCCCTGCCAGCTCGCGCTCCTCGCGATGGGATTCGTGGGGCCGGAGAAGCAGGGCCCGATCGCCGACCTCGGCCTCGAGCTCGACCCGCGCGGCAACGTGAAGACCGGCGCAGACTACATGACGAGCACGGAGGGTGTATTCGCGGCGGGCGATCTGCGGCGCGGCCAGTCGCTCGTGGTGTGGGCGATCCACGAGGGCCGCGAGGCGGCCCGCGCGGTCGATCTCTGGCTGATGGGATCCACGAACCTGCCGAGCCTCGCGGCCGGCGAGTTCGCCGTGCACGCGTAGCGACAGGCCTCCAGGCCTGTCGGATGCGGGCCTCCATTCGACAGCGCTGGAGCTCCGTCCCTACGGCGGCGCGAGTGTGACTGTAAACTCGCCGCCGTGGTCCGCGAGTTCGCCGGGGCTTTCGTTGAGTTTCACGAAGAGCGGGCCGGCGGTGGCGGCCGTGATGGTGCCGGAGGCGCCCTCGGCAAGCACCCGGAATCCAGGCTGCTGGTCGTCGTCCGGCTCGACCCACTGGGCGATCAGCAGGCGGCCGACAGGCCGGCCGCGATACCAGCGCAGGGTGATGCCATCGGGCGAGGACTGGAGGCGATAGGCTGAAGCCTGTCCTACGGTGATGCGGCCGGAGGCGGTGAATGAGATCTGCTGGCCCTGCTCGAGTGAGCCGCCGGTGTTTTGCCAGCCTCGATCGCCGGCGACGCTCACGGTGCGCGGCGCGGTGAGCGGCGCGCCCGGCGACCAATCGATCGCCATGCGATCGAAGTCGTAGCCGTAGTCAAGATCGGCGACGAAGGCGGCGAAGTCGCGGCTGGCGGCCCTGTCGTCCCAGCCCGGGGCCGCGCGCACCCGGCTCGTGAAGTCGCGATCGAGCGGCAGGCGTTCGGTGGCGGCGAAGGCCTCGCGGTGGGCCGGGTGCCCGGCGAGGAAGGCGACAGCCGCCCAGCTGGCGGCATAGGCGCCAAGTGCCCGATGGGCTTGCGGCGCGGTCGCAAACACGGCGGCCAGGCTCGGGGCCGAGCCCGCGTCATGGAGCTGCCGCAGCCGCTCGATGCGGCCGAGCTGCTCGGCGTCGGCGCGGCGGCGCGGCAGCGGTGTCGGCACGAAGCGAAGTGCGGCAACGCCGTCGCGGTCGAGGCGGTGTGTGGCCAGATATTCGGCGATGCCTTCGGTGTACCACGGGGGCGCGTCGGCGGCCCGGAGCGTGAGCGTGAAGGCATGCACGCCTTCGTGCAGCAGGAGATGGCGGCGATAGTCGGGATTCGACTGGTCCATGAGCCAGAAGCAATCGGCCGCACAGAAGCCGTTCTCGAACTCCGGAATCGTGCCGTCCGCCGGCAGCAACCCCGCGGCGCGGAATCGTTCCCGATCGACCATCAGGCAGCCCACCGCCCGCCACGAGGCATGCTGGGCGGGGTCGAGGCCGTAATGCAGGCACCACGTCGCGAAGGCCTGGTCGAACACGCCTGGCAACTCGTCGAGGCCGTCGTCGGCGCGCCGCGGACGGTCGGTGAGGAGCGTGAGATGCCGGCCTGCGAAGATCTGCAGGCCCGCCCGCCTGGCCAGATCGGCCGGCGACTCGGCCGCCGCACCCGCCGCCGCCAGCGTGAGGCCCATTGCCAGCGCCCAGAACCCGGGCCCGCGGCTTCGCGGCGTGTGATGCATTCGCATGCCTGCACAGTTCACCCAGATCGCCCGGACGCGGCAAGGCATGCCGGCCAGGAAATCACAGCTTGCCGCAAAACCGCCGGAATTCCGATCGATCGAAGGCCAGATGCACGATACAACCCGGACGGATGATCCGCGAGGTCTCGCCAGGAGGGCGCTGCGCGTGCGGCAGGGAAGTCTCGAGGGTGGCATGGTTTCGCGCCGCAGGTGTGTGATCGCGCTGTGCTGCGCGGTGATTGCGAGTGGTGCCGGCTCGGGCCCGGCGGCCGATGTGCCGGTCGGCCAGGCGACGCCGTGGCCCGGCTACGTGATCCAAGGCGGGGCGATCCCGCAGGGCTGGCAGCCCCAGCCCGTGCCCTACCAATCGATCGGCCCCGACGGCCGGCCCGTCACGCTCTATTACGCGCCGACGTACACGTTTACCTATCCGATCGGGCCCCCGGTGCCGATGCTCTCCCCTGTGAATCGCCGCCAGGCCGCCGCGCAGCCGGTCGGAGGCAACGGCTGGAACTATCAGGCGCAAGGTGCTCGCCCGCCGGCCTACACGCTCCCGCCGCCAACCGTCGCCCGCTACCAGCCGCCGCCTTATCAGTATCCACCAAACGCGGCGCAGCTCACCGGCCAGCCGCTCGCGCCACCTGCCACGCCGCTGCCAGCTACGCCGGCGATGCCCGCGCCGCCGCCACCTGCGCCGTGGCAGCCGCAGCCGATGGCCCCGCCGCCCTCGCAGTGGGTGCCGTCGGCGCCAGCGGCGATCACGCAGCCCGCCGCGCCGTCACCTGTGGCCGCTTTCGGTGCCCCCGCCGCGTCGGCTCCGGCGGCGATGGTGTCGATGCCGCAGGCGCCGCCTCTTTCGAGCCGCCCTGCCAATTCGCACATGTGGCGCGTGGTGGGCGTTCAGGACGGCGACACGCTCACCTGCCTCGACGAAAACAACCAGCAGCAGAAGGTGCGGCTGGCCGAGATCGACGCCCCGGAGCTCGGGCAAGACTTCGGCAAGGTCTCGCGCGAGGCGCTCGCCAGCATGGTGTTTGGCAAGACCGTGGAAGTGGTCGATGACGGCAAAGATCGCTACGGCCGCTGGATCGGCCACGTGCTCGTCAACGGCAGCGATGTGAACCGCGAAATGGTGGCCACTGGCAACGCCTGGCACTACGCCGCCTACTCCAACGACCAGTCGCTCGCCCAACTCCAGTCACAGGCCCGCGCCCAGCAGATCGGCCTGTGGGCCCAGCCGAATCCCGTCGCCCCGTGGCAGTTCCGCAGCACCGAGAACAAGCCGTAGTGCCTGACGTAGGACGGGCTTCAGCCTGTCTGTGTTCACGGGAAGTCTCGGCATCCTGCCCAACTTCCCTTGGCCAGACGTCCGTCGGCTGGCGGTAACCCGGCCCTCCGGGCCTGGGCCTCAACGCGCGAAATCCGGCTCGGGGTTGTCCCGTACCGTCTCGCCGGACGCTCGCTGCGCCCATCCTGGGCTTCACTCGCTCGGACCTGCCTGCGCTCCGGCATCCTGCCTGCGCTGGTCAGCTACGCCGTCTCAACGGCAGGGGTAACCCCGAGCCTCCCGTTCTCAAGTTGAGGAGGCTCGGGGTTGTCCCTGCCTCCTCAGAGGAAGCCCGAGGCGTGAGCCGAAGGGAATACGCGTGGCTGTTCGCAATCCGGGCATCCTGTCTGTGTTCACGGGAAGTCTCGGCATCCTGCCGAACTTCCCTTGGCCAGACGTCCGTCGGCTGGCGGTAACCCGGCCCTCCGGGCCTGGGCCTCAACGCGCTCAATCCGGCTCGGGCTTCCGGCGAAGGCGAACGTCCGGCGAGACGGCAGGGGTCGCCCCGTGCCGTCTCGCACCAGCGACTCGACACCTACCCGCGTGAGCGGATGTCGCGGCGGCGTTGGGCGCGGCGGCCGCTCGCGGCGGTGTGCCCGGGGCGTTGCGTCGTCAGCCCGCCGCGCGCGATCCGACTGGCCTTCGCGGCCGTCTTGGCCGCACGCTGCTTCGAGCGATCGAATTGCACGAGCTGCGCGGCAGGGGTCTCGGCGAGCCCGGCCGTGACGCGGCGCGAGGCTTTTTTCGAGGCGGCGGCCGCAGACTTCGCAGCGGCGGGCTTGCGAGCGGGCTTGGCGGCCTTCTTTGGCGGGGCAGCGACAGTTTTTGCGGGCGCGGGATGCGCCGCGGACGAAACAGCCGCCTTCAGTTCGTCGAGCCGCTTCTCGAACCGGGCCACGACGTCGGCGAGCAGGTCGTGCTTCTCCCGCGTGCGCACGTTGGCTGCCGCGGTGGCCCGGCCCGCGCGCTTCGCGGTGCGCGACTGGCTGGCAAGGAGATCGCGCCACTTGTTTCGCAGGATGCGGGCCTGCTTCACGGCGGCCTGCACCTGGGCCTGCGTGTGCTTGGCGAGCGAAGCGCCGAAGCTGGAGTGGAAAAACTTTTTCTCGGCTCCCGTCAGCAGGGTTCGTGCCTTCTCGATCACGTGAGCAGGAACGATTTCAGCGGTGATGCCGGCGGGCTTCGTGGACTTGGCCATGCGTGAGGCTCCTGGAGGAAAGGCGGCAGTCTACCCCGCGGGAGTCAACTGCGGGAATCGCTCGTGGGCCGCCGGCGCCCGCCCACGCCGGATGCGAGTGAGCCGATCAGCGCGGTGATGACCAGGCCGGCGAGAGTGGAGGGCTCGGGCACGGCCACGAGGTTCACGAAACTGCCCCCCGCCGGCTGATCCCCCGGAAAGTTCGTGCCGCCGGCGAGCCCGTCGTAGTCGATCATCCAGTGCTGCGCACCCGCCAGAAACGTCGCCCCGTCGGCGAGCGGGCTGCCTGCGACGCGGAACAGGCCGCCGTTCCAACTGCCCGAGTAGCCTACAAGCGAAAGCCTGGTGCCGGTCGGAAATGCCGCGGGGCTCATGGCCAGATCGAG
>JAIXPT010000171.1 GCA_027486095.1 Planctomycetaceae bacterium | reverse complement strand
GTCTTGATGTCCTCGCGGATTCGCAACGATCGTCACGGAAAAAGCTCCTCGGTGGGGACGGAATTTCGTACGGGGTTTGAAAAGTGTGTCGCCCCGATGCCAGAAGTGCAAGGGTCACCGTGGTCTGAATTTCAGGCCGACGGACCGGCATCCGCCGCGGCGGGGCCGCCGTCGCCGGAAGGGCTCGGCGATTCCAGCCGTGGCAGGTCTTCGATCCGGGCCAGCCCAAAGGCCTGGAGAAACCGATTTGTCGTCTGGTACACGTGCGGGCGGCCAAGATCTTCGGTGCGGCCGCCGATCGCGACGAAATCCCGCTCTAACAGTTGCCGCAGCATGTCCTCGCACCCCACGCCCCGGATCGCCTCGATCTCGGCGCGGGTCACCGGCTGCCGATAGGCCACGATCGCGAGCGTCTCCAGGGCCGCGGCCGAAAGCCGATTCTCGGAGGGCTTGGCGAGGAGCCGGCGAACCCACGGGCCCAGGGCCGGCCGGGTGAGCAGCTGGAAACCACCGGCGATCTGTTCGGTTCTGAAGGCGGCCCCCGCCTCGTCCTGCAGCCGGCGCAATTCCTTGAGCAGGGCGCGGGCCTTCGTGCCGTCGGGCAGCCGAGCCAGCTTGGCGAGGCGGCGTGGCGACAGCGGCTGCCGCGCCATGAAGAGCGCGGCCTCGAGCCGGGCGAGCTCCTCGGAGCGCTGGTGGAGGCCGGGGCCGAGCGGCTCGACGGGCGGCTTGACGCGCCGCCGCGGCCCCGGGCGGCGCGGCCGCCGGGGCGCCGCCGCCAGCGGAGGCGTCCAGATGCGCAAGGTCGTGCGGCCCGCGAAACTGCCCGGCAGCCCGCGCGAGTTTTTGGGCTTTTTGTGCATGGGGCGAGATCGTGTGCAGACTACCGCAAGGCAGGCCGACTGCCGTCGCCCGGAGTGCGGAGCGGATTGCCGATGTCGGGGCTCGTCGCCAGCCGGTGCTTCCAAAACTGCACCTGCCCATGCAGGTTTTTGAGCGCCACGACCGGGTCGGGGTTTGACGACTGGAAGACACGCTGCAACTGCCCGGAAGGGTCGGCGGGCACGCGGCACGAGCAGCGGTATGACGCGCCCTGCATCATCGGCACGCACTCGATCGCCACGGCGCCGAGCGTGCGCAGCTGGTCTTCGATCGCCACCCTGGTGGCGGCCACCGGCGTGATGGGCACGAGCGCGGCCGGCTGGGCCACACGCTCTTCGAGAGGTGATGCCGCCGGCGGCACATCCACCGCCAGCGGGACGCCGGCGGGCGGCTGCGGCTGACTTTCCCGCTGGGGCTGAAACTGGAGCTCGGGATCGGGCGCGGGATCGGGCGACGGGCCCGGCTTCGCGGCGTCGGCCCCGCCGCTGGCCACGCGCTGGAGGGCGAGCCGCCATTCCCGCGGTACCTTGTGCGAGAACATGGCGACGAGCGGCACGATCGCCAGGCATGCGACCATCAGGCACGAACGAATTTTCATCACGGCTGTCCCGGCCACGTCAGCGCTCCGAGCAAGTTGAGTCAGGTGGCAGTGTGAGTCAGGTGGCAGTGTGAATCGGGGGAAGGAGGGTAGCGGGGCGAAGGCAGCGTCACAATCCTGACTTCCCCGCGGCCTGGCCACCGGTTTCACGCCACCTACGGGCCGGGCTCGGCGACGACGACGCGGCGTGCAGCGGGGCTCGAGTCGGCACCCGCGGCAAAGTGCACGATGCCAGGCGCGTAGTCGATCGGAGTGGTCTGGCGGCCGCGGGCGACGATCTCCCGAATCAGGTCTTGCACGACCAGTTTTTCCAGTTGGGGCCGCAGCGTTTCCGGCCGCGTGTCGCCCGGCTTCAAGTCGGTGACCCGCACGAGATGCACGCCAAATGGGGTGACGAACGGCTGCGAAAGCTCCCCTTTGGCGAGGGCAAACGCCCGCCGGGCGAACTCCTCGTCCATGACGCCGTGCCGGGGGAAAAACCCGAGGTCGCCCCCCTGGCGCCGGCTCGGCCCGGCCGAGTGCTCGAGGGCGGCGTCGGCGAAGCTGATCGTGCCCTGCAGGATGTCGCTGCGCACCCGCGCGGCCCGGCGCTCGAGTTCGGCGAGCGCCTCCGCGCCGCGGCCGGGGTCGGGCCGCAGCACGATGTGGCTTGCGCGCACGAGCGTGCCGTCGAGATCGCGCCGGTGCTTCGCGAAGGCGGCCTCGAGCGCGGCGCTCGTGAGCTGTGGCAGCAGCATTTTATTGAGGGCGATCTCGAGGCGGATCTGGTTGCGCAGCGAGGTCTCGTCGCGGCCCGACTGGGCCAGAAAGGTTTCGATCGGAATCTGCCGGTCGGCGAGCTGCCCGCGCATGCGGGTGACGATCTCGGTCACTTCGTCCTCGTCAACCATGATCTGCCGGGCCTCGACCTCGCGGCGGAGCAGGCGTTCGTCTACGAGCTGCTCGACCGTCTCGGCCGTCAGCCGCGCCTGCCGCTCCGGATCGAGGAACCTCCCCTGGGCGACCCGGCGCACCGCAGCCTCCACTTCCGAGAGAAAGATCGGCGTGTCACCCACCTTGACGGCGATGCTTGCTCCCACCGCGGCCGGGGCAGACGAGTCGCCGTCGGCCGCCGCGCATCGTGCAGAGAAACCGGCCGCGACGGCTGCCGCCAGGCCGAAGACACAGAGCCGTGTGCCGCGGAGGGGCCCGCGGTGCCGGGATGCCGAAAAGAGCAACATGATCCCCGTATCGTAGGGTATGCCCCGAGCGTCCGACACCCGGGTGCGGCTGCCACGGGGCGGCGGCTTTCCTGGTGGCCCGGCAAATTTGGCGGCAGAATATCGGGCATGGCCAAGATCGCGATCAGCCTGTGCGGAGAGGGCCGTGGCCATGCCACGCGGATCGCCACGCTCGCCGAGCGGCTGCGCGACCGCCACGAGCTCTTGATCTTCACGTCGGCCGATGCGCTCGAATTTCTCTCGCGGCGGTTCGCCGGTGATGCCCGGATTCGTGTCGTCGGCATCCCGGGCATCGTCTTTCAATACAGCGGCGGCCGGCTCGACGTGACGCGATCGATCGCCACGGGCCTCGACTACCAGGCCCGGCAGCTCGGGCCGCTCGTCGATCTCTTGCTGCGCGAGCTCGACGGGTTCGGCGCCGATCTGGCCGTGACCGATTTCGAGCCCGCCCTGCCCCGGGCCGCCGCGCGTCAGGGAATTCCGCTCGTCAGCGTCGATCACCAGCACTTTCTCCTGGCCTACGACCTGTCGTCGCTCCCCTGGTGGCTGCAGTGGCAGGCGTGGCTCATGAGCCACGCGGTGTGGATGTATGTGACGGAGGCGACCGACACGGTGGTGTCGGCTTTTTTTCGCCCGCCGCTCAAACGCGGCTGGGAGCATGTCGTGCAGGTGGGGCCCCTGTTGCGGGCCGAGGTCGCCCGGGCGGTGCCCGGAGACGGCGGCTTCGTGCTCAGCTACCTGCGCCGGCACACCCCCTTCGCGGCGCTCGCGACGCTCGCCGACTGCGGCCTGCCGGT
>JAIXPT010000246.1 GCA_027486095.1 Planctomycetaceae bacterium | reverse complement strand
CATGGCCCGGCTTTGACGGAAATCGTGGTGTTTCTTACAGTTTCGCTTTTCCCGCACACTTCCACAGGAACCCGATCCATGGGCGGCATCAGCAACCGGATGAAGGAAATCAAGCGGCGCCGGCACCGCAAGAAGAAAGTGGCCAAGTTCGAGACGAAGCTCAAGAAGGCCACCACGAGCGAGAAGCAGGCCATGGCCGAGAAGCTCCGCAAGATGACGCCCGGGGCCGAAGTGCTGATCGCGAAGATGGGGCTGGCCGAGCGCAAGCGCGGCTGAGACGGCATTACACCGTCGTGAACACGAAGCCGTCTTGGACGAAGTCGATCCGCACGATGCTGCCTTCGGGAAACCTGCCGCCGAGCAACTCGCGGGCGAGTTCGTTCTGCAGCTGCTGCTGGATCACCCGCTTGAGCGGCCGGGCTCCATACACGGGGTCGTAGCCGAGCCGTGCGATCTCGTCGAGCGCGCCCTCGGTGCACTCGAGCGTAATGCCCGCCTTCTCGGCCTGCTTCACGAGCCGCTTCATCTGGATATCCACGATCCGGCGGATGTGCTTCTTGTCGAGCGGGTGGAAAATGATCGTCTCGTCGATGCGGTTCAAGAACTCCGGCAGAAACCTCGCCTGAAGGGCATCCTTCACGGCGTCGCGCACCTCCTGCTCGCTGCCGCCCTCCTTCGTGATCTCCTGGATCGCCTGACTGCCCACGTTGCTCGTCATCACCACGATCGTGTTCGTGAAATTGACGGTGTGGCCGAGGCTGTCGGTGAGCCGGCCGTCGTCGAGCACCTGGAGCAGCACGTTGAAGACGTCGCGGTGGGCCTTCTCCATCTCGTCGAGCAACACGACGGAGTAGGGACGCCGGCGAACGGCCTCGGTGAGCAGGCCGCCTTCCTCGTAGCCCACGTAGCCCGGAGGTGCACCGATCAGCCGCGCGACGGTGTGCTTCTCCATGAACTCGCTCATGTCGATCCGGACCATCGCGTTTTCGTCGTCGAAGAGCACCTCGGCAAGCGCCTTGCAGAGCTCCGTTTTGCCCACACCCGTGGGCCCGAGAAAGATGAACGACCCGATCGGGCGATTGGGATCCTGGAGCCCGGCCCGGCTGCGGCGCACGGCGTCGCTCACCGCCTCGACCGCCTCCTCCTGCCCCACCACCCGCTGATGAAGCCGGTCTTCGAGCACGAGCAGCTTCGCCCGCTCCGTCTCCACGAGCCGCGTCACCGGGATGCCCGTCCAGGCGCTCACCACCTCGGCGATCTCCTCCGGGCCCACCTCACGGCGTAAGAGCCGCTTGCCACCGGCCTTCGCGGCATCCTTGCCGTCCTTTTCGGAGCCCTCCTGCTCGAGCCGCTGCTGCAGTTGCTTCCGCTTCACGTCGAGCTCGTAGAGCTTCTGATACTGCTCCTCCGCCACCGGCTGCCCGGAGGCCTGGCGTTCCTTGATCTGGATGCCGGCCTGGTCGAAGGCGAGCTGCACCTCGTCGAGCTGCTTGCGCAGCTCTTGGGTGCTCCCCACCCCGAGCTTCTCGGCCTCCCACTGCCGCCTCAAGTCGGCAAGCGTCTTGCGGAGCGTCGTCGATTCCTCCTCGATCTCCACGAGCCGCTCCTTGGCGTGCTCTTCCGTCTCTTCGGCGAGCTGGCGGGCGGCCAGCTCCAGCTGCAGAAGCCGCCGCTGCACCTCGTCGATCTCGCTCGGCACGCTCTGCAGTTCCATGGCGATCCGGCTCGTGGCCTCGTCCATGAGGTCGATCGCCTTGTCCGGCAAGAAGCGATCAGCGATGTAGCGGTGCGAAAGCTCGGCCGCCGCCACGAGTGCGGAGTCTTTGATCTTCACTCCCTTGTGGTGGGCCTCGTACCGGGGCTTGAGTCCGCGGAGGATCGCGATCGTGTCTTCCACGCTCGGCTCGCCCACCATCACCGGCTGAAACCGCCGCTCGAGGGCCGCATCTTTCTCGATGTGCTTGCGGTATTCATCGAGCGTCGTGGCGCCGATGCAGCGCAACTCGCCGCGGGCGAGCGCCGGCTTGAGCAGATTCGCCGCGTCGGAGCCTCCCTCGGCCGCCCCCGCGCCGATCACCGTGTGCAGCTCGTCGATGAACAGGATCACGTTGCCCGCGGCCGCCTCGACCTCCCGCAGGATCGCCTTGAGCCGATCCTCGAATTCGCCGCGATACTTCGTGCCGGCGATGAGCGCTCCCAGGTCGAGCGCGACGACGCTGCGCCCCTTGAGCGTTTCGGGCACGTCGGCCTGCACGATCCGCAGCGCCAGGCCCTCGGCGATCGCCGTCTTGCCCACGCCGGGCTCGCCGATCAGCACGGGGTTGTTCTTCGTGCGGCGCGAGAGCACCTGGATCACGCGGCGGATCTCGGCGTCGCGGCCGATCACGGGATCGAGCTTGCCCTGGCTGGCCCGCTTCGTGAGGTCGATGCCGTATTTTTCGAGGGCCTGAAACTTCTCCTCGGGGTTCTGATCGGTCACGCGCGATTGCCCGCGCACGGCCTGCAGGCCCGCCATCAGTTCCTTCTCGCCAACAGCCGCCAATTGGAGCACGTTCTTGGCCTTCGACGGCACCTTCACGAGGGCCAAGAGCAAGTGGTCGGTCGAGACAAACTCGTCTTTCATGGTGTGCGATTCGGTCGTCGCCGTCTCGAACACCTTCACGAGCTCCTGGTCGGGCTGCGGCTGTGCCCCGCCGCTCACCTTGGGAAAGTGGGAAAGCTCCGCCTCGGTGATCCGCTCGAGGTGGGCGAGATCCACGCCGATCTTCTGGAACAGCGGCCGCACGATGCCTTCCCGCTCGGCCAAAAGCGCGTGCAGCAGATGCACCGGCGTCGTCTGCGGATTGCCGCGGTTGGCAGCGAGCTCCACCGCCCCCTGCACCGCCTCCTGCGCCTTGATCGTGAACTTGTCGAATCGAAACGGCATGCCATGTCCCTCGTGTGCTGCGCCGATTGAAGTGGCGCCGGCTCGGGGGCGGCAAAAGTCTCGTCGCGTGGGCTGCGGCAGCCCAATGCTCCTCGAGCGTTCGCCGACCCCCTCACCTCCCCGTATTGCTCTGCGAATCTCTCACAACCCAGGCGTCGCCGGACGCGACGCCGTCGGCCGAGGAAACCCTCGGCGTTTCCTCCGGCCGACCAAGCGAAATCGGGCCATGGATGGCCGATTTCGCGCTAGCTTTTGACCTCGAACTCGGCGTCGATCGTGTCGTCTGGCCCCTTGCCCGCGCCGGCGGCGGCCTCGGGGGCCGTGCCGCCGCGCTGCGCCGTCTGCTCGTAGAGCACCTTCGAGAGCGCCTGCGCCGCCTGCTCGAGTGAGCTGTGGGCCGACGTGATCGCGTCCACGTCTTCGGCCTTCGCCACTTCGCGGGCCTTGGCGATCGCCGCCTCGATCGGTGCCTTGTCGGAGGCCGAGAGCTTGGCATCGTTTTCTTTGATGAGCTTCTCGGTCTGGAAACAGAGCGCCTCGGCACGATTGCGGGCCTCGGCGAGCCGGAGCTTCTGCTT
>JAIXPT010000334.1 GCA_027486095.1 Planctomycetaceae bacterium | reverse complement strand
GCGCACGATCCGTGCAGAGGATGTGCAGGGCGTGAAGGAGCTGCGGAAGCTCGGCCCGCTGCTGCGCGTAGCGACAGGCCTCCAGGCCTGTCGATCGACAGAGCTTGCGCTCTGTCGCTACGGGGGAGGCTCGGTGTTGGCCCGGGCCTCCGGCCCTCACGCCGCAGGCGTGGGAGACGGGCTTTGCCCGGCGACCGTAAGCCGGAGACGACGCCGGGACGGCGGCGCCGGCGCGACAGTCTTCCGGCGAGATGGCACGGGGCAACCCCGAGCCGGCCCAACTCCATCCTGGACGACGCCTGGAGGGCAGGGTGACCACCAGCCGACGGACGTCGGCAAGGCAAAAATCGGCTGGAGGCCGATGTTTTGTCTGAAGCTAGTAACTGTTGCGGGCGAGCGCTTCGATGATCTTCGGCGTGTCTACCTTCGCGAGCACGCCCGTGCCGCGGAGATCGCGCTTGCGCTTGGCGGTGAGCCGCACCTGCAGATGGCTCGTGCCGGCGCGGCGGTGCTTCACCTTGCCGGTGGCGGTGGCGCGAAAACGCTTCTTCACGCCCTTGTGGGTCTTCTGCTTCGGCATGGGAAACTCCTGGTGGATTGAGATTGAAAAGTTACCTGGGCGACAGCGTGCACACCAGCCGGCGGCCCATTTGCTGCGGCGGCGAATCGACTTTGCCCACGGGATCGAGCTGCACGAGGATGTTTTTCATCACGCGCTGGCCTTCGTCGATGTGGGCCAGCTCACGGCCACGGAACACCACCGACACGATCACCTTGTCTTTGTGCTGCAAGAAGCCCTTCGCCTGATTCACCTTGAATTCGATGTCGTGCTCGCCCGTCTTGGGCCGCAGACGAATCTCCTTGATCTTCGTCTGATGAACGTGCGTCTTGTGTTGCTTCTTTTTCTGCTGGTATTTGAACTTGCCGAAATCCATGATCCGGCAAACGGGCGGCTTCTCGTTGGGAGCCACTTCCACGAGATCGAGGCCGGCCTCCCGCGCGAGCGAGAGCGCCTCCTCGGTCGGGATGATGCCGAGCTGCGCGCCTTCGGCCGAAATCACCCGGATCGGCGTGATCCGAATCTGCTCGTTGATGCGATGCTGCTTCTCGATGGCTCGCGCCTCCGCTCACTGACTGCTCGCCGGCGGCGGGGATGCAGTCGTGGCCTCGGCAGTTGCCAACAGCACAGCTCCTCGCGCGGCTTCCCGGGCGGCCGACTGACGTCGAGGGCCGCAGTTCCCCGGGAAAAGTCCCACCATATTCCTGCCCGCGGGGGGAGGCGTCAAGGCATCTCGGTTTTCCGTGGCAGGCGGGCCTCGCGCTGGGGTTCGGCCAGGAAGCGCAGGCCGGCCACGAGCCGGGCGTCGGCGTCGGCAAACCGCTTCTCGAGCGACGCCTCGCACATGAACGTCACATTCACGCGGCGGCCGTCGCCGTCGGTGAGCACGTAGTGCACCCAGCGAAACGGCAGCCCTTCGGCACTGCCCTCCGAGGCCACGCGCACGATCCGCACGCCATCCTCGGCCCGCGTCGTCTCGCCCGTTCCGTCAAACCGCTTGAACTGCCCCGAGAGTGATTGCTCGACGCTTCGCTTCACCTCTTCGACCGCCGGCGGCGCGGCGTCTGCCGAGCGCGGCAGGGCCGTGATCGAGCACTGGGCCACGAGCGCGCCGAGGTCGAGCAGCCGCAGCACGAGGCCGCCGGCGTCGTCCTCGATGATCCGCCAGCCCGCCTCGTGCACGAGGTCGTAGCGGCCCTCGGCATCCCGATGCCACACCACCCCGGGCTTGCCGGGCCCCCGACGGCGCACGCCGTGCGTCAACGCCTCGGCCGTGGCGTCCGCGCCAGGCAGGGAACCCGCGGCAAGCGGGCCGTCGCCCGCGTCGTCCTGCACAAGCCCGCGAGTGATCGCGAACGTGGCCTCGATCTCGAATCCCGCCGCCACGTGGCTCGCCTGGCGGTTTTCCTGGACCGTGGCATCGAGCCGGATCACGTCGCCCGTCAGCGCGTAGCCATCTTCGTCGGGCTCGGCCGCCACCGTAAATACACCCTCCACGATCACATGCGTGGGCACGCCATCGACGGCTCCATCCACCGTTCCCGCCAGCGCCACGCGGGCGACTCCCTCGGCCACGTCCACGATCCGGGCCTCGAGCATGCCGGCTTCGACCGTGTCGATGGCGAGGAGCCCTGCGGCCAGGTCACCGCCGAGCGTCCAACGGTCGTCGGCTGCGACCGGTCGGCCGGGGAGCAAGTCTTCGAGCAGCATCGAGTCGAACGACGTCTCCAAGAGTTCGAGCTCGTCCCGGGCGAGATAGGCTTCGGCGAGAAAGGGTTGGGGCGTCGTTCCCAGCCGGGCCACGGCGATCGTGCGGGCATCCGCGGCCAGCGTGAGCGATTGCTCGGCGCCGCCGGTGTCGAGCGTGGCCTCCGCGCGGGCATAGCGCCGCACCGCGGCAGCGTCGGCGGCCGCTGGCCGTACCTCTTCGTCAAACTCAAACGCCCCCTGCATGGCGATCGGCTGCCGGGCCGGCTCCGCGGCTCCGGTCACCGGCCCAAAGAGCTGACCCTCGGCCGCGATCGTCATCTCGACGCGGCGAACAGCCGGCCTCGTTGCCGCCGCCTCGTCGCCGCGGGCCGCGGCGTACGCCATCACGCAGCCGCCGACGGCCACTGTCCCGAGCCAACCATGCCACGTCACGGCGCGCCTCCTGCCTCGTTTCCGAGATCTCCCCCTGAGGTTTTCGGCTCGTGCGGCCGCGCGGCTGCCGTTTGCCCGGCGAGAAACCCTAAAAACCCAAGTGTCTCCCAGCATGAACCCCGTGTTTTGACTGGGTTTACGCATCAGGCAGACCCTGCCGTGCGACACAGTCAAGACCCCTCGCCGACCGCAACCCTCGCGGCGGAAAGGAGTTGCGTGCACGCGGCCGAGTGCGGGCCGTGCGGGCGACGCGAAAAACATTCAAGAACTTCGCTGCCGGATGAACCGGCCGCGGGCTGCCCTCGTATAACTCTCACGTCCCGGGCATGGTGGCAGGGGGGCGAGGAAGCCCCCTCGAGCGCGGAGAGTGGTTCCGAGGCGTCGTGTCGCTCTGAACATCACAACATGGCTGGCAAAGGATTGCCGGCAAGGAGGAAAGTCATGCGTTCCAACTCGACGGGCCCCTTCATGTCTTTTTTTTCCGACGATCGCGCCGCGGCGGAGCATGCCGAGGCCGTGACCAACCCGGCCATTCCTGCCGCCCCCCTCGCCCACGAGGAGGTGCTGTCGATCGAAGACCTGGCCAAGCGGTTCAATGTCTCGACAAAAACCATCTCGCGGTGGCGTGAGCATGGCCTCGTGGCCCAGCGCTACGAAGTGGGTGGCCGCAAGCGGGTCGGCTTCCTGGCCAGCGCCGTCGAGCAGTTCATCGCCGCCAATCCGGGCCGCATCGAGCGGGGGGCGCGGTTTAGCCAGCTCTCTTCCGAAGAGCACGACCGCATCATCGCCTGGGCCCGCCGGCTGGCCGCCGCGGGCGCCTGCCCGGCCGACGTGCATCGCCGCATCGCCGGCCGCTTGCACCGCAGCATCGAGACGATCCGCTACACGATCAAGCAGCACGACCACGACCATCCCGAGGTCGCGGTGTTCGGCCCCAGCGACGGCCGGCTGCGGCCTGAAACCTGTGAGCGCATCTACCACTTCTACGCCCAGGGTGAGCCGGTCGAGTCGATCGCGAGGCGCTATCGCCGGTCGAAGGCCAGCATCTATCGTGTGATTCTCGCGCAGCGGGCCGAGCACGTGATGCACCTGCCGCTCGACTTCATTCCCAACGCCCTCTTCGCCCGCAAGAGCGCCGAGCAGGTGGTGAGCCAGCCGTTTCCGGGCGAGCACGATCCGGTCAAGAAGGTGCGGCGTCCGTCCGGCCTGCCGGCGTATCTCGCCAGCCTCTACGAGGTGCCGCTGCTCACCCGCGAGCAGGAGGTGTGGCTGTTTCGCAAGTTCAACTATCTCAAATACAAGGCTTCGAAGCTGCGTGAGCAACTCGACCCCGAGCGGCCGAGCACCCGGCTGATGGACCAGATCGACAGGCTCTACGAGGAGATCGTGGCCCTGAAGAATCGCCTGGTGCGGGCGAATCTGCGGCTCGTCGTCTCGATCGCCAAGCGGCGGGTGGCGCCCGGCGACGCCTTCTTCGATCTCGTGAGCGACGGCAACATGTCGCTGATTCGCGCGGTGGAGAAGTTTGACTACGCCCGCGGCAACAAGTTCAGCACCTACGCCTCGTGGGCGATCATGAAGAACTACGCCCGCACGATCCCCGACGAGCACAAGCGGCGCGACCGCTTCCGGGCGGCCGACATGGATCTGCTCCAGTCGGCGACCGACCGGCGGGCCGACGAGTATCAGCAGCGGATCGCCGAAAGCGATCGCATGCACCAGGTGAGCAAATTCCTCGACCGGCTCGACTCCCGCGAGCAGACGATCATCATTCGCCGCTACGGCCTCGACCACGAGCACGAGCCGCAGACGCTGAAGGAAGTCGGCTCGGCCTTGGGCGTGACGAAAGAGCGGGTGCGGCAGATCGAAGCCAAGGCGCTCGAGAAGCTCCGGGAAGCCGCCACCACCGAAGCGGTGCTGCCGGAACTCGAGGAGTAAGACAGGCTTCAGCCTGTCGCCTGTGAAATCAAAACGCCCCGGGCGGCAGCCCGGGGGCTCCGCGTGAACGCGGAGACCGGGCCCCATGCGGCATGGAACATGGGATCGCCCGCCACCCGGTGTCCCGTCGCTCCCGCTCCGGGCTTGTAGGGGCAGGAAGCCCGAG
>JAIXPT010000398.1 GCA_027486095.1 Planctomycetaceae bacterium | reverse complement strand
GAGGCGGCGCGGCTCCCCTTCGATCTGCCGGAGGCCGAGCAGGAGCTCGTCGGCGGCTATCACACCGAGTATTCGGGGATCAAGCTCCTGCTCTTTCTCGTGGCCGAGTTTCTCCACATGGTCACGGCGGCCTTCCTGATCGTGATCATGTTCCTGGGAGGATGGCACCTGTGGGGCGTCACGGGCTCGGGCCCCGTCGAGACGTGGACGGTGGCCCTGCTCCGGTTCGGCGTGCTCTCCGCCAAGATTCTCGGCGTGATCCTCTTCTTCATGCTCGTCCGCTGGAGCTGGCCGCGGTTTCGGTTCGACCAGCTCATGAACCTCGCCTGGAAGGTGATGCTGCCGCTGGGCCTCGTGAACCTCGTCGCGGTGGCGGCCATCGAGGAATTCCGGCCGCAGCTGGTGGCCGCGCTCGGCGCGGGCTGGGCGAAGGCTGCCACGATCGGCATCCCCTGGGCGGTGTTCTTCGTGGGCTGGATCGCCGCCGGCATGCTCACGCCGTCGGGCACCGACAACACGCCCATTCGCGCCCGTGGCCCGCTCGACATCGAACACGAACTCCTGGAGGCCTGACATGAAGCCGACCGATCCGGCCATCACGTGGCTCGAGGAAAAACCGCTCGGTCTCACCGAGCGGCTCTATTTGCCGCTGTTTCTCAGCGGCCTGACGACGACGGCCCGGCACCTTGTGAGCCCGAAGGTGACCGTGAGCTACCCCGAAGAGCGGCCCACGGTGGGCAACCCGCTCATCTATCGGGGCGTGCACCGGCTCAACCGCGACGACGAGGGCCGCGTGAAGTGCGTGGCCTGCTTCCTCTGCGCCACCGCCTGCCCCGCCCACTGCATCGACATCGTGGCCACCGAGAGCCCGTGGCCCGATCGCGAGAAATACCCCGAGAGCTTCCAGATCGACGAGCTGCGGTGCATCTTCTGCGGGATGTGCGAAGAGGCCTGCCCGGTCGATGCGATCGAACTCACGAGCCTCTTGGATCTCACGGGCAAGAGCCGCGAGGAGATGATCTTCGACAAGGAGAAACTCCTCAGCGTCTACGACATGACGAAAGACGCAGAACCGATGAAGTCGGCGGCCCTCGGGGGGACGCTGTGAACGGCATGCTTCCCGACCTCTCGCCGGGGGTGCTTCTGGCCGGCGCCGTGACGGCGGCGGCAGCGAGCCTCTGGCTGCTCTTGCCCCGCGGGGCCGAAAGCCGGGCAGCACGCTGGCTCGGGCTGGTGCTCGGCGCGGTGGCCCTCGCAGGGCTCGTCGCCGCCGGCCGCCGGCTGGGAAGCCTGGGTGAGGAGGGTGTGTTTCTCACGGTGGCGCTCGTGGCCGTGGTGTCGGGGGCGGCGACGATCGTCACCCGGTCGCCGGTGTATTCGGCGATCTGGTTCGCGCTCTCGCTCGCCGGCGTGGCGGGCGTGCTCCTCGTGCTCGGGGCCCAGTTTTTGGGCGTGGCCACGATCGTGGTGTATGCCGGAGCGATCCTCGTGATGTTCCTGTTCGTGCTCATGCTCGCCCAGCCCTCGGGCCTGGCCTCGTATGATCGGGTGTCGAACGAACCACTGCTCTCGGCCGTGGCCGGCGCCGTGCTGCTTGGGCTCTTATCGCTCTCGATCGGCCGCCTCTCGAGCGATGCCTCGTGCTGCGCTCCGCCGACCCGAGCTGCCGCGGTGGTCACTGCGGCCGGCAACGCGGTGTCCCCCGGCTCCCGCCGGGGGCTTTCTGAAGACACCATGAAGCCCGGAGCGGAAGCGACGGGATCGGCGCAGGCAGCCGCCGGTGACGCCGCCGATCCGCTGGCGGTGGATCAGGTGGCTCGCCTGGGCGGGGAACTCTTTGGCCGGCACCTGCTCGCCGTCGAAGTCGCCGGCGTGCTCTTGCTCGCCGCCCTGATCGGTGCGATCGCGATCGTGGCCCGCGGTGAGGCCGCCCTCGAAGACGACCGCCGCCTGGCCGCCGAAGGGAGCCGCCGATGATGCCGCTCGTCGCCGCCGGATCGACGGCGCTGCTCCACAACGCCCTGCTCGTCGGTGCGATCCTGTTCGCGCTCGGCCTGGTGGGCATCCTCACGCGCCGCAATCTGATCGTGATGTTTCTCTCCGCGGAGCTGATGCTCCAGGGCATCTCGGTGAGCCTCGTCGCCTGGAGCCGCTATCACGGTGACTTCGGTGGCCACGTGCTCGTGATCTTCGTGCTCACCGTGGCCGCCTGCGAGGCGGCAGTGGCGCTCGTGTTCGTGCTGCAGGCGTTCGCCCGCACCGGCCGGCTCGATGCCGCCGCCTGGCAGGCACTCCGCGAGGCCACCCTGCCCAGGGCGGTCGATCACGCCCTTCCGGCATCCGACGCCATTCCTCCACGCTGGCCGCGGCTCGCCCGAGCCGGCATCGAACCCCCGGCCGACGACGCTGCAGCGCTCGAGCGCGAGCACGTGTAATCGCCCGGCAGACCCTCCGCCCATCCACTCCGCATGCAACCGCTCTCTCCCGCCACGCTCTTGGTGCTCGTGCCGCTCCTTCCACTCGTGGGGGCCGTGCTGACACTCGCCTTGGGCCGCGTGCTCGGTTCACGGGCCCACCTTCCCGCCATCGCCGGCATCGCCGCCGCTGCCACGGTGGCAGTGATGCTGCTCCTCGGCACCTCGAACCAGGTGGGCTCGGCCCACGGCCCGCATGCCGAGCCCGTGCGGCCGGTGGAGATGATCACCACGCTCTGGCAGTGGGCCGCGGTGCAGGATGCCTACGTGCCCCCCGCCTCGAGCGCAGCGGCGATCCCGGGCACGGCCGTGGGCGGCGCCGGAAGCGCCGCCCGGGCGTTCACGATTCCCGTGGCTCTGCGGCTCGATCCGCTCACCGCCACGCTGCTTGCGATCATCACCTGCATCGGCCTGGTGGTGGCCGTGTACTCGATCGGTTACATGCACCACGACCCTGGCTATCCGCGGTTCTTCGCGGTCTTTTCCCTGTTCGTGTTCTCGATGTCGATGCTCGTGGCGGCGAGCAATTTTCTCGTCGTCTACGTGTTCTGGGAGGCGGTGGGCGCCTGCAGCTACCTGCTGATCGGCTTTTGGTTCACGAAGCCCGAGGCGGCGCGGGCCGCGAAGAAGGCGTTTCTCGTCAACCGCGTAGGCGACTTCGGCCTCGCGATCGCCACGTTCCTGTTGTGGATGACCTACGGCACGCTCGACTTCCACGACACCCTCTCTCCCGACGGCACGATCCTTCCGGGTATCCTCGGGCAGACACGGCTGGCCGACGCCGGCGGCATCGTGGGGGGCGCGGTGGGCACGGCGATCTGCCTGTGCCTCTTGCTCGCGGCCTGCGGCAAGAGCGCGCAGCTCCCGCTGCACGTGTGGCTCCCGGACGCGATGGAAGGCCCCACGCCGGCGAGCGCCCTGATCCACGCGGCCACGATGGTGACGGCGGGCATCTATCTCGTGGCGAGAAGCGCGCCGCTGTTCGTCGCCTGCCCCGACGCGCTCGCGGCGGTGTCGATCGTGGGGGCGACGACGGCCCTCGTGGCCGGGCTCATCGCCACGGTGCAAAACGACCTCAAGCGGGTGCTCGCCTACTCGACGATCAGCCAGCTCGGCTACATGTTCGCGAGCCTCGGCACCGGCACGCTGCTCGGCTTCACCGCCGCCATCTTCCACCTCGTGACCCACGCCTTCTTCAAGGCCCTCTTGTTTCTCGGCGCGGGCTCCGTGATGCACTCGATGGGGGGCGTGATCGACATGCGGCGGTTCGGCGGCCTCCGCCGCGTGATGCCGATCACGGCGGCGACGTTTCTGATCGGCTCGCTCGCCCTGGCCGGCGTCGCGCCGTTCTCCGGATTTTTCAGCAAAGACGAAATCCTGGCCACGCTGCACGCCAAGGGCTGGCCCAACGCCCACGGCGAGCATCACGACGCCGCCCCGGCGAGCCATGCTTCGCTCTCTCTGCCTTTGGAAAGGGTCCGGAGCACGAGCGCTCCCGCGGCCATGCGTCTGGCCTCCCATGCCCGCTCCCCCGCCCCGGCCGCCATCCTCGATACGCCTGAGACGTTTCGCACGCTCTTCTGGATGGCGCTCGCCACGGCGGGGCTCACGGCCTTCTACACCTTTCGCGCCGTGTTCATGACCTTCACCGGCCCCACCCGCGTGCCCGACGAGGCGGGCCACCATGCCCATGAGTCGCCGCCGGTGATGGCCCTGCCGCTCATGATCCTCGCCGTGCCGTCGGCCGTCGCCGGGTGGTGGCTGTTCAGCTCGCAGTGGCTCGCCCACTTCCTCACCGCCACGCCCTCGTTCTCGGCACCGGCCGTGATGGCCACGGCCGTGCCGCACGCCTTCCACATGGATCTTGCGATCCAGGGCTCGCTCGCGGCCGCGATCGGGATCGTGATCGCCGCCATCGGGCATCTCGGCCGGCGCAGCGACGGTCCGCAGATGGAGCGGTTTCTGGGGCCGCTGCAGACGTTCTTCGCCAACCGCTGCTACATCGATCAGCTCTATGCGGGGCTCGTGGTGCGGCCGCTCGAAGGCCTGGCCTTCGCGGCAGCGCTCTTCGATCGCTTCGTGATCGACGGCCTCGTCAACGGCATCGCCCGCCTGCCCGCTGCCCTCGGCGGCGTCGTGCGTCGCCTCCAGGCCGGGCTCCTTCAGCGGTATGCCCTCGCGGGCGTGATGGGCGTGCTCGCGATCGTGTTCGTGCTCGCCTGGCGGCTTCGCGGCTGAATCCCTCCACCCTTCCACCCGACAGCTCACCTCTCATGAACGGCCTCACCCCCGGCATGCATCTCGTCCTCGTGCTCGTCACGCCGCTCGTGGGCGCGATCGTGGCCTGGGTGCTCGGGTCGCGCGGTTACACGGCGGTGCGGCAGAGTGCGGCGGTCACGGCCTTGATCACGCTCGTGGCCGCGATCTGGCTCGTGGTGCGGTATCTCATGAGCCCCGAGGCGGCGGCCGGCCAGCCCTACGGCGTCGTCACGCTCCCCTGGCTCGTGGACGGCATGTTCGACGTGCGGCTCTCGCTCGGTCTCGATGGCCTCTCGATCTGGCTCTTCGGCCTGTCGGCGCTGCTCTCGCTCACGGCCGTGCTCGTCAGCTGGAAGGCGATCCAGGAGCGGCCGGTCGGGTTTTACGTGCTGCTCCTGGTGCTCGAGACGGCGATGCTCGGCGTGTTTGCCGCCCGCGACGTGATCCTGTTCTACGTGTGCTTCGAGTTCACGCTCGTGCCGCTCTTCTTCCTGATCGGTATCTGGGGGCACGACGAGCGCCGCAAGGCCGCGATCAAGTTTTTCCTGTACACGCTCGCCGGCAGCGTGCTGGCCTTCCTCGGCCTGCTCACGATCGTGCTCTGGAACGCCTCGCACACCGGCACGGTGACGTTCGACATCGACGCCCTCACCGCCGGCCTGGCGGCCCATCCGCTGCCGATGAACGCGGAAGGGGGCTGGCTGCAATTGATCGTGTTCCTCGCGCTCTTTGCGGGGTTCGCGATCAAGGTGCCGATCGTGCCCTTCCACACCTGGCTGCCGCTGGCCCACGTCGAGGCCCCGACCGGCGGCAGTGTCGATCTGGCCGGCATTTTGCTCAAGCTGGGAATCTACGGATTCCTGCGGTTTTCCCTGCCGATGCTTCCCGACGCGACGGCCCTGGCGGCCCCCTGGATCTTCGGCCTCGGCGTGGCGGGCATCGTCTACGGCGCGCTCGTCGCCCTCGTGCAAACGGATCTCAAGCGGCTGATCGCCTACTCGTCGGTGAGCCACATGGGTTATTGCGTGATGGGCCTCTTTGCCCTCGAGCCCGTCGCCGTCGAGGGTGCGACGCTGCAGCTGGTCAACCACGGCCTGTCGTCGGCGGGCCTGTTCGCACTCGTCGGCATGATCTACGACCGCTACCACACCCGCACGATCGCGAATCTGGGCGGCATCGCCGCGAAGGCGCCGTGGCTCGCCGCCCTGTTCATGCTGTTCACGTTTTCGAGCATCGGGCTGCCGGGCCTCAACGGCTTCGTCGGCGAGTTCATGATTCTCGCCGGCTCGTTCCAGCGGGCGTGGGGCGGGGTGTCGGCAGCCTGGCGCACGGCCTACCTCGTGATGACGTGCCTCGGAGTGGCCGGTGTCGTGCTCGGGGCATGGTACATGCTGTGGGCCGTGGAACGGGTGCTCTTCGGGGCGTCCCGCGAGCCGCCCAAGGGAGCCGGCACGCACGCGCCCGGCACACCCGATCACGGCCACGACGCTCACGCCCACGCCAGCCACGCGGCCGCGACCGACGACCTCGCCTGGTATGAGTGTGCCGCGCTCCTGCCCCTGGCGGTGTTCGTGTTTTGGATCGGCCTCGTGCCGGCGACCTTCCTCGGGCCCACCGCCGGCGCCGTGCGTGGCATCATGCAGCCGAGTGCCCGGGCCTTCGCCGCCCGCATGCAAGAGACGCGCGTTCCGGCCGGCACCGATGTCGTCGCCCTGCCCACCCTCTCTCACACGCCATAACGCCCATGCCCACCGCCCTCGAAACCTTCCTGCTCGTGCGTCCCGAAATCGTGCTCGTGGGCGGGGCGATCGCGGCCTTTCTCGGCGGTGCCTTCGCCGGCGTCCGGCGCGGGTGGCTCGTGGCCGTGGCAGCGATTGCCGCCGCACTTTTCATCGCCTGGGCACAGCCCGGCGCGGGCCTGCTCGCCGCCGACGCCGCCGGCCGCGGATCGATCGTCTCGGGCCCCGTCGCCATCGATCCATTTTCGGTCTACGTGCGGTTTACGGTGCTGGGGCTGGGGCTCGTGCTCGCGCTCGTGCAGGCCGGCGACATCTTTCCGGCCGCCGTGAGCCGCGGGGCCACGGTTTGGCGGGGCGGCACCTGCGAGGAAGCCGGCACGTTTCTCCTGCTGCTCGCCGGCCTCGCGCTCGTGGGCGTGGCCGACGATCTCGTGCTGCTCTTCGCCGGCCTCGAGCTTGTGTCGATTCCCACCTACGTGCTTCTGGCCCTCAAGCGCACCGACTCCCGCGGCCAGGAGGCGAGCCTCAAGTATTTCTTCCTTTCGCTCGTGGCCTCGGCGCTCTTTCTCTACGCCCTCGTGTGCCTCTATGGCATCGGCGGCTCGACGCGGTTCGACGCGATCGCCGCCGGGCTGCGGGCCGGGGGTGATGGCATGGCGATGGCCCTCCTGCCGGTGGCCCTCGGCATGGCGATGGCGGGGGCCGCGTTCCGCCTCGCGGCGGTGCCGATGCACTTTTACGCTCCCGACGTCTACGAGGGCACGAGCCCGGGCAATGCCGCGGTGCTCTCGACCTTGCCGAAGGTGGCGGGCGTCGTCGTGCTCCTCAGGCTCGTGGGCCTCGCGATCCCCGGCCCGCTCGGCGATGGCACCGTAGCCCCCGGCGCGGCCGCCTACACCGACCTCTTCTGGCAGCTCGCCGCCGTGCTCGCGGCGCTCACGATGACCGTCGGCAACGTGATGGCGCTCGTGCAGACGAATCTCCGCCGGCTCTTGGCCTGCTCGTCGATCGCCCACGCGGGCTACCTGCTCACCGGCATCGCCGTGGCCGCGGCGGCGGCGGCGGTCGGCACGGGCGGCGGCCGCGACGCCATCGCGGCCGATTCAACCTGGCTCGCGGGCCTCGGCGGTGCCACGGCCACGCTCTTCTATCTCGCGACCTACGCGCTGGCCACGATCGGCATCTTCGCCGCCATCGCCTACCTCGGCCACCGCTGGCCCGAATGGACGAGCGGCAGCGGGCCGCGGCCGCCCCGGCAGGAGATCACGTCGGTCGAGGATCTCGACGGTCTCTCCGGCACCAACCCCGTCGCGGCATTCGCGATCGCCGTGTTTCTCCTGAGCCTGGCGGGCATTCCGCCGCTGCCTGGTTTTTGGGGCAAGCTCACGCTCGCCATCTCGGCGCTCGAAGTGGATTGGAACGCCCCGATCACGCTCGGCAGCCGCCGGGCCGCGTTCGTGGCGCTCGCCGTGATCCTCGTGCTCAACGCCGCGATCGCCGCCGCCTATTATCTGCGGATCATCGCGGCGATGTACTTTCGCTCCACGAAGCGCGGCGTGCAGGCCGACGGCGGCCTGGCTGCCGGGATCGCGATGCTCGCCTGCCTCGTGCTCGTGGGCCTCGTCACGCTCCAGCCGCGCGGCCTGTTCCGCACGTCCGCTGCCGCAGGCGGCGCGATCTCGCGGACGCCGGTGGTCGCGGCGGCCGATGCAATGCCTGGCTCCCTTGCGACACCCGTGGCCACGAACCGATGAGCATGACCCCCGACCAAGCATCCGTCCGCGAGGTGCTCGCCGACTTCCCCGATCCGGAGTCGGGCCGGCCGCTCGCCGAGATGGGCCAGCTCGGCCCGATCGAGGCCTCGCCCGCCGCGATCCGCCTGTCGATCGGCCTCACGACGCACTCGGGCATCCTCTGGAAGCAGGTGCGCGGCCGGATCGAAGAGCGGCTGCGCACCCGGTTCCCGGGAGTGCCGGCGGTCGAGGTCACGATCACGCCCCACGATCGCCCGCCAGGCAAGCTCGGCCAGATTGGTCTCGAAGCCAAGAGCGTGATCGCCGTCGGCAGTGGCAAGGGCGGCGTGGGCAAGAGCACGATCGCGGCGAGCATCGCGATCGGCCTGGCGCGGGCCGGCAGCCGCGTGGGCCTGCTCGACGCCGACGTTTACGGCCCGAGCGTGCCGCACCTCCTCGGCCTCTCCGGTCGCCCGCAGATCGAACAAGGCAAGATCGTGCCGATGCGGCTGGCCGTGGGCTCGGGCTCGATGCCGGTGATGTCGATGGGCTTCCTCGTGCCGCCAGGCGAGGCCGTGGTGTGGCGCGGCCCGATGCTCCACGGCGCGATCTCGCAGATGCTGCGCGACACGCTCTGGGGCCCGCTCGATTACCTCGTCATCGACATGCCCCCGGGCACGGGCGACATCGCGCTCACACTCTCGCAGGTGCTGCCGCTCACGGGCGCCGTCGTCGTCTGCACGCCGCAAGACGTGGCCCTGCTCGACGCCACGAAGGCGATCGCGATGTTCCGCAAGGTGAGCATCCCGCTCCTGGGCATGGTGGAAAACATGAGCTTCTTTATCTGCCCCGATACACAGAAGCGCTACGATATTTTCGGCACCGGCGGCGCGAAGCGCACGGCGAAGGAACTCGACATCCCGTTCCTCGGCGAAGTGCCGATCCAGATCCCGATCCGCGAGCACGGCGACGCGGGCCAGACCGCCGCCAACTACGACGACCCGGCCGCCCGCCCCTATCTCGAAGCGATCTGCGAACGGCTCGTGGGCCACCTCGCCGCCACTGCCGCCGCCCGCCCGCCGCTCCCCTCCCTGCCGGTGCTTTAGGACGGGCTTCAGCCTGTCATGCCCCAGGTAGCGTGCCGGCTTCGGACTCCCCATATCCCGTCGCCGGACGTTCACTGCGGCCCTCCAGGCAATCGTGTTCGGCACGCGGTTGCCGCTGGCCTAGAAGCCCGGAGCGGAAGCGATGGGACTCCGGGTTGCGTACCGCATCTCGTGGAGCAAGCGTCCCGCTTGCCGTCG
>JAIXPT010000193.1 GCA_027486095.1 Planctomycetaceae bacterium | reverse complement strand
GAATCCATCCGACCCCACGATCACCTGCCCCCATTGCAAGACGGAAGTCCGGCTCACGGAATCGCTCGCCGCGCCGCTCGTGGAGGCCACGCGGGCGCAGTTCGAGGCCAAGCTCCAGGCCGAGCGGACCGCGATCGCCAAGGCAGAGGCAGAGAAGGCACGGCTCGCGCTCAAGGCCGATATCGATCAGAAGGCGAAGGATCTTGCCGATTTGAAGGGTGTGCTCGCCGACCGCGACATAAAGCTCGTCGAAGCCCAAAAGGCCCAGACCGAGGCGCTCAAGAAACAGCGGGAGCTCGACGATGCCCGCCGCGAAGTCGATCTCTCGGTGGAGAAAAAGGTGCAGGAGTCGCTCGCCACGGCCCGGGCCCAGGCCAAACAGGAGGCGGAATCCGATCTCAAGCTCAAGATGTCGGAAAAAGAGCAGACGATTTCCGCGATGCAGAAACAGATCGAGGAGCTCAAGCGGCGGGCCGAGCAGGGCTCGCAGCAACTCCAGGGAGAGGTACAGGAACTGGAGCTCGAAGGCCTGCTCAAGCAGTCGTTCCCCACCGACGTGTTCACCCCGGTGGCCAAGGGTGAATTTGGCGGCGACGTCGTGCATGCGGTGGCCCGCGGCGAAGGGCTCGTCTGCGGCACGATCCTCTGGGAGTCGAAGCGCACGAAAAACTGGAGCGATGGATGGCTCGTCAAACTGCGCGACGATCAGCGGGCGGCCAAGGCCGATCTCGCCGTGATTGTCACGCAAGCCCTGCCCAAGGGAGTCGAGACGTTCGGCCATGTCGATGGCGTGTGGGTGACCAGCACCCGCACCTTCGTGCCGCTGGCCGTGGCGCTGCGGCACACGCTCCTCGAGCTCGCCCTCGCCCGGCAGGCGGGCGAGGGGCAGCAGACGAAGATGGAGCTCGTCTATCAATATCTCACGGGCCCGCGGTTTCGGCAGCGGGTGACCGCGATCATGGAGAAGTTCGAGGAGATGTCGGCCGACCTCGTGAAGGAGCGGGCCACGATGACGAAGCTGTGGGCCCGCCGCGAGATGCAGATTCAGGCCGTGCTCTCGGCGACGGCCGGCATGTACGGCGACCTGCAGGGCATCGCCGGCCAGGCGATCGAAACGATCGAAGCCCTCGACATCTCGCGGCTCACCGGGCCGCAGGGCTCCCCGGCCACGCCGCCATCGTAGGCCGCGCGCGAGCCTCCGGATTCCCCCGGCGATCAGGCTCCGGGCACGGCAAACCGCTTGAAATTCGTGATGTTCACCGTCGTCCGGGCCTGGCTGCCGGCCGACGGCACGATGCTGAACTCGATCCGCTTCGAGCCAAACGCGCCCGGGTGCTTGGAGAGGCTGCCAAGGCTCAAGGTGGCGATCCCCTGGCTCGTGCCCAGCTGCTTGGCCGTCATCACGAACACCTCCTTTTGCTCGAAGCCCGCGCCGGTGTTCACCGTGATCCGCAGCTGGTCGTCGGCCTCGAAGGCGCTGAATTGATAGTTGAAGGAGATGCCGAACGAATCGCTCGCCGTGAGCGTCGGCGTGCGAAAGGTGTACGACTTCGTGACCATCTCTCCCTGCCCGTTGCCGGAGAGCGCCACGGTGCCGTCGAAGGGCGGGTTGAGCCTCGAGGGAATGCCCGTCGGCCGCATCATCAGGGTGGTGGGCTGCGGGTCGAAAACCGGCGTGTTGGGCGCGGCACCGGCCGTGAGCGCGAATTGCGGGCCGATCGCCGTCTGCCACGATTGGGTCGAGCTGCCCGCCACCGGCCTCGCGACCGCCGGATTGACAATGAGCGGCGACCATTGATTGGCGACGGTGGGCGTGGGGTTGGCCAGCCAGCTGCCGCTGCCGCCGGCATACCAGGCCGGTGCGTAGCGATGCGGGAACGAATCGGCCGGCTTGGGGATCAGAGGCAAGAGCGGGCGCGGATTGAGCGTGACGTCGGCCACCTGCTGGAGCGTGTTCACCTTCACAGGCGTCCGCGCGAACGGGTCGTATCCCTGGATCAGGCCCAGCCGCCGATCGAGGTCGGAGACATAGTTATCGACGAACGTCGTGCCGGCCGCCTGGCCTCGATCGACGGGAAGCGCCGCCAGGAAATACCACAGATGATTGGCCGCGTTGAACGTCGTGACGCTCGAGCCCTGTTCCGGGGCGTCGAGGATCGTGAGCTGATTGACGACGCGGCCCTGCTGCCGCAGCAGCGTGGCGGCCACCGTCGCCACTTTCGAACCATGGCTGTGGCCGATGAGATGCACGCCCCGGGGCATGCCGTCACCCGTGGGCAACATCTGGGCGAGACCCGTCGCCAGGCGGGCCCCATTGAGCGTCGTGCGGGCTTCCGAATCGCCGGGCAGGAGCGTGGCCGAGTCATCGACCCAGCTGTAGGCCAGGATCACGGCATCGGGATCGGACTGCTTCACTTGCCAGGCGAGGCCCGCAGGGCTCACCGGCGTGTGCAGGAGATTTTCACCTTTCTGCCCCAGAAACATGTACGCCGCGACCGGCTCGGTGAGGGCGCTGCTGGCGGGGGTGAGTGCCTGGTAGTCGATCGTCTGCCACCACTTGAGCGGATTGGTCGAGGTGCCGTTGAGCGCCGGCACGCCGGCGTAGTCCACGGCCCAGCCATGCACCATGACATAGACATTTTTTCCGGTGAGCCGCTGGTCGGCCGCCGTCACCGTCTGCCAATCGCCGACGCTCGGCGTGGCCGAGGCCGGCTCGTAGATGGCCAGCCGCGTGAGCACGGGGGCCTCGGCGGGAGCGACGACCGGTGGCGTGGCCGCCGGAGCCGTGCCCCGAATCTGGAGCGTGTAGTCGCCGGTCTGCCGCCCGATGCCGGGGAGGCCCTGCCGCCCGGCGACCTCCATCCGATACACGCCGCCGGCCGCGGCAAAAAATGCGTAGCTGGCCCCGCGCTCTCTGCCCGTGCCCGTCGTCGCCGCCGTCGCGATCACCGACCCATCGGGCGCGAAAACCGTGAGCCGCGGTGCGAACACGTCGGCCGGCCGGCCCGCCCAGCGGGTGGGCTTGGCTTCGAGCGTCACGCGGGTGCCCGCCACGGCCGTGATGGAAAAAGAATCTCGGTCGGCGACGGTGGAAACACGGCCCGCCACGCTGAAGCCGATCGGCCCGGCGAGCACCTGCGAGGTCTCGGCCGAATCGTTGTTTTCAAGCTCGCGCACAGGCACGAGCCCGGCGGGCATCTCCCGCCGCCCAAGCTGTTCGATCGACGGTTGAAACCAGGCCATGGGGGGCTCGCCGCTCTCCGGAGGATCGAGCCACAGGCACCCGCGGCTCTCCCTGGAGGCTACCCTCCGGCTCGAGCCGTCGCCACGAATGGGGGAAAATCCGTGTAGCCCCGGGCTCCGGTGGGCGCATACCAGGCGGCCATCTCGGCCGGCGCGGCCAGCGGCCAGCCGTGGCGCAGCCGTTCGACGAGGTCGGGATTGCTGATGTAAGGCCGGCCAAAGGCGACGAGATCGGCCACACCGTCGGCCACCGCCTGCTCCGCCGATTCAAACGTGTAGCCACAGTTGCCCATGAGCGGGCCGTGAAACACGCGGCGAAACTCTGCGAGCATCATCGGCTCGCCGAGGTTGTGGAAGCCGAAGGCGAGGCCATCGACCACGTGCAGGTAGGCGAGGCCATGGCGATCGAGCATCGTCGCCACATGTGTGAACTGCTCACGGTAGTTGGGCGAGCCCATGTCGTTGAAGACACCGTTCGGCGAGATCCGCACGCCCACGCGCCGTGCTGGCCATTCCGCCGACACCGCCTCGACCACCTCTTCGAGAAATCGCGCCCGCTTCTCGATGCTGCCGCCATAGTCGTCGGTGCGGAGGTTTGTCTTCGACTGCAGGAACTGGTCGATGAGATAGCCGTTGGCGGCGTGGATTTCGACACCGTCAAAGCCCGCCGCGCGTGCCCGAGCTGCCGCCCGCCGGTAGTCGGCGACGATGGCGGCGATCTCCCAGGTCTCGAGCGCCCGCGGCGTTTCGTAGGGCTTCTTGCCGCGCGGCGTGTGGATGCCGTCGCCCTCGATCTTCACGGCCGATGCCGACACGGGAGGGCTGCCGCCGTGGAAGTCGCTGTGCGATGCCCGCCCCATGTGCCAGAGCTGGAGGAAGATCCGGCCGCCGGCGGCGTGCACGGCGGATGTCACACCCCGCCAGCCCTCCTGCATCGCGTCGGTGTAGACGCCGGGCGACTCGAGCCAGCCATTGGCCTGCTCGGAGATCGTGGTGGCTTCGGCGATGATCAGCCCCGCCGAGGCCCGCTGCACGTAGTATTCCGCCATCAACGCATTCGGAATCCGCTCGCTTCCGGCCCGGCCGCGCGTCAGCGGCGCCATCACGACGCGATTGGGGAGCGTGAGATCATGGAGCTGAAACGATTGCAGGAGCTTTCGTGGTGTCATCGTGCTCACGAGGTTAGCGGGCGTAGACCGTGCGACCTTCCTTGATCGTCTCGACCACGGCGATGTCCTTGATCGCGGTCGGCTCCACCTTCAGTGGGTTGCGGTCGAGGATCACGAGATCAGCAAGCTTACCCGGTTCGAGCGTCCCCTTCGTCTTTTCCTCCTTGAGCTGGTAGGCGGCCGTGGCGGTGACGGCCCGCAGCGCATCGTAGGGACCGATCCGTTCGTCTGGGCCGACCACTTGGCCGCTGCCGGATCGCCGATTCACGCCGGCATCGACGAGCGCGAGGATCGACGGCACCGGCGACACGGGCGCGTCGTGCGAATACGTGAACGGCAGGCCCGCGCGAAGAAACGTGCGCGAGGCCATCGCGCCGGCCGACCGCTCCGGGCCCCAGAGCCGCACGACGGCGTCGCCGCCGGGAATAATCCCCGCCGTCAGAAAGCTCGGGATCGCCCCGCAGGCCTTCATCTTCTCGATCTGGTCGGGCCGCAGCCACGTGGCGTGCACGAACACGGGGCGGTGGTCGTGCATGCCGTGCTTCTTCACCGCCTTGGCGATCGCCGCGAGGGCCTGGTCGGCAATCCTGTTCGGCACGCGGTTGCCGCTGGCCTAGAAGTCCGGAGCGGAAGCGATGGACGACTGTCGCGCCGTCGCCGCCGTCCCGGCGTCGTCTCCGGCTTACGGTCGCCGGGCAAAGCCCGTCTCCCACGCCTGCGGCGTCCGGACTGTCGCGCCGTCGCCGCCGTCCCGGCGTCG
>JAIXPT010000088.1 GCA_027486095.1 Planctomycetaceae bacterium | reverse complement strand
TTGGCGACGGTGAGGATCGGCCCCGAGTGCGTGGTGAGGCCGGGCAGCACATGATTCGAATACTGCCAGACGGCCTCGGCCACGACGAGCGGCGTCTCGGGATCGATCGCCGCGAACACTTCGAGCCCTTCGCGAGCGCCGGCGATGAAGCCGTGGCCACGCGATTTCGAGGCGGCGTGCCCGCGGGCGAGCTTCCAGCCGGCGGATGCGAACGCCTTCGCGAGATCGGCCTCGAGCGCTTGTTGCGCCGGCCAGCAGACGCGATTGGCCTCTTCCCGCAGGTCGCCGCTGGCGACGAGCACCGCCTGGCGGCTGGCGGCGGATTTCGTGGCGGGGCGTGTGGATCGCGCACTGGGTGCCATCGGCGGAAGTCCCCTGATGGATTCGGATGATCGGCGGGAACTATACTCTGCTGGCCGCCCCTTCAGGAGATGCATCCATGCCCGCCCCGCGCTTTCGGCTCGTCGCCGCGACCCTGGCCTTCGTGACAGCCGCCCTCGTGGCCCGATTCGTGCCGGCTGCCGATCCGGCGGCCCCCGCCCAGCCGGCCGCCCCCGCCGCCAGTCTGGGCGACTTCAAGCGCTGGGTGATCGCGGCCGACTACACGGCCGACGGCGCGGCGCTCGTGACTGCCGGCGGCGAGAGCCTGCTCTATCGCCCCGGCGACGTCGTCGTGTGGAAGGCCGACGGGGCCCGTGTCGGCGACCTCGCCGGCCACCCTACGGCCGTGTGGGCGGTGCAGGTCTCGAAGGATGGTTCGCGGGCCGCCACGGCAGGCTACGACGGGCTCGTGAAGCTCTGGGATCTGCCGGCGCGGGCTGCGAAGCACGATCTCAAGAAGCACAAGGGCTGGGTGCGATCGCTCGCCTTTTCGCCCGACGGCACGAAGCTCGCGACGGCTGGTGAGGATGGCCTCGTGGTGCTCTGGGATGCGACGACGGGGCAGGAGGTGAAGGCCATCACGGCCCACGCCGGCCCGGTGACCGCGGTGGCCTTCTCGCCCGATGGCGGCACGCTGGCAAGCGGAGGCGGCGACAAGCTCGTGAAGCTCTGGAATGCGGCCGACGGTGCGGAGAAGGGCAAGCTCGAGGGGCATGGCGATGCGCTCTGGTCGGTCGCCTATTCTCCCGACGGCTCGCGGCTGGCCACCGCCGGCGCCGACCGCACGATCAAGCTCTGGACGACGAGTGATGCCAAGGAATCTGCCACGCTCAAGGGGCACAAAGACTGGGTGACGTCGGTGGCATTTTCGTCCGACGGGCTGCGGCTCGCCAGCGCCAGCCTCGACGGCGCCGTGAAACTCTGGGACGTGAACGCGAAGGGGGAGCAGGAGGGATTGCCGGCCGAGAAGTCGAGCGTGTGGTGCGTGACGTTTTCGCCCGACGACAAAAACCTGTTCGTGGGCACGCACGCCGGCGGCAAGGTCGTGCCGACGCCGGCGGCGAAGCTCCTGCCGCCCCCGCCTCCGCCTCCGCAGCCGGCACCGCCCGCCGAGGCGCAAGCCCCGGCTGCCAAGCCTGAGGAGAAGCCCGCCGAGAAGCCGGCCGCGCCGGCGGAGCCCGCCAAGCCCGCGCCGCCTGCCGACAAGCCTGCGACACCCCCCGCGCCACCACAGCCCGCGGCTCCGCCAGCAGTCCCTGCGACGCCGCCGGCTGCTCCCGCGGCTGCCAGCCCCGCGCCGGCAGCGCAGCCGTAGGCCTACGATCGTGGTCTGGCCCAGCATGACCGCGGCAGGGAGCCGTCGTGGCAGTTTCAGCGAAGGAGTCGGTTCGATGATCAAAAGCAGTGCAGGGTTGATGCGTGGCGTGTCGGGAGCGGCTCCCACGATCGGTCTCGTGGCGCTCGGCGCCGTGCTCGGATGGCTGAGCGGGCCGATGCAGCCCCTCCCGAAGGCGCACGCGCTCACGTCGCTTGCCGACGACTCGTTCGCCGTGTGTACCGCGCCCTTGGGAATGGGCATCGAGGGCTTCTTCATGCTCGACTTCGAAACCGGCGACCTGTCGGGCGGCGTGATCAATCCGGCCACTGGAAAATTCTCCGGCGCCTACAAGCACAACGTGCTGCCGGATCTCGGGTTCAAGGCTGGCCAGGCGAAGAACCCGCGATTTCTGCTCGTGGCCGGAGCGGCCGAGCTGCAGACCGGCAACGCCGCGAGCTTTGCGCCGTGCGTGCTCTACGTCACCGACTCCTCCACCGGCACGACGGTGGCCTACGGGGTGCCGTTCAACCCGCAGCAGGCGGTGGCGACGCCGTTCGTCGCCAAGCTCGAACTGCTCGACGTGGCCCGGCCGCGTGGCGGCGGGGCCAAGGCGGCCGGGGCCATGAAGGCCAAAAAAGACAAAGACAAGGAGTAGCCCGGGGGTGCCCGGGACGTGCCTTCATGCCAGCTGCAGCCGCCCTCACGATCACGGTCAATGGAGATGCGATGTCGGTCGCCGTGGGGGCGACGGCGCTCGACGTGGTCGAAGCGCTCGGGCTGGCCGGCCGGCCGATCGCCGTCGAGGTCAACGAAGCGGTGGTGCCGCGTGCGCACCTGGCCGGCTGTATGCTCGGGGTCGGAGATCGCCTCGAAATCGTGACCTTGGTCGGCGGCGGGTGAACCACCCGCGCCAGAGCATCGGATGACATCACCATCTGCCACACGCACCGCCGGCATTCCGGGCCCGGCGCCCGACGCGGTGCTCCGCGTGGGCGGCGTGACGCTCCACAGCCGGCTCGTCGTGGGAACCGGCAAGTATGCGAGCTACGCCGAGATGGCCCGCTGCCTCGCTGCGTCGGGCACCGACTGCGTGACCGTCGCGGTGCGCCGTGAGCGGCTCGTGAATGCGGCCGGCGAGAACATCCTCGACCATCTCGACGCCACCCGCTACACGATTCTGCCGAATACGGCCGGCTGCTTCACCGCGGCCGACGCCGTGCGGGTGGCCAGGCTCGGCCGCGAATTGCTCCGCGACCTCGGGAACCCGGGATCGGAGTGGGTGAAGCTCGAGGTGCTCGGCGACACGAAGACGCTGTTGCCCGATCCGGTCGGCACGCTCGAGGCGACGCAGCGGCTCGTGGCCGACGGCTTCGCCGTGCTCGTCTATTCGAGCGACGATCCGATCGTCGCCCGGCGGCTCAAGGACCTCGGCGCCGCGAGCGTGATGCCGGCCGGCAGCCCGATCGGCTCGGGGCA
>JAIXPT010000448.1 GCA_027486095.1 Planctomycetaceae bacterium | reverse complement strand
GGCGGCCAGCGGCAGCGCATCGCGCTCGCCCGGGCCTTCCTCCGCGGCGCCGAGATCCTCGTGCTCGACGAAGCCACCAGCCAGATCGACGTCGAGAGCGAACGGCTCATCCACGAGGCCCTTGCACGCTACGTCGAAAACCGTACCGTGATCATGATCACGCATCGCGCGAGCACGCTGGCGCTCGCCGATGCGATCATCAAGGTCGAACACGGAGTCGTCACGAAGCGGCCGGCTGCCCAGATGCAGGCCGCGTGACGAAGCGGGTGGCCGAAGCCGTCAGTTGCCTGTGCGGATATCGCGGCCCGGCCGTCACCGTCGCCGGCCAGGCTGTCTGCCCGATCTGCCGGGCCGCTGCGGCCCCGCCGGCTCGCCCCGGTGCTGCCGGCATGCCGGCCCTCCCTGCCGCCCCGCGGGCCGCCGCCCCCGCGAAGCAGCCGAAGACCTATCGCATTCCCTGCCCGAGGGGCCACGTGCTCACCGCCAAGCCTCACATGCTCGGGCAGCAGGTCGTGTGCCCGGAGTGCAACGAGCTGTTTGCCCTGCGCGAGGAAGACAGCCTCGAACATCGCAAGCGGGCCGAGAAGGCACGGCGGGCCGACGAGGAGCGGATCGCGAAGCTCTGGCTGACGCGGTCGATCTGGGCGGCCGCCTTCATCGTGGCGTCGCTCGTGGGGATGATCGTCTTCAGCTTCGCGTATCGCGCGGCCGGCCCCGCGCCAGCCGGGCAGCCCAGCGAGCCGGATCCCGCGGTTCGAAGCGAGTGATCTCGAAGCTGTCGCGGACCACCGCCCGCACGCCCCGCAGATCCACGGCCCCATCGCGAGCCAAGAGCTGCACGAGCAGGTTGCCGATCGCCGTGGCCTCCACCGGCCCGGCGAGCACCGACCGATCGGTGGCGTCGGCGATCATCTGGCAGAGCAGCGCGTTCTTCACGCCGCCGCCCACGACATGAATCCGCGACACCCTGCGGCCCACGAGCTCGTCGAGCTCGATGAGCGTGGCCCGCACCGCGGCCGCCACGCTCTCGAGCGCCGTGCGCACCACCGCGGCCGTCGTCTCCGGCACCGGCTCGCCCGTGTCGCGGGCGAGCGCGCGGATGGCCTCGGGCATGTCGGCCGGCGCCACGAGCGACGGATGATTGGGATCGACGAGCGTGCCGAGCGCCGGCGCTTCGGCGGCGAGCGCCGTGAGCTGCTCCCATGTCCAGTCTTTGCCGGCCCGCTGCCAGGCGGCCCGGCACTGCTGCACGAGCCACAGGCCGCACACATTTTTCAAGAGCCGCGTCGTGCCGCCGATGCCGCCCTCGTTGGTGAAATTGCGGGCCAGGCACGCGGGCGTGACGAGCGGCCGATCGAGCTCGGCCCCGACCAGGGCCCACGTGCCGAGGCTCACGTAGCACCAGTCGGGCCGGGGGCTCGGTGGCTCGGCCGCCGGCACGGCCGCCACGGCGCTGGCGGTGTCGTGCGTGCCGGGCACGACCACCTGCACGCCCGCCAGGCCCGTCTCGGCGGCGACTTCCGGCCGCAGGGCGCCGAGCGACGTGCCCGGCTCCACGAGCGGGCCGAACACCCGGCGCGGCAAGCCGAAGCGCTCGAGCATGCCGAATGCCCAGTCGTGGGCCTGTGGATCGTAGCACTGGCTCGTGGAGGCGTTGGTGTGTTCGTTGGACGCCTGCCCCGAGAGCAGCCAATGGAAGATGTCGGGGATCATCAGGAGCCGGTCAGCCGCCGCGAGCACGGTGGACTCGCGCGTCTTGAGCGCGAGGAGCTGAAAGAGCGAGTTGATCTCCATGAACTGCAGGCCCGTGGCCGCGAAGATCTCGGGTCGGGGAACCGTCGCCTCGGCGGCGGCGAGCATCCCGCGGGTGCGGGCATCGCGGTAGCAGACGGGGTTTGCCAAGAGCGCGCCGTCGCCGCCCAGAAACGCGAAGTCCACGCCCCAGGTGTCTACGCCCACGGTCTTGACGGCGCCGCCATGGCGTTCGGCGGCCAGCCGCAGGCCCGTCATCACTTCGCGCCACAGCCGCACGAGATCCCACACCAGCTCGCCGGCCAGCATCACGGGCCCATTCTCGAAGCGGTGGATTTCCTCGAGCTCGAGCAGGCGCCCGTCGAACGCCCCCGACACCACCCGGCCACCGGATGCCCCCAAATCGACCGCCAATGCCACCGTCCGCGCCATGCGCTCGTGCTCCTGGATGACCGGAGAAACCTGCCGACGCGACAGCCTAGCCGCCTTCGCAGCCAGGGTCGATAAAACCCGCAAAACCCCCTATCGTTAGATGCACATGACGACTTCCGCAGAACCCTCCGAACCGGCTCCCTCCGATCCGGCCCCCGACATGCTCGAGGAGCTCGCGGCGGCGAGCACGGCGCTCGAAGCCGCCGAGCCGCCGGAGATCATCGGCTGGGCGGCGGGGCGCTTCGGCGACCGGCTCACCATGGCCACGGCCTTCGGGCCCGAAGGCTGCGCGATCATCCATTGGCTGGCCACCGTGGCCCCGAAGACGCACGTCTTCAACCTCGAAACGGGCTATCAATTCAAGGAGACCCTCGAACTCCGCGACCGGCTCGCGAAGCGGTATGGCATCGAGGTGCGGCTCGAGCGGCCCGAAACGACCGTCGAGGACTACGAACGGCTCCATGGCGGCCCGCTCTACCGCACCGACTCCAACCGCTGCTGCCACGACCGCAAGATCATGGTCATCAAGCGCGTGCTCACCGACTTCGACGCCTGGATGAGCGGCATTCGCCGCGACCAGAGCACCGACCGGGCCGCGGTGCCGATCGTCGGCTGGGACGCGAAGTTCGGCGTGGTGAAGATCTCACCCTTGGCCAACTGGACGAAGGCCAAGGTGTGGGACCTGATCGTGCGGGAAAACATCCCGTATAACCCGCTTCACGACCAGGGCTACGTGAGCATCGGCTGCTGGCC
Organism: Planctomycetaceae bacterium; assembly: GCA_027486095.1. Lineage (GTDB taxonomy): Bacteria > Planctomycetota > Planctomycetia > Pirellulales > UBA1268 > RGVT01. Next base: position 2,842 of record JAIXPT010000448.1, on the reverse strand, counting down.
GTGCACGCGGGCGGTCACGGCCGGGGAAGACGAACGCGCCGGCCGCTGGAGCGGCACCGCGAAGACCGAGTGCGGGCTCCATTCCAAATAGGCCCGGTTTCGACAGAGCTGGAGCTCTGTCGCTACTCTCCGAGCCAGGCCCGGAGGGCCGGGTCGTCGCCAGCGGGCGGAGGCCCGCCAAGCGACGGGCGGCACGATGCCGAGCCGTCGCGTGAAGACAGAGCTGGAGCTCTGTCGCTACTTACCGTCGCTACTTACCGTCGCTACTTTTTCACGATCGTGTCGAGGAGCGCGGTGAGCTCGGGCCCCTTCACGGGGGCTTCGAGCGTCTTGCGGCGGTCATCGACGAGCGCACGGGCGGCGAGGTCGCGCTGCCGCGGACCCACGAGCAGGATCGCCGGCACCACCGAAAAGAACGGGTCGGTGGACAACCTGTTGAAAGCCTCCACGGCCGTGTCGCCGAGGGTCTGCGCGCTGACGACAAGACAGTCGGCCGGTAGCGGCGTCGTGGAAAACCGCCCCAGGGCGCGGTCTGGATTTTCCGTCATGAGCACGCGATACCCGAGGCCGGCGAGCAGGTCACGAAGCATCTGCTGCGACTTCTCCCCGGTCTCGACCACCATCAGCGTGCCGCGGCTCGCCGCCTTTTGCACCACGCCCGTCGGCGCGGCCGGCGCCGCACCGGCGACGGCCGCCACACCGTCGCTCCCGGCGTATTTCGCCCGCAGCGGATCGACGGCCCGCTTGGCGTCGGCGGCCGTCTGCCAGCGATCCATCGGATCGAGCGCGATCATCCGGCTGACCACGTCTACCACGTCGCGCGGCACCTCCGGAGCGGCCGTATGCAACGGCACGATCGACGTGAAGCGGCGCGGATTGCCCCGCTCGGCCCGGTCGCGGGTTTCCTTGAGCGCCGATTTGCCGGCGAGCGCGAGATAGGCGATCGTGCCCACGAAGAAGATGTCGCTGCGGAGGCTGTCGTCTTTCATGCCCGCGAGATTCTCGAGCGTGGCATAGTCGATGGTGCGCGGCTGCTCCATCTTGCCGAGCGACTTGTCGCCCGTCTCGGCATCGACTCCGGCCAGGCCGAAGTCCACGAGCTTCGCCACGCCGGTCGCCGACACGAGCACGTTGGAGGCTTTCAGATCGCGATGCGTGAGGCCGCGCCGGTGGGCATACTCGAGGCCGGCGAGCAGCTGGGCGAGGATGTCCACGGCATGGGGCACGTCCACTGCACCGCGAATCCGCACGAGCTCACGGAGAGTCTGCCCCTCGACGAACTCCATCGTGATGTAGCTCGTGTTGTTTTGCTGGCCCACGTCTTCGATGGCGACGATGTTGGGATGGCGGAGCAGGCGGCCCATTTCGCCCTCGCGCCGAAACGCCTTGCACTTCTCCGGATCGGCGCTGAAGCGGCTGCGGAGCACCTTCACGGCGATCGTCGCGCCCGTGTCGATGTGCCGGGCCCGGTAGACACGGGCGAACGATCCGGCACCGACCTGGTAGAGGATCTTCGCGCTGCCGTAGAAAAACCCCTGCCGATCGCCACGCAGCAGCCGCTCGAGCTGGTAGCTCGTGAGCAGCTCATGGCGCAAGAGGGCCGAGCCGAGCGCCTCGGTCGGCACGTTGCGGCCGCCGAGCTCGGCCCACACGTCATGCAGGTCGCCGGGAACCAGGAGCTGCATCTCCTCGGCGCGGCTGGCAAGTTCCTCGGCCGTGGTGGGTTTCATGCGGGCAGGCGGGGGGCGGAGCGGCCGGAACGACGGAGAGAACCGTTATTTTTCATCCCGGCGCCGAGACTGCAAGGGCTTTGGGCACCTTGGGGCGGGACGGTGGTCTGGAGCCGACAGGGCGACGGCTGCTACAAGCCCGAAGCAACCAGCCTTCCCCGGTGAACCCTTGATGCAGCGATGATGCAGCGAGCACCCATCGACGCGCGCCGATCGGCGCCTGGCCGCCAACCGCCGGCCTGGCTGTGGCGGGCGACCATGCTCGTGGGGCTTTTGGCCATGTCGCACGCCGCGCCCGCCGCCACCATCGACGAGGGCTACGAAGGGCCGGCCACGAGCTGGTCGGTGGCCGAGTCAGACACCCATCATCGCGTCGTCTCTCACACCCGCGCTCGCGAGGCGCCGCATCGTGGAGCGGCCTGCGAGCGGTTCGTGATCGATGCCTCGGCGGGCACCACCCTCAGGCTGCAAACCCCCGTGGGCGATGCGCGCGTGATCGATGAATGGAAGGCCTCGGTCTGGGTGCGCGCCGACCGCCCCGACATCCGCCTCTCGGCCCGTGTCCGGCTGCCCAACTTCATCGCCCCCAAGACCGGCAAGCCCGTGGACGTGCTCGTGCCGGGCTCGATCTCGAAAGACTCCGACCGCTGGGAACTGCTCGAAGTGGGCGGGCTCGCCGCCGGCCTCAAGCGGCAGCTGCTCGCGCTGCGTGCCGAACACGGCCCCACTGGAGAACTCTCCGGGGCGGTCGTCACGCATGTGGTTCTCGAACTTTACTCGAGCCCCGGCCGCTACGATATCGCGATCGACGACCTGCTCGTGCAAGGCAGCATCACCACGCTCGCGGCCACGCCGCCGCCCGATCTGGAAGCGGCGCCGCCTGTGCTCCCGCGGCGCGACCCGGCCGTCGTGCCCGCGCAATACGCGCCCCCGCCGGCAGCCGTCGCCGCGCCAGCTGCTCCGCCCCCGGCAGCGAGCGCCCCTGCCGAGCCGCCCAGCGGCATCAATCGCGGCGTGTTGGAGGTGGCCGGCCTGCCGTTCTTCCCGCGCGCCCTCGACCACAATGGCGAGCCGCTCGAGACGATCGCCGCCCTCGGCTTCAATTGCGTGCG
>JAIXPT010000369.1 GCA_027486095.1 Planctomycetaceae bacterium | reverse complement strand
CTCGGTCTTCGGCTCGGTCGAGATCACCTCCACGTTCACCTTGCCGCGGCCGAGCCGCTCGAACTGCCGCAGCATGTTGAGGAGGTTGATCCGCGTCTGGGCGTAGTCTTCGGGCACCGTGGGGCTCACGTAAGCCTTGATCTCGATCGGCCTGTCGGCCTCGAGCCCCGCGAGCAGCCGGCGCGTGTCGGGAGAGAGCGAGCTGATCCGCTCCTCGGAGAGATCGGCCCGCAGGTCGAGCGAGCGGAAGAAGAGCACCGCGCCGAGCGCCGCGAGCACGAGACCTGCCGACCGGGCGGCGAAGTGCAGGCCGATCTGCGGGCCGTCGCGGCGGCCGGTCCAGTGCCGCCGGCCGATGAGCACCCTCGCGATGCAGAGACACACCGCCACCACGCCGAGAAAGTAGGCGATCGACGAGAGCCCCACGACCCCGCGGCCGAAGTCGGAGAACTGTTCAGCGAGGCTCCAGCCCCGCACGCGCTCGGCGAGCTTGGGGCCCATCACGGAGCCCGCCTGATCGGCCATCACGAGCGGTGCGTTGAGCGCGAGGCCGAGGATGAAGGCCACCGTGAGGTTGCTCGTGAGGAAGCTCGCCACCATCCCGATCGCGAGCATCGCCAGCCCCACGAACCAATAGCCGAGATAGTTGGCGAGAAACAGGCCGCCGTCGGGCGTGCCCCAGCGCAGAAGGATGATCAGATTGCAGATGCAGGAGAACAGCAGGGCCACGGTGAAGATGCCGACCGTGGCCAGATACTTGCCGAACACCACCTCCCAGTCGCTCGCCGGGATCGTGAGCAAGAGCTCGTCGGTGCCCTGGCGGCGCTCGTCGGCCCACACACTCATCGTGATCGCCGGCACGAACACGAGCAGGATGAAGGGCAGATAGCGGTTGAGCTGGTCGAGATTCGCGAGATTCGAGTTGAAGAACTCCGGCGGCCAGAAGGCGGCGAGCGAACCCAGCAGCACGAACACGCAGATGAAGACGTAGCCCGTGGGATTCGAGAAATAGGCGACGAAATTCCGCTTGAAGACCGCGTCGAGTACGTGCCATTTCATGGTTGATCAGCTCCTCGTTCTTCGTCGTTCAGTGTCTCGCGGCAGGCAGCGGCGGCCACGCACACGGCCGCGCCGCCCGTAGCGTTTCGCCGGCTCACGCCGAGCGGGTGAGCTCGTAGAACCGCTCGTCGAGCCCGCGGCCCTCCTTGCGAAGCTCGGCGGGCGTGCCGTCGAACCGCAGCCGGCCTTCCGCGATCAGGATCACGCGGTCGGCCAACGCCTCCACCTCCTGGAGGATGTGCGTGGAGAGCAGGATCGTCTTCTTCTCGCCGAGCCGGCGGATCGTCTCGCGAACCTCCCGGATCTGGTTGGGGTCGAGGCCGCTCGTCGGCTCGTCGAGGATCAGCACGTCGGGCTCGTGGAGCAGCACCTGGGCCATCCCCACCCGCTGCCGGTAGCCCTTCGAGAGCTTGCCGATCGCCTTGCCGATCACGCTGCCGAGCTCGCACTGCTTCACGACGGCCTCGATCCGCTCGCGCTTGCGTTCGCCGGTGAGGCCGCGGGCGTCGGCGAAAAACTCGAGCAGGCTGCGGGGCGTCATGTCGGGGTAGAGCGGGCCGTTCTCCGGCAGATATCCGAGCCGCTCGGCGCCAGCCAGCCGGTCAGACGACATATCGTGGCCGGCGATCCGCGCGGTGCCCGCCGTCGGGGCGAGATACCCCGTGAGGATCTTCATCGTGGTGCTCTTGCCGGCGCCGTTGGGCCCGAGGAAGGCGACGACCTCCCCCCGCGGCACGCGAAACGAGATGTCTTCGACGGCGATGAACGGGCCGTAATATTTGGTGAGGCCGTCGGCCTCGATCATGGCGGCGGCGGAGCCGGTCTCTGTCATCGGAAAGGCACCGGGGGTGAACGGAATGCGGCGGCGGGCCGGACGCGGCAGGCCGACTCGTCGGCTGGCCACGGCGTATTGTTGCCGAAACTCAAGTTTTGCCCACTTCCGCCGCGGTCTGCAATCCCCTGCCAGCCGCGCGGGCGGCCGCTGCGCCGCCGGCGAGCCGCGGGCCGCCGAGGGGTTCGATGAGCGGCTTGCCGTGGCCCCGCCGCCAGCCGATGTGCACCTGCCAGGCCGCGTCGGCCCGGGGAAAGTCGCTGCGCACATGCACGCCCCGGGTCTCCTCGCGCACGAGTGCCGCCCGGATCATGAGCCGTGCCACTTCGAGCATGTTGTGCAGCTGCCAGCCCTCCGGATCGGCGAACTGCAGCGGCAGCACATAGCGGCACCAGCCCTCGACCGTCTCGAGCGCCTCCGCGAGCGGCTCCCCCGACCGCTCCACCCCGACCTGCCGCCACATCAGGCTGCGGAGCGAATTGCGGATGTCGGCCAGATCGAGGCTGCCGTTGGTGTCTGACGACTTGGGGTTCGACAGGTCGGGCACCCGCAGCGTGTCGGTGCCCGTGCTCGCGAGCACGTCGGCGCTCGCGGCCTGCCCAGCCCGGGCCCCATACACGAGCCCCTCGAGCAGGCTGTTGCTCGCGAGCCGGTTGGCACCATGCAGGCCGCTCGAGGTCACCTCGCCTGCGGCGAAGAGCCCCGGCACGTCGGTGCGGCCGTCGGCATCCACCTCCACGCCGCCGATCATGTAGTGGGCTCCCGGCCGCACCGGAATCCGGTCGCGGGCCAGGTCGAGGCCGAACTTCGCGCAGATCTGCGCCATGCCCGGAAACCGGCGGCGCACGGTGTCGGAGTCGAGGTGCGAGAGATCGAGATAGACGTTGGCATGGTGCGTGCGGTGCATCACGACGGTGATCGCCCGCGACACGACGTCGCGCGGGGCGAGCTCCGCCCGCGGGTCGAATTCGGGCATGAACCGCCGGCCGTCCTTGTCCACGAGCCACGCCCCCGCCCCGCGCACCGCCTCCGTGATCAGGCTGCGGGCCCCGCCGGCGATGTAGAGCACGGTGGGATGAAACTGCATGAACTCCATGTCGCGGAGCGTCGCCCCGGCCCGCCAGGCGAGTGCGAGCCCGTCGCCGCTGGCACCTTCGGGATTCGTAGACTCGCGGTAGAGCTGCCCGGCGCCGCCGGTGGCCAGGATCGTGCGCCGCGCCCAGACGAGCGTCTTGCCGTGGGCCTTGTTCCAGACGAGGGCGCCGCGGCAGCCGCCCGCATCGGTGACGAGATCGATCGTGAAGGTGTCGGGCCAGACTTCGAGATTTTCGAGCAGCCGGGCCCGCTCGATCACCGCCCGCATCACCTCGCGGCCCGTCGCGTCGCCGAGCGCGTGCACGATGCGATGATGGCTGTGCCCGCCCTCGCGGCCGAGTTCGAGCGCGCCGTCGCGCTCGTCGAACTTCGTGCCCCAGCTCACCAGTTCGCCGATCCTGCCCGGCGCCTCGCGCACCACCGCATCGACGACGTCCTCATGACACAGGCCGCCACCGGCGGAGAGCGTGTCGGCCACGTGATTGTCGAACCGGTCTTCGGGGTCGTGAACCCCGGCGATGCCGCCCTGGGCCCACTGGCTCGACGAGCTCTGCAGGTCGTTTTTCGTGACGACGGTCACCGAGAGCCGCGGATCGACGGCCAGCGCCGCCCGCAGGCCGGCCAGCCCGCCACCCAAGATCAGCACGTCGGTGAAGCAATGGGGCACGCGCTTCGGCCCGAAGGCGACCAGATAACGCGGCCCTTCGAACATCGGCGTCATTCTCCGGCGGTCCCCTGCGTGTAGGCCTTGAACTGCTCCTGGTAATCGGCCGGCGGCCGGCTGCGCCGCCCCTCGGCCTGCCCGCCTCGCGCGTCGCTCGGCACGTCGCGCGAGCTGCGCACGCCGTCGGGCCGCAGCCCGAGGCTGCGCACGGCCCGCTCGAACTCGCCGCGTTCGATCGGATCGGCGCTTTCGGCAAGCCGGCGCATGCTCTGCCAGCGGTCGAGGAAGGCCCGCGCCTGGTCCGCCGTCCAGCCCAGCCGCTCGAGCACGGCGCTGTCGCCGGCATCGACCGCCTTGCGGAGATATTCGATCGCGAGGTCGGCGGCGTTGCGGGCGTTGGCCAGATCCTGCTCGCCCCACTCCGTGGCTTTCGCAGGCGGCGGTCCCTCGGGCAGCGGCTTTCCGTCGGCCCGATTCGCCGCATCGCCGCCGGCCCACCCGCCGCTGCCGGTTTGTGCGGTGCCCTTGCCTGGCTGACCCGCGGTCGCCGAGGTGGCATCGCCCGGCTTGCCTTCCCCAGCAGCGCCCGCGCCCTGCTTGCCGCCCGCGCCCTGCTGGCCATCGCCGCCAGCCGCCTGTTCGCCGCCGCCCTTCTCACCTGCGCCCTTCTCACCTGCGGTTTTGCCGCCACCGCTCTTCTCGCGGGTGCCTGTCTCGCCTGCGTCTTTGTCACCAGCCACGCTCTTCGGCGTGCCGTCGGCGGCCTTGCCGGCGGGCTGTCCCTGACCGGCGGCTGGGTCGCCCGCGCCGCTCTTCCCCTGGCCATCGTCGGCAGCGCCCTGGCCGGCCCCCTTGCCTTGATCCGGCTTGCCCTGCCCAGATTCGCCCTGCCCAGACCTGCCTTGCGTTCCCTTGCCCGCGCCGGGCTTGTCGCCGGCACCCTCGGAGCCGCTGGCACCCTGCGCTCCAGGCTGATCACCGGGCTGCTCTCCCTGTGCGCCGCTCGCGCCACCACCCTGCTGCTCGCCCTTCCCATCGGCGGCGCCTTCCTTGCCTGCGCCTTCCTTGCCTGCGCCTTCCTTGCCTGCGCCTTCACGGCCAGCGGCACCCTGCTCACGGCGATGTTCGAGGATCCGCTCCATGGCCTCGCCGTCGTTCGTGCCGTCGGCAGCGACGGCGCTGTCGCGGGCGCCGCGCTGGCCACCCTGCGGCTGCCCTCCGGACCGCGCTTCGCCCGACTCTTTTCCGCCCTGCGGCTGGTCTCCAGGGTTCTCACCACCAGCTTGCTTCTCACCGCCTGCTTGCTTCTCACCGCCTGCTTGCTTCTCACCGCCTGCTTGCTTCTCACCACCTGCTTGCTTCTCACCACCAGCTTGCTTCTCTGCTCCCGGCTCGCCGCCGCGCGGCTGCGCGCCGCCCTGCTGCCCGCCCGACTGTGGCCCGCCCTCCTTCGCACCACCCGATTGTTTTCCGCCGGCCTGCTCGTTCCCGGCCCCTTGCTTCCCAGACTGCTGCTGGCCGCCTTGGCGTTCTCCCTGCGCGCCCACGCCCTGCCCCTGCTCGGCACCCTGCCCCTGGTTTTGCCCCTGCCCCTGCTGGTCGCCCGCCTGCTTGCCACCCTGCGGGGCGGCCTGCTCACGGCCACCGTTTTGCCCGCCCTGCGCCTGGCCGTCTTGTTTGCCCTGCTCTTTGGTGCCGGCCGCCTGATTTTGTTCGGGCGCGGCCTGCCGGTCTTCGGGCCGCTGCTTCTGGCCCTCTTTGTTGCCGCCTCCGCCGGCAGCCTTGTCTCCACCGCCCGGCTGCCCCTCTGAGCGTGCGTCGTCGGGCTTTCCACGGCCGGGCGGTGGCGGCTCCGGCTGTCGCGGAGGCGCCGCAGGATCGATCCGCAAAGTCTGCCACGGCGAGTGCGCGGCGTTCGGCCGCTTCGGCCGATTGTCGATGGCGACGGCGCGATATTCGAGCGTCGCCCCCGGGCCGGCGCCGAGCCGCTCCGGCACGAGCTCAGCGGTGCCGCGAAACACGCCAGCCTGCTCCTGCTCGAGCAGCACGATCTCCGCCCCGGCTGCTCCGCCCTGCAGCCGCGTCTCGATGGCGACCCGGGCGAGCGCGAAATCGGGGTCGTGGGCCTGCACCCGCACGGCGACCGGCGCCGCCGGCGGCACACGCAGCGGCGACTCGCGCGGCGCCTCGATCGCCACTTCGGGCGCGAGGTCGGCGAGCACCTCGATGCGATGCTCCATCGCATCGCTGATCACGGCCTCGCGGCCGGCATCCCCGCCCGCCCGGGGCTGAAACAGCAGCCGATACGACGCGTGCTCGGGCCCCGTGCCGTCGGCCTTGCGATGCAGATGAAACGACTTCGTCACGCGCGCCAGATCGGCTGCCGACTTCGTGAACCGCATGTCGCGGCCGCCATCGCCGTCGAAATCGATCCAGGCGTCTTCGAGCGGCTGATTGCTCTCCGCAACGATCGTGGCTTCCGTGCCTTCCACGGCGCGGATGTCGCCCTGCCAGGCCACGGCCTCCGGCGGCCGGCGTGTGTAGGCGGGATATGCGTAGCGAATCTCGCGCACGAGCAGCGTCGGCGAATCGACCACGGCCACGCGCACGGCAGCGGTGCGGGCATCACCGGCCGCGATCGTGATCTCCACGGAGTGGTCGAGGCCACGGGCGGCGTCCGGGAGCACGGCCGTGAACAGCCGCTGCCTGCCCGCCCCAGCCTGCCCACGGCCGAGCTCCGTGCGCCAGGCCGGGGCTGCCGGATCGACCGAGCCGTCGCCCCGCAGCGGGGCCACGATGATCTCGGGCTGCTCACCCGCGCGCAGGCCGCGGATGTCGGCCGCCACCACGAGCTGCCGCCCGCGCACGAGCGTGGCGTTGCCCGCTTCGACGGTGATCCGGCGCCGGTCGAGCGCATCGTCGAGCGGCCCTTGCTCCGCCGGCATGCGCCAGGCCAACTGCGGCGGCTCGATCCGCACCCGCGAGGGCGCGGCCCAGCCCACCCACGGGGCCAGCAGCCGCGCGGCGCTCACGAGCAAGCTCTTCGGCGCGGCCAATTCGTAGAGCCCCGCCAGGCCGACGAGCGCCGCGAGCACATAGGCCAGTCGCAAGGGCACGGTGCGATCGATCACCGCCTCGACTGGCACGTCGGCAAGCTGCTTCGCGGTGCGCCGTTCGAGCGACCGCACGACCTTCGCCGGATTCGCCTCCGGGTGCGCCTTCACGAGCACCGTGTTGACGAGGTCGTTATGCAGCTCCGGATGCTCGCGCTCGATGGCCCGCGCCGCGTAGACGAGGTTCACGCGATAGCGGACGAGCGGCACGAGCCAGCGAATGGCGGCGGCCGCGAGTGCGACTCCGGCGGTCGTGAGCCACGCCCAGCGCATGCCGGGCGCGAGGCCGCCGGGCACCAGCCAGTGCTCGACAAGCACGCCGAGCGCGAGCCACGCGCCGCCGCACACGGCGGCGGCGAGCACGAACGTGGTGAGGGCGACGCTCTTGAAATCGGCGCTTGCCGCCGCGAGCCGCCGGGCGAGATAGCGGTCGGACTTCGATTCCGCCTCTCCGCCCGCCTGCCAGCCGGCGACGGCCAGATCGGCCACCACATCGGCCGGGCTTGCTCCGGCCGGCACCACCGGCTCGCCCAGCCCGGCCGGGGCGGATGGATCGGATACGGTCGCCATCGCGAGGCTCCAGGGATGCCGGCGGCGGAAAATACCGGCTGAGACTGCCACCACAAGTATATCGGCTTGGATCCCCGCTCGGTTCGCCACGAGCGCGGTGTTTCCGGGCTTGCGCCCGGGGCTTCTTGTGATTGGGGCTCGGCCGCCGACTTGCCGCGTGATTTGCTATCGTGCCAGGTATTTGAGCGTGGAGCCCATGTCTCTTCTCCCCGACGCCGAAGCCTTCCGCAAGCTCGTGGATGGATCGCGCCGCGGCATGGCAGCGACGCTGGCCAGGGCCGCGCTCGGGGCGCTCGCCGTGCCCTACGCTGCGGCCGTGCAGGCCCGCAACGCCGCCTACGATCGCGGCCTCCTGCCCGTGCGGCGGGCCGGCGTGCCGGTGATTTCCGTGGGCAATCTCACCCTCGGCGGCACCGGCAAGACGCCGCTCGTAGCCTGGGCGGCCCGCCGCTGCCTTGCGGGCGGACGGCAGCCGGCGATCGTGAGCCGTGGCTACGGCGCCGCGCGCGGCCAGACGAGCGACGAAGCCGCCGAGCTTGCGCTCCTGCTCCCCGGCGTGACCCACGTGGCCGACCGCGACCGCGTGGCTGCCGCCGCCGCGGCCGTGGCACAGGGCGCCGGCGCGATCGTGCTCGACGACGGCTTTCAACACCGCCGGCTGGCCCGCGATCTCGATATCGTCGCGGTCGATGCCACCGATCCCTTCGGCTGCGGCCACATATTTCCGCGCGGCATGCTCCGCGAACCGCTCGGCGGGCTCGCGCGGGCACGGGCCGTCGTGCTCACCCGCGCCGACACCATCGAGCCCGACCGCCGGCGGGCGATCATCGAGAAGCTCGCCGCACGCTGCCGCCCGAGTGGGCCGCGCGTGTGGGCCGCAGCAGCCCACGCGCCGCATCGGCTGCGCACGAGCGCCGGCCACGAGCTACCGCTCGCCGCGGTCGCGGGGCGGCGCGTCGTCGCCTGGTGCGGCATCGGCAACCCGCCGGCATTTCGGCACACGCTCGAGCGCCTGGGGGCCGAGATCGTCGAGTTTCGCGCGTTCCCCGATCATCATGCGTACACCTCCGACGACATCGCCCGCCTGGCGCGCCTGGCCACGGCCGCCCGCGCCGACCTCGCCGTCACCACGCTCAAGGATCTGGTGAAGCTCCCGCACGAGACGCTCGGCGACGCGCCGCTCGCCGCGCTCGAAATCGCGATCGAATTTCTCACGGGCGAGGCGGAGCTCGACGAGCTCGTGCAGGCCACGCTCGGGGCCGTCGGCGGCGCCGGCAGAGGCGCGGCATGACGCCCCCCGGCATCGACTGCTCACTCATCGTCAACACCTTCGAGAAGCCACGGCACCTCGCGCTCGTGCTCGAATCGATCGCGGCCCAGACGGGCGTCGCTGGCAGGCTCGAAGTGATCGTGGCCGACGATGGCTCACGCGACGAAACGGCCGACATCGTGGCCGCGTTCGCCGCGCGGGCCACCGTGCCGGTGCGGTTCACGAGCGAGCCGCACGCGGGCTTTCGCCTGGCACGGGTGCGGAACGAGGGCGCGCGGCTCGCGCAGGGCGACACGCTCCTGTTTCTCGACGGCGATTGCATCCTGCCCCGCGACCACGTGGCGGCGTATTTGGCCCGTCGGCGACCGGGCGTGGCGCACCTCGGCTACTGCGCCCGCCTGCCCGAGGCGGCGAGCGCGGCGCTCGCGCCGGGATCGCTCACCGGCCTCGATCTCGAAGCGCTCGCGCCGGCCAGCGAGCGGCGGCTCCTGCGCCGCCGGTTTCGCAAGGCCTGGTGGCGCACGCTCCTGCGCCATCGCTCGAAGCCGCGGCTGGCGGGGGGCAACTTCGGCGTTTGGCGGCGCGACTTCGAAGCGGTGAACGGGTTCGACGAACGGTTCGTCGGCTGGGGCCAGGAAGACGACGACCTCGGCCTGCGGCTGCGGGCGGCGGGCGTGCGGCTCGAATCGATCCTCGATCGCACCTGCTCGCTGCATGTCTGGCACCCTGTCGATCCCACCGCCACGAAGCGCTGGCGCGACGGACCGAACGTCGGCTATTTTCTGCGCCGTGGCCGGCTCACCCGCTGCCGCCAAGGCCTGGTGGTGCGTGATGCCGCAGCCATCCGCTGGGGGCTGCCGTCTGACGTGGTCGCCGAGCCACTCACTCAAGCACTCGCCGCCGCGATCCCCGCCGCCGCACGCGTCGAGCCGGGCGAACCCTGCGAGATCGAGATCGTGACGCGGCCCGGCCAAGGTCGATTCACCCGCCGGGCCGAATGCCGCCTCGTGATCGCCGCGCCTGACGCCACCGTCGAGCCATCGCTCGAGCGCCGTGCGGATCACGTCGCGCGAGCCACGCCGGCTGAAGTCGCTGCCTTGCTCGAACGCGTGGGGTGAGGCAAGAATCCGCAACGTAAACCGGGAGGCTCGGGATTGCCCCTACCGTTGAGCCGGCGTATGTGACCAGCGCAGGCAGGATGCCGGAGCGCAGGCACATCCGAGTGAGCCGAAGCCCAGGAGGGCGAAGGCGAACGTCCGGCGAGACGGTACGGGGCAATCCCGAGCCGGCACCAACAAGCCGGGCATCTGCTCAGCTCCCCTTCCGTGATGCACCACCGCGCCTCGAGGGCGCGAACTCCGTCAAGTCCGAGCCTCATTCGACAGGCCTGGAGGCCTGTCGCTACGACGGCGGACGTGAATAGCGGAGCTTGCCAGGGGGCCGAGCCTCATTCGACAGGCCTGGAGGCCTGTCGCTACGACGGCGGACCTCGCAACGGCTACTTGCGCTTTTCGTTGTGCAGGGTGTGCTTGCGGAGCCGCGGCGAATACTTCTTCACCTTGAGTTTCTCGCCGCCCGTCTTCCGCCGCAGCGTGTAGTTTTGGTCGCCGGTCTCCTCGCAGACGAGGTGCACCACTTCGAGCTTTCTCTTGCCTTTTGCCATTCCAAACCTCGGCTGCCAGGGACGAAGAATCGTGGGGGAGATCGTAATCGGCCCGCGGCCGGGCCGCCAGCGACCCCGCGCCGCACCGCCCAAAAGCCCGGGTCGCGGTTTGCGAACATGCCCGCCGCCGTTAGTATTGTCTGGGTGGTGATCGGGACGCGTTCACGGGCCGAGTCGCATGGCCAGCCAAATCCAGTCAGGCACGGGAAAGCCGGCTCCGGCAACTCCCGCGAAGCCAGCGGCGGCGGCAACTCCCAAGCCGCCGGCCGCAGCCGCCAAGCCGGCAGCGGCCCCGCCAAAGCCGCCCGCTGCCGCTGTTGCGGCAGCGAAGCCCGCCGCAGCTCAGCCTGCCCCACCACCAGCACATGCCGCCGACGACGGGCCCCACCGCTCGGCGACCGCCGGAATCCTGCGCACTGCTCCGGCGTGGGCCGTGAGCATGCTCTTGCACATCGTCATCCTGCTCTCCATGGCGCTCATCGTGCAGGAGCCGCCGCCGAAAGAGACGCCGCGGGTGATCGTGTCGTCGGCACCGGAGGTGGTCGAGGAGTTCGAAGAGTTCGAGGAGGAAACGCCGCTCGACCAGCCGCAGACCCAGGAGGTGTCGAACGAGGTGGTCCTCCCCGACGCCACGGTCGTCGAAGACGTGCAGGTGGTGAGCGATGCCGCCGACATCGATGCCGCGGCGGTGTCGGTGGAGTTCACCGACTTCAGCACTGAAACAGCCGCGTCGAGCGACCTGCTCGCGAGCGTAGGTGCCATCGGCGGCCAGGCGGGCGGCCTCGGCGGCCGCACCGATCCAAAGATGCGGAGCAAGCTCGTGCAGGCTGGCGGCGGCAGCGCCCAGAGCGAAGCCGCGGTCGAGGCCGGCATCAAGTGGATCATCAATCATCAGTTGCCCGACGGCAGCTGGAGCTTCGATTTCAGCAAGTGCCCGAGCTGCAATGGCAACTGCTCACACCCCGGCAAGATTCAGGACCGCGGCGGGGCCACCGCCATGGCACTGCTGCCGATGCTCGGCCGCGGCTACACCCACAAAGAAGGCCCCTACAAGAAGCAGTTCGAGGCCGGCGTCGGCTTCCTTGCGGGGCTCGCGGTGAAGGGCCAGGGCAAGGCGTATGAGAAGGGTGGCAATCTCTACTCCCAGGGTCTCGCGGGCATCGCACTTTCGGAGAGCTATGCGATGACGCAAGACAAACGGCTCGCCGGCCCGGCCCAGCTCGCGCTCAACTACATTATGGCGGCGCAGGATCCTGTCGGCGGCGGCTGGCGCTATGCCCCCAAGCAGCCGGGCGACACGTCGGCGGTGGGCTGGCAGCTGATGGCCCTCAAGAGCGGCAACATGGCGTTTCTCCAGGTGAGCCCGCTCACGATCAAGAAGGCGGTCGAATTCTTGAACCGCGTGCAGGCCGACGATGGCGCGACGTATGGCTACACCGATCCCGGCAATGGCTACGGCACGTCGGCTGTCGGCCTCCTCTGCCGGATGTATCTCGGCTGGAAGAAAGACAACCCCGCCTTGCAACGCGGCGTGCTGCGCTTGGCCAAGAAGGGGCCGAGCACCGACCTTTATTTCAACTACTACGCGACGCAAATTCTTCATCACGTCGAGGGCGACGCGTGGGTGGCGTGGAACACGAAGATGCGCGACATGCTGGTGAAATCTCAACAAACCAAGGGGCACGCCGCGGGCAGTTGGTTCGAGGAATTCGACAAAGGGCACGGACCCGAGCAGGGCGGCCGACTCTACACCACGTCGATGGCCACGATGATCCTCGAGGTCTACTACCGCCACCTCCCGCTCTACGGCCAGCAGAGCGTCGATGAGGAATTCAAAGAGTAGCGCGGCAGGGCCCTCGCGCCGGCTTGGGATTGCCCCGTGCCATCTCGCCGGACGCTCGCTGCGCCCATCCTGGGCTTCACTCGCTCGGACCTGCCTGCGCTGCGCCATCCTGGCTGCGCTGGTCAGCTACGCCGACTCAATGGCAGGGGCAACCCCAAGCCTCCCCAACTCTTCGTCGCATTGACCGTGGCAAAAGGGACGCTTGCTCCACAAGACTTTCAGGCCGCACTACGGGCTGGACGATGACTCCCGGGGATCAGCCATGGGGATCGCCGTCTGCGCGGGGCACGGGGCTCTTCGCGAGCGTACGATTTGCCCCGCCGGAAAAGTCGCCCCATAAGGCAGAGCCATGCCGAGCGAGAGCCCTCAGACGCCGTGGATCGAACGGGCGGTGGCCAGCCCCGCCGTGCGGGCCGGTTATCTGAGCCTCGTGGCCCACGTGGTGGTGTGCATCATCCTCGCGATCCTGGCGCTCGAGGCCCGGCGTTCGCCGCCGCCCGCGCCGCTCGAGCTGCGATTCGGCGAGGCCGAGGCCGCCGGCGACGAACAGCTTGCCGAGGTTGCCTTGGGCGAGCCGATCGAGGAGCCCGAAGCGTTAGCTGGCAGCTCACCGGCTGCCGAGGCCGTGCCACTCCCCGCCGAAGACGTGCCACTCGTCGCTGTCCAAAGCCCGATCGACGCGCCGCTTCCGCCCGCAGAGGAGCCGTCGCCGCGCCTCGATCCCGCCGGCCTGCCAGCCCGCGCCGTGTCGGTGCGCGTGGGCGGCGGTGCCACCGCCGCGGCCCAGTCTGCAAGCGCGGTGGCGAGCGGCACCGCGGCATTCTCGCCGCGCCGCGGTGGCGCCCGGGGCACGGCGGCACTCGCCCGCGGGGGCTCGGCCGCCAGCGAGGCGGCCGTCGAGGCGGGCCTGGCCTGGCTCGCCCGCCACCAGGCCGGAGACGGCTCATGGCAGTTCGATCTCTCCGGCTGCCGCTGCGACGGCGCGTGCCGTGATCCCGGCACGCTCACCGGCTCGACGGCGAGCACGGCGATCGCCCTTTTGCCGTTTCTTGGCGCGGGGAGCACGCACGTCGATGGCCCCTACCACGAGACGGTGTCGCGCGGCATCTATTATCTCCTGAGCCGGATGCAGCCCACGCCGCGCGGCGGCGACTTCTGCGAGGGCACGATGTACGGCCACGGCGTCACCACGCTCGTGCTCGCCGAGGCGCTCGGCATGACGGGCGACGAGATGCTCGCGCCTTCCGTCCGCGATGCGGTGCGATTCACCGCGACGGCCCAGGACCTGCACGGCGGCGGCTGGCGCTACCTGCCTGGGCAGGCCGGCGACATCACCGTCACGGCCTGGCAGATCGCCGCGCTCAAAAGCGCGATGCTCGCAGGCGTGGAGGTGCCCTCGCCCACGATCGACGGGGCCCGGCGGTTTCTCGACCGCGTGCAAACGCAGGGCGGCGCCGCCTATGGCTACCGCACGCCCGCCGCGAAGCCCTGCACGTCGGCAGTCGGCCTGCTCTGCCGCATGTACACCGGCTGGGGCAGCGGGCACGAGGCGCTCCACCGCGGCGTCACGAATCTCGCCAAGCCGGGCCCGCACCCCACGAACATCTACCAGAATTTCTATCTCGCGCAGGCGCTCCTCCAGCTCGATCATCCTGTGTGGCCCCGCTGGAACGCCAAAAACCGCGACCAGCTCGTGGCCTCGCAGGCACGGTTTGGCCACGAGGCCGGCAGCTGGTTCTTCGCCGATCACGACACGGCGCCCGGCGGGCGGCTCGCCCACACCGCGCTCGCCGTGCTCACGCTCGAGGTCTATTACCGCCTGCTGCCGATCTACCGTGAAGAGGCGGTCGATCGAGATTTCTGACCGCAAGCGGTCGGGGGCATCCTCTCGGCTTACGCCTCGGGCTTCCGTTGGAGGAGGCGAGGGGTTACCCCTGCCGTTGAGCCGGCGTAGCTGACCAGCGAAGCCAGGATGGCGGAGCGCAGGCAGGTCCGAGCAAACGGAGCCCAAGGATGGGCGCAGTGAGCGTCCGGCGAGACGGTACGGGGTAACCCTGAGCCGGCGCGTACCGAACTCGCAGTGAGCGTCTGGCGACGGGTTTTTAGGAGCCCGAAGCCGGCAACGCCATGCCTACCCGACGAGCCTGTTCATCGCGGCCACGAGTTCTTTGACCGCGGCGATGCTCTTGTCGAGGGCGGCGCGCTCGTCGGGGAGCAGCGAGAGCTCGATCACCTTCTCGACGCCGCCGCTCCCGAGGATCACCGGCACGCCCACGAAGTAGCCGCCCACGCCGTATTCCTTGTCGCAATAGGCGGCGCAGGGCACGAGCCGCTTCTTGTCGCGCACGATCGCTTCGACCATCTGGGCCGTGGCCGCGGCCGGGGCGTAGTAGGCGCTGCCCGTCTTCAAGAGGCCCACGATCTCGGCGCCGCCGTTGCGGGCCCGGGTGACGATCGCATCGAGCTTGTCTTGGGCGATCAGCTGCGTGACGGGGATGCCGCCCACGCTCGTGCAGCTGGGAATCGGCACCATCGTGTCGCCGTGGCCACCGAGGAGCATCGCGGCGATGTCTTCGACACTCACACCGAGCTCCATCGCGAGGAAGGAGCGGTAGCGGGCGGTGTCGAGAATGCCGGCCTGGCCGATCACGCGGGCCGCGGGGAAGCCGGTGACCTGGAAGGTGCGCTGCACCATCGCGTCGAGCGGATTGGAGACGACGATCACCACGGCCTGGGGGCTCGTGTCGCGGACCTGGGCGGCGACATCGCCCACGATCTTGGCGTTGGTCGAGAGCAGGTCGTCGCGGCTCATGCCCGGCTTGCGGGCGATGCCGGCCGTCACGACCACGACGTCGCTGCCGGCGGTGTCGGCCCAGTTGGTCGTGCCGGTGAGCTTCGCGTCGAAGCCCATGATCGGGGAGGCCTGGAAGAGGTCGAGCGCCTTGCCGGCGGGCATGCCTTCGGTGGCGGGGATGTCGAGCAGCACCACGTCGCCGAGCTCGGCAGCCGCGCACCAGTGGGCGGTGGTGGCGCCGACGTTGCCGGCACCGATGATCGAGATTTTTGCGCGTCGCATGGCGGGGATGTCTCCTGGGGGGGTGGGCGGAAGTGTCTCGCCGCATGGCCGCCCGGACAAGCCCCACGCGTGTGCTACGGGAGTTCCAGCTTGTCGGGGAGGGCCGCGCGTTGCCGCCGCTTCTCGAGCCGCGCGTCGCGGTTGAATCGCCAGGCACCGAAGGCGAGCACGAGCGTCACGAGGCCGGCGAGCGCGAGGAACACCCAGCCCAGGATGCTCGTCGCCTGGGTGGCCGACGGCTCGGGCACCCAGAGGGCCTGCTTGCCGACCACGAGCGGCGTTTCCTGCCGCGCCGCGGCGGCTTCGTCCTGCCCCTGCACCTTCGGCAAGGGATAGGCATAGCGCTTCATCGCGAAGCCGCTTACGCGCACCGGCTCGTTGATCGCCTGCCCCGTGGGCATGCCCCCGGGCAGGTCGCGCACGCAGCACACGATCGGATAGGTGTCTTGCACGCGGTCGTTGATCTTGATGAGCGAGGTGGGCACGAACACGTAGAGCTCCCAATAGTGATCGCCGCCGATCTCGCGCCGGCGGCGCGGCTCGTCGATCTGGATTCGTGTGGCGCGGCGGGCCGTGCCCTCGAACGTGACGGGATCACCGCGATGCGTCGCAAACCACTTGCGGCCGGGATCGATCAACGGCACGGCGTCGGCCACGGGGCCGGCGGCGGTTTCGATGGCCGTCTGCATGCCGCGGCCCGCCGCCGCAAGCAGCGCGTAGAAGGCGTCGGTGTCGCCGGCGACCAGCCGCTGGCCGTCAACGACGGTGTCGAAGAGCCCGTAGTCCATGCCGAGCGCGCCGAGCGGCGTGGGCGGATGCCAGGCCACGCGGCGGGCCACGAGCACGAGCCCTGCCGGATCGGCGGGCCAGGCGCCGACGCCGGCGGGCGGCTCGGGCCGGGGAGCCGCGGCGTTCGACACGGGAAGCCCCACCACCGACACCGGTTCGTCGATCGCCTGCCAGCGCGGCCACGCCTTCGGCACCGCTTCGGCAATTGCTTCGACGAGCCCCGCGCTCGTCGCGATGCGCACCATGTCGATCGCCGGTCGATTGGCGATCTCGGCCTGGTCGGGGGGGAGCGCGAGCGGGGCCACGAACACGGCCCGCCCCTCCAGCCGCACGAACGCATCGCCCGGCGTGGGCAGCGTGGCCGGCGCCGGCGAAGCCGCCTCGGCCCAGGTGGCGGAGGCGTCGGGTGGGGCGAGCGCCAGCCGGGCGAGCAGCCGCAGGCAGAACGACAGCTTCGCCTCATCCCACGGCCCGGGCTGCTCGAGCACCGCGCGGGATGCGCGGTCGAGCTTCCAGGTTGCGAGGAAGTCGGCCGGCGTAGCCGGGGTGCGATCGGCGGCGATCGACGCCGTGGCCGTGGCGTGCATGACGATCAAGGCGGCCACGACCGCGAGCGCACGATGGCGGAGATTCATGGCACATAATCCTGCGGCACGGGGGGTGGTGTCGGCCTGGAGCACCGCTCCGACGCGGCGAGCTGCTCGAGCGCGGCGGCCGGCGAAAATAGCTCGACGTCGGCGAGTGTCTCGGCGAGATTCTCAGGTGGCGGGCTCGCGCGATGCAACGGCTTTCCACCGGCGATCCGCATGGCCACGAGCGTGGCTATCACGAGGCCGGCCATCGCGAGGAGTGCATAGCTCCCGAGGGTCGTGCCCCCGGCAGGCGGCGGCGGCAGCGGTGCCCACACCGGCTCGAGGGCCATCACCAAAGGCGCGGTGCGGACCGTATCGGACGCCTCGTAGGCCCAGCGTTTGAAGAAATAGCCGACGACATCCACCGGTTCTCGCACCCGCATGCCATGCGGCATCCCGGCGGGCAGCCGCAGAAAGTAGACCACGATCGGCGAGGCGGGGCCGTCGGCCGGCTCCACCCAGGCTTGCCAATAGCCCGAAATGTCGTAGTCGTTCGCCGGCGCCTCGACCTTCTGCAGCCGGTGCACCGTCCCTTTGAACCGCACGAGCCGGCCGCGGAAACTCTTGGGCTGGCCGAACAGCTCGATGAAGCTCACGGGCCGTGCCTCCGACCGCTCGAGCGCGGAGAGATCGGTCGAGCGGAGTGTCATCCAGATCTGAAACCAGGCCGCCTCGTCGCCGGGCCGAAACACCGTGTCGTCGCGCACGTCGGCGAGGCTGCTGGCCGAAGCCCCCAATTCATCGGCGTCGGCGGTGAACGGCTCGGGCTCGGCCTCGATCACCACCGCGTCAGCGACCGTGCGCTCGAGGTGCGCGCCCGCGAGCCGCGTATCGACCTGAGCCGGCCCGGGCTCTACGGGAGGCCGGAGCCAGGCACGCTCGATCCAGCTGAGGGCGAGAAAGAGCACGATCGCCGGCGGCATGAACCGCCAGAAGAGCCGGCGGTGCTCACCGCGCGAAAGATAGTTGCGTGGCCCGCGCTGGCTCACGACCGCGGTACGCCGGGGGAGGTGTGTTCGGCCGCCGCAGGCGCCATGGTCTGGCGGCTCACGAGATCCACCTGTTCCTGCCGCTGCTGCCGCTTCATCTCGCGCCACACGTAGGCGCCGAACGAGCTCACGAGCGTGAGCGGCATCGCGAGCATGAGCAGGATGCTGTAGAAGTAGCCGCGCGCGAGGTTCGCGCCCTCGGTGTCATTGGCCGCGATACCATCCTTGCACGTCGGGCAGCCGAACGCATCGGCCGCCACGAAGATCGCAACGAGCAGGCAGGCAATGGCGAGGGGGCGAGACTTCATATCGGGATTATAGGCACGAGCCGATGTGCTGGCACGTCCCGCTTGCCATGCCTCTGCTCAAGTGCACCGGCTCGGGGTTACCCCGTACCGTCTCGCCGGACGTTCGCCTCGGCCCTCCAGGCAATCCTGTTCGGCACGCGGTTTCCGCTGGCCTAGAAGCCCGGAGCGGAAGCGACGGGACGACTGTCGCGCCGTCGCCGCCGTCCCGGCGTCGGCAACGGCTTACGGTCGCCGGGCAAAGCCCGTCTCCCACGCCTGCGGCGTCCGGACTGTCGCGCCGTCGCCGCCGTCCCGGCG
>JAIXPT010000038.1 GCA_027486095.1 Planctomycetaceae bacterium | reverse complement strand
CCGCCGGCCAGCGACCGGATCGTGATGGGCGGGATCGGCATCGGCAACATGGGCAAGGGCGACCAGGGGGCGTTCCTCGCCCGGCCCGACGTGCAGTATGTCGCCGTGTGCGACGTGCGAAAGCAGTGGCGCGACGAGGGCAAGGAGCGGGCCGACAAAAAATATGGCAACGCCGACTGCGCGGCCCTCGTCGATTTCCGCGAACTGCTCGCCCGCGACGACATCGACGCCGTGCACATCGCCACACCCGATCATTGGCATGCCGTGATGACGATCGCAGCCTGCCAGGCGGGGAAGGACGTTTATCTGCAGAAGCCCGAGACGCTCACGCTGCGCGAGGGACCGCTGATGATCGCGGCGGCCCGCCGCTACGGCCGCGTGGTCTCCGGGGGCAGCCAGCGGGTGCTCGGCGACTACCGCAGCGTCGTCGATCCGATCTGGGCCGGCGAGATCGGCCACGTGAAATCGATCGACATCTCGGTGGGCGGCCCGTCGATGCTCTGCACGCTGCCCGCCCAGCCCACACCCCCCGACATCGACTGGGACCTCTGGCTGGGGCCCGCCCCGTGGGAGCCCTACCACTCCGGCCGCTGCGATGGCAACTACGGCACGGGTGGCAACAGCTGGCGGTCGTATGTCGATTACTCCGGCGGCAGCCTCACCGACTGGGGGGCGCACCACTTCGGCGGGGCGATCTTCGCCGCCGACCTGCTCGACGTGCAACCGACGAAGGTCACGTTTCACCCGGCCTCGGCCGACGGCAAGGAGCCGGCGCATGTGTCGGTGACCTATCCGAACGGCACCGAGATCTTCCACAACCGTCCGGGCCACCTGCGGCCGAAGCCCTCACTCGACTTCAAGGGCTCGATTCAGTTTGTCGGCGACGGGGCAACGCGGCCCGCCAAGCCGGTGCCCGCCTATCACGGCAGCGAGACGAACATCTACGGCGACTTCATCGAGTGCGTCAAGACCCGCCAGCGGCCGTTCCGCGATATCGAGCCGGCCGTCAACACGATGACCGGTCCGCACATGATTGCGATCGCCTACCGGCTCGCACGGTCGCTCCAGTGGGACCGGGCGACGCAGCAGTTCGTCGGCGATGAAGAAGCGAATCGGTTCCTCGATCGGGCCCGCCGTGAGCCCTGGATCATCTGATTGGATTATCTGACTGGATCAAGTGAAAGAAGGAGCCTTCCCATGCCATTCGACTTGATGTCGCTCGACGCCCCCTTTGCGGCTCTCAAGGCCTACGACTGGGGTGCTGATGCCGCGGCGTTCAAGACGATCGACGATGCCGTCGTCGCCGCCCATGGCGATGCCGTGCTGCGTGCCGATCTCGAAAAGCGGCTGGCTATGATCCTCGGCGCCGGCACCAGCCGCGCTGCGAAGGAGTATGCCTGCCGCAAGCTGATGATGATCGGCACGGCCGCGAGCGTTCCGGCCCTCGCCGCGCTCTTGAAGAACGCCGACAACTCGCACATGGCCCGCTTCGCCCTCGAACGGATTTCCGCTCCCGAAGCGGCGCAGGCCCTTCGCGACGCGCTCGGCAGTGTGCAGGGCAATCTCCGGATCGGAATGATCGAATCACTGGGCGGCCGAGGCGATGCCGCAAGCGTGCCTGAACTCGCGCGGCTCCTTTCCGCCGATCCGCCGGTGGCCGCCGCCGCTGCGACGGCGCTCGGCCATATCCACACGCCCGAGGCTCTCGCCGCGCTCTCGGCAGCCGACCCGCTCGCCGGCTCCGGCGTCGGCCGGGCCGTGGTCGATGCCCGCTTGGCGAGTGCCGAAGCTCTGCTTGCCGCCGGCAAGCGGGTGGACGCTCAGCGGGTCTACCAGACGCTTGCCGACGCGGTGAAGGGCAAGCCGGGGGCGAAGGCCGTGGAGCTCGCCGCCGCGCGGGGGATTCTCGCCTGCCTCGACACACTCGCCGCCACGTCTTGACCCACGCCAGCAAAACCCATGGTGAATCTCCGGCTTTCGCCGGGGCTTCTGGCCGAGAAACTCGGAGTGTCTTGTGATGCGATTCGTTCTCTGCTGCCTTGCCCTCTTTCATGTTCTGCTCTGCGTCGAGCGGGCTCCGGCTGCCGACCCCGTGGCGGCCGTGATCGATCTCTTGAGCCGCGACGATCCCGACTTCCGCGCGATCGGGCTCGAGCGAATTCGCTACGCCGCCCAGGGTGAGGCCGCCACGCGGCAGTTCGCCGACATGCTCGCGAAGCAGCCGCCCGGGCGGCAGGTCGAGCTTCTCCGGGCTCTCGCCGATCGCGGCGATAAGGCGGCGATTCCGGCCGTCATCTCGCTGCTGACGGCGGCGAAGGATCCGGCGGTGCGGTCGGCCGCAATCGCCTTGCTCGGCTCGGTGGGAGGCGGAGCCGAAGTGGCGGTGTTGAAGCAGTCGCTCGCGTCCGGCGATCCTGAGCGGGCAGCCGCCAAGCGGGCGTTGGTCGTGCTGCGTGGTGACGAGGCGGTGAGCCAATTGACCAGCGTGGCCCGCTCCGGCGAAGTCGGCTTGCGGGCTCTGGCCATCGATATCCTCGCCGAGCGCAGGGCCCGCGCGGCGGTGCCGGCGTTCGTGGCAGCGGCGACCGACGCCGATGCTGCGGTGCGCGGGGCCGCGATGCGGGCGCTCGGGAAACTCGGCGGCCCCGACGAGGTGCCGGCCATGGTGCAGGGATTCCTCGAGGCCGCTGCCGGCACGGAACGCAATGACGCCGAGAAGGCGCTTGTCGCCGTCTGCACCGACAACCCGGGCAAGGAGCGCTCGGCGGAGTCGTTCCTCGCCATCTTCAAGGCCACCGCCGAGGCCGACCGTGAGGCTCTGCTCTCGCCGCTGGGCCGGATCGGTGGCCCGAGAGCGCTCGCGATCGTCGATGACCTGCTCGCTGACCCCGCCAAGCGCGACCTCGGGCTCAAGGCCCTCACCCGCTGGCCCGACGCCACCGTCACTCCGAAGCTGCTGGAACTGCTCGGCACGACGCAAAATCCCGCCGAGCGTGAGATGCTCCTCGGAGCCCTGATCCGCATCGCTCCCCTGCCCGACAACAAGTTCAACGACAAGCAGAAGCTCGATCTCGTCGTGAAGATCATGCCGCTCTGCCAAACGGACGCAGAACGGGCCAAACTCCTGGAGCGAGTCAACGCGATCCGCACCGTCGAGACATTTCGCTTCGTGCTCCCCTATGTCGATCAGCCCGCCCTCGCCGAGCCCGCGTGCAAGAGCGTGGTGGAGTTGGCCCATCACCGCAATCTCCGCGACGCCCACAAAGACGAGTTCACGAAGGCCCTCGACAAGGTGATCGCCACGACGAAGAACCCCGAGTTCGTCGAGCGGGCCAACCGCTACAAAGAAGGCAAGACTTGGGAGCGCAAGTAGGCTGCGTTTGCCGCGCGCCGGCTCGGGGTTACCCCGTACCGTCTCGCCGGACGTTCGCCTCCGCCCTCCTGGGCTCCGGCTCACTCGGATGTGCCTGCGCTGCGCCATCCATGGCTGCGCTGGTCACATACGCCGGCTCAACGGTAGGGGCAACCCCGAGCCTCCTCAACTGGTAGAGGGAGGCTTTGGGCTCCCCGTGTCCCGGGAGCCGGCGTATGCAGACAAGCGCAGCCAGGATGGCGAAGCGAAGTCGGAGTCGAGTGAGCGGAGGGCAGGATGCCCGCAGCGAACGTCCGGCGACGGGATATGGGGAGCCCGAAGCCGGCTTGGGCCTGTGACTCGAGTGTTCGGCAAGTTGACACCAGGCCCGGAGGGCCGGGTTACCACCAGCCGACGGAGGTCGGCCAAGGCAAGTTCGACAGGATGTCGAAACTTGCCGTGAACATAGACAGGCTGAAGTCTGTCCTACTTCGTGCGAAAGGTCGCGCCGTCGAGGGCGTGGCTTTTCATGAGCCGGTAGAGCGTGCCACGGGGCAGCTTGGCTTCGCGGGCGGCGGCCGATACGTCGCCGTGGTGCCGCGTGAGCAATTCGCCGAGGTACTGCTTCTCGAATTTCGCCACGTGCTCGGCCCGCCGGGCGAAAAACCCGCCGTCGCCGTCCGGAGCCGGCAGACCATGGCCCGCCGCGGCCACGATCTCGTCGGGGAGGTCTTCCACGTCGGGCGTCGCGGAGCGGGTCATCGCGATCGCGCGGCGAATCACGTTTTGCAGTTCGCGCACGTTGCCCGGCCAGCGGTAGTTCCTGAGCACCTGATAGGCGTCGATCGAGAGCCCGCTGATGGGCTTGCCCATCTCCTGGGCTGCCCGATTCGCGAAAAACTCGGCGAGCAGGCCGATGTCGTCGCCCCGGTCGCGGAGCGGCGGCAGGTCGATCCGCACCACGTTGATCCGGTAGTAGAGATCACGGCGAAATTCACCGCGCTCCACCATGGCGTCGAGATTGCGCGAGGTGGCGGCAATCACGCGCACGTCCACGCTGGTCTCCTGCCGTGCCCCGACACGCCGCACGCGGCGTTCCTGCAGCACGCGCAGCAGTTTGGCCTGGAGCGCGAGCGGCAGTTCGCCGACCTCGTCGAGAAACAGCGTGCCGCCGTCGGCGAATTCCACGAGCCCCATCCGGCGGGCATCGGCACCGGTGAAGGCGCCCCGCTCGTGACCGAAAAACTCGCTTTCCATGAGCGCATCGGGGATGGCGCCGCAATCCACGGGCACGAATGGCGCCGCCGCGCGCCGGCTCCGCTGATGGAGCGCGCGGGCCACGAGCTCCTTGCCGGTGCCCGTCTCTCCCGTCACGAGCACATCGACCGAGCTCGCCGCCACGCGCTCGATGATCGAATACACACGTCGCATCGCCGGGCTTTCCCCCAGGAAGCCCTCGAAGGTGTAGGGCCGTTCGATCGCCCGGCGCAGCACCTCCTCGGCGGCGCGGCGCCGCGCGGCTGCGAGGAGCCGCGCGAGCGCGTCTTCGAGCTCGGCCTCGGCGCGGGTGAGATCGAGATAGTCGCCGACGCCCGCCTGGAGGCACTCCCGGGCGGCGGCGACGGTGGGATGGGCGTCCACGACGACGAGCGGCAAGTCCGGGTCGGCCGCCCTGAGGGCCGCCACGAGGCCGGCCGCCTCGGCAGGCTCACGCGCCGTGACGACGCCGAGGTCCCAGGCATCTCCGCGGATCGCGGTGGCAGCGGCACCGGCGCCGGTCTCCACCCGCAGGTCCATCGGCTGCAGCCTGGCCACGAGGCTGGCGTAGGGCAGGCCGGCCGCGCCGCAGGCGTCGAGGACGAAGATCCGGGGTTGACGCATGGTGGTTGGATTCGGGACCCGCCGCCGGCATTATGGCCGGCACCCCCGACAGCGTCATCCGGCGCTGGTACATTCGGGCGTTTCACCCGAATTTCGATTTTTCCCGAGCAGGGACAGGAGCCCGCAGTCCATGGCCATCGATCCCTACGCCGCCTGCCCCGGGGGCACCGGCAAGAAGATCAAGTTTTGCTGCGATGACCTCACCGGCGATCTCGAGCAGATCGACCGGCTCATCGAGGGCGATCAGGTGTCGGCAGCCCTCGAACAGGTAGACAGGCTGGCGGCCAAGCACCCGGGGCGGGCCTGCCTCATGGCCACGCAGGTGAAGCTGCAGCTCGCGACACGGAAATTCACCGAGGCGGCGGCCTCGAGCCAGGCATTCCTGGCGGCCTTCCCCGACAATCCGCTGGCGCTCGGGCATGCGGCCGTCGCCGACGCGATCGCCGGGCGCATCCAAGAAGCGGCGGCGCAGTTCGACAAGGCCCGCGACGCTGCCGGCACCGAGATCTCGGCCGATCTCGTGCGAATCGCGGCCACGCTCGTGCAGGCGGCCGCCCAGGCGGGGCACACGGGGTTTGCCCAAGGGCTCGTCGAGTGGATGGTGGACAAGTCGCTCGGCACCGCCGAAGACCAGCGCATGCTCGCGGCCGTCGTCGGCTCGTCGGGCGTGCCGGCGGCGCTGCGCACGAAGGTGCACCTGGAATCCGCACCGGCCGAGTCGCCGTGGCAGGCCGACTTCGACACGGGGCTCGAGCATGCCCAAAGCTGGCGGCTGGGGAAGGCTCTCGCGGCGTTTCGCAGCTTGAAGAGCGTGGCCGGGCAGAGCCGCGAAGTGTTCACGAACATCGCCGTCATGTGCGAAATGCTGGCCCGGCCGTTCGAGGCTGCGGAGGCATGGCTCACCGTGGCAGGTCTGCCGGGCACGCCCGCCGACGACGCCGTCGAGGCCACGGGCCGGGCGATCGCGCTCGAGACGGAGGCCGACGAAGATCGCTCGCCGACCGTGCCGTATGAACGGCGCTCGGCCACGCTCGTGCTCGGCTCCGAAGGCGCCGCCGCGCTCGATCTCCTCGAAGACAAACTCCGTCACGACGCCCACTTCGAGCCGGCCCCCTTCGATCGGGCGCAGTGGACATCGCGCGGGGCCGTCGCGCCACGGTCGGCGTGGCGCATCTTCGAGGCGGCGCCGCAGGCCGACGCGCCGGCGCGGCTCGTCGCCACGGTGCTGATCTTCGGCAAGCAGACCGATCAGGAGCCGCTGGCCACGCTGCAGGGATTCCAGC
The DNA here is from genome assembly GCA_027486095.1 of Planctomycetaceae bacterium. Classification (GTDB taxonomy): domain Bacteria; phylum Planctomycetota; class Planctomycetia; order Pirellulales; family UBA1268; genus RGVT01. The sequence goes on along the minus strand of JAIXPT010000038.1, from coordinate 2,745 downwards.
CCGACGTCGCCACCGCCCGCGCGGTGCTCGAGCCGGTGCTCGGCGTGACATTCGGCCCGCCGCTCGCCGCCACGCTCCCGGCAGCCACGCCGACGAACTGGCTGCGCGGCGCTCAGTTTCGCACGCCCCCGCCCGCGATGTCGGGCGCCGGCACCCCGGCCGGGCAGCCGTCGCCAGTCGATACCATGCTGGCCACCGAGTCGGCTGCGCTGTGGCGCCGCTTCGTCGCAGACTGGCCCGATGCCGCCCTCCCCGAGCTCCTCGGCAAGACGCCCCGCGCGGCTCTCGGCGATGCCGCCGGGCTGCGCCGGGTGGCGGCGCTCGTGAGCGAAGGGGAAGCCACGGCCCGCACTCGCGACGAAAGCGCAGCCTGGACGGCGATCCGCGGGCGGCTCGGCATGCCCACTCCAGCCCCGATCGAAGCGCCCCGGCCGCTCGACGCGGTGCCGCCGCTGCGCTGGCATCGGCTCGACTTCGCGAAGGTCGATCTCGACCAGCTCCGCGGCGTGTTCATCACCGCGCTCGACGCCGGCTTCGAGCTCGCCGCCGAGCGATCGGCCCGGGCGCTCATTGCCCGGGCGGATTCGACGCCGGAGGATCGCTGGGAGGCCTGGAGCATGCTCGAGGAGCGGGCCACCTCGACGGTCGAAAAACTCGACGTGATCGGCCAGCTGCGCGAGATCGCCACGGCACTCAAGGTGAGCGACGGCATGATCGACGTCGCGGAGCTACGGGTGCGGCTGCAACGCGGCGACCAGGCGGAGATCGCCCGGCTGCTCGACGGCCTGCGGCGCGACCACGCCCGCGACCAGAAAGTGCTCGAGGCGCTCGCCCAGGTGCTGATGGAGGCGGGGATCGATCTGCCCGGCATGATGGCGGCCCAGGGTGGCGGCCTGCCGGCAGGGACCATGCCGGTGGGTGGCGTTCCCGGCGGCCCCGCCGCAGCGCCGGCGGCCCCCTCGGGCATCTGGACGCCCGGCAGCCCGCAGCCGCAAGCTCCGGGCCAGCCGGCTCCGAAGAAGACGATCTGGACACCGGGCTGACGGGATCGCGGCCATGGCCTGGACCGAATTCGAACGGGCGGCGATGCAGCGGGCCCTCGACCTCGCCCGACGCGGGGCCGGGTGCGTGGAGCCCAACCCGATGGTGGGCGCCGTCGTGGCGACGCCTGCCGGGGCGATCGTGGGCGAAGGCTGGCACGCCCGCTTCGGTGGGCCCCATGCCGAAGTGGCGGCGCTCCAGGCCGCGGGCCCGGCTGCGCGGGGCGGCACACTGTTCGTGACGCTCGAGCCCTGCTGCCATCACGGCAAGACGCCCCCCTGCACCGACGCGATCGTGACCGCCGGGATCACCCGCGTCGTCCTCGGAGCGAGTGATCCATTCTCCAAGGTGGCCGGCCGTGGCATCGCGGTGCTGCGTGCTGCGGGCGTCACCGTCGCCACCGGCCTTCTGGAGCCCGCTGCCGCGCGGCTCATCGCGCCCTTCACCAAGCTCGTGACGACAGGCCGGCCGTGGGTGATCGCCAAGTGGGCCATGAGCCTCGATGGCCACGTGGCTGCGCCTGCGGCCGACGGCGAGCGGTGGATCTCGTCGCCAGAGTCGCGGCGGCTCGTGCACGAACTCCGCGGCCGCTGCGACGCGATCATGATCGGAATCGGCACCGCCCTTGCCGATGACCCGCTGCTCACGGCCCGGCCGGCGGGGCCGCGCGTGCCCCTCCGCATCGTGCTCGATAGCGCCGCCCGCTTGCCGCTCGTGAGCCGGCTGGTGCAGTCGGCCCGCGAGACTCCGCTCTTCGTCGCCGTCGGGCCCGATGCGCCGGCCGAGCGCCTCGGCCCGCTCGAATCGGCCGGCTGCGAGATCTGGCGGTCTGACGTGGCCGACCGCGATGCCCGGCTCCGCAATCTCCTCGCACACCTCGGCACGCGCCGCCTGACAAACGTCCTCGTCGAGGGCGGCCCGGAGGTGCTCGCCTCGTTCTCGAGGCTCGACGCCATCGACGAAGTCTGGGCATTCGTGGCGCCGAGGCTCCTCGGCGGCCCCGTCACGCCCGCGATTACCGGCCACGGCGGCACGGCCTCGGCACTCGCCGGCTCGATCGACATCGAAGAGCTCACCCATCCCGGCGGCGACATCCTGATCCGCGGCACGGTGCGCAAGGCGTAGGACAGGCTTCAGCCTGTCGGCTGGGAGGCTTGGGCTTTTCTCACCTCAACGCGCCCAATCCGGCTTCGGGCTCCCCATATCCCGTCGCCGGACGTTCGCCTGCGCCATCCAGGCAATCCTGTTCGGCACGGCATGTGCGCCTCGCGCCCTAGCAAAATGTCAAGCCAGGCAACGTGCGCGATCGGATGTTTGCTGCGATGGTGATGGTGCGGCCCATGCTCGAGCGAACGAAGCGCACGATCCGTGCAGAGGATGTGCAGAGCGTGAAGGAGCTGCGGAAGCTCGGACCGCTGCTGTCCGGGCTCCGTACGGTGGGCACGGAGCGTGACCGGGCCGGCAATCGCAAGCGTGTTCATGGATCAGTACTGCGCGCTGATCTTGCTTGCGCTCTTCAGCCCTGCTGGATGGGACGATCATCGAGACAGTCCGGCGGTGGCGTAGCCACGGCCTCATGGGCTGTGCGGGGTTCGGGCTCCCCGTAGCGACAGGCCTCCAGGCCTGTCGATCGACAGAGCTTGCGCTCTGTCGCTCCATGGGAGGCTTGGGCGCTTTGAGGCCTGACAGGCTGAAGCCTGTCCT
>JAIXPT010000114.1 GCA_027486095.1 Planctomycetaceae bacterium | reverse complement strand
GGATCCGGCTCGCCATCCGCCGCAGAAACGTGCGATCGTGGGTGACAAACACGAGCGTGCCCCGCCAGCGGCCGAGAAACCCCTCGAGCCATTCGACCGCCTCGATATCGAGATGGTTCGTGGGCTCGTCGAGCAGGAGGAGATCCGGCTGTGCGATCACCGCCCGTGCGAGCAGCACGCGGCGCTTCATACCCGCCGAGAGGGCCTCGAAGGCTGAGGCCCCATCGAGCGTCATTCGGGCCATGATCTGCTCGACGGCCTGTTCCCGTTGCCACGCGGCATCGTCTGCGGCAGCCGCGGGCAGCCCGGCTGCCACCACCTCGCGCACCGAGCCGGCCAGATCCTCTGGCACATCCTGCTGGAGCAGAGCCACCGTCGCTCCCGGCGCGTAGTCCACCGCTCCGCCATCGGGCTCGATCACGCCCGCCAAGAGCCGCAAGAGCGAGGTCTTGCCGGCGCCGTTGCGGCCCAGGAGGCCGATCCGCTGCCCGGCCTCGACGTGGCAGGTGACGTCGTCGAGCAACGGCGGCCCACGAAACCGCAGCGACAGATCTTGGAGCGTGACGAGCGGCATCGGCGGGGGTGGGCGAAGCTCGGGCGTTCCGCACACGCGGAGAAAAACGGTCAGCAGTAGGGGAGCCGGCGTGCCCGCCAAATGATACAACACCAGCGACGATGGATGGTTGCGTGATCCATGGCACGCCCGACCAGGCCTTCCTCTTCACCTTGCATGAACAAAGCTGCCGAGGCCGGAATCGTCGTGCTCGCCGTGCTGGCATCAGCCGCGGCGTTTACCTGGCTCGGGCCGGTGTTGAAGCCTTTTTTGGTCGCGGTGTTTTTGTTCTACGCGACGCAATTCGGAGCCAAGACCCTGGCCCGGATCGGGCTCGGGCCGCGCACGGCCTACACCGGCCTGCTCGGGATCGTGATCATCCTCGCGGTACTTTTCGGGCAGCTCGTCTACCGCGAGGCGGCTGTCTTCGTGAACAAGTGGCCCAAGTACGAGGGACGGATCACGCGGGCGATCAATTCCCTGCCACACATCGACCACTTGATGGCGGATGCCGGCAGCCACCGCCCGTCGCCGATTCCGGCAGACGCCTCAGGCGACGCTGCTCCAGCCACCCCGGCGGGGGCCGCGCCGACCCGCCCTCCCGAGCCGGCACCAGGCGGACCTCTCGGTGATTTGTTCGGCAGCTTCTCGAAGTCGGCGCTCGACTACCTGCTTCGCCACACGCTCGGCGTGGCCGAGATCTTCGTCCTCACGCTCGTCTATCTGGTCTTTCTCTTCATCGGCAGCCGGAAACTACCGGACAGGATCCGCAAAGCCTTTCCCGGGGGCCGCGGCGACAAGCTCCTCCTTATCGGCGAGGGCATCTCGCAGTCGATCGAGCGGTTCATGGCCGTGAAGACGGTCGTCGGCCTCGGCATGGGCGCGACCGCCGGCCTCCTCATGTTTGTCTTCGAGCTCGACCACTGGCTCCTGTGGGCGTTCCTGTTTTTTGCGTCCAACTACATCACCTATATCGGCAGCATCGTGGCCTGCATTCCGCCGGTCATCATGGCTTTTCTCGATCTCACGCACCTCTCGCAGGCGATCCTCCTCTCGGTGCTGCTGGTGCTGAACCGGCTGTTGTGGATCGACTTCGTGGAGATCAAGATGTCGGGCAAGGAACTGAATCTCGACCCGACGCTCATGTTTCTCTGGCTCACGTATTGGGGCTGGGCCTGGGGCGTGCTCGGCCTGTTCCTCGCCTACCCCATGCTGGCGGCTGTGAAGATCGTGCTCGCCCACATCCGCGGCGGCCAGGGATGGGCCACGCTCCTCAGCGAAGAATAGATCGGACCATCGCATCGGCCTGCCTGGGAGAGCATCGACCGTGCCTGCCACGCGGCTTCGCCATGCTTCTCGGCATCGCGCTCCACGCCTCCTCGAGCTTTTTTGAAGACCCGTGGCCCGTGCACGACACCCGGCGGAGCGATCTGCAGCCGCTGCTCGTCCGCCAGTGGCCGCTGCCCGACTCGTTCGAATCCAATCCACCGGCTTGTCGCCAGCCTGCTTCGACACCGCTCTCAGCAGCAGCCTTTGCCATCCACGCCGCACTTCTCGGGGGCGAGGCACGCGGTGTGCTTGGTGCCGAGATAGAACAGCAGGCCGGCGGGCGTGACTTCGACTCCGCCCACGGGATACTGCGAGATCGCTCCTTCCTCATACTCGACCTCGACCGGCAGCTCGTCGCTTTGCAGCACGGGCTTGGCGACCTCCATGATCGTGGCGAGCGTGGTCGTGTGGAGCCGATGATCCGTGTCATTGGCCACCCAGATCTGGAGCAGGCAGGTGCTCGACGAACGGATCGTGCCGCCACAGTCGATGAAGTCCTTGTGCACACGCCCCACCTCGGTGATGTGGTAATGCTCCGGAACGAACGACTTGTCTGGCAGCATCCAGTGCATCTTCGCGTCAGGATGGGCGGCCAAAACGGCCCGCAATTCGGCAACGGTCATCGTGAACCTTTCAGCAAGCAACGCCGAGGGCCGCGAGCAACGCCCGCACCTTGTTCTCGATCAAGTCCCTGACGCCGCGAAACTCCTCGGGCGACATCTCTCGCGGATCCGGAATCTGCCAGTCTTCGCGCCGACCGGCCTGCACGAGCGGGCATTCGTCGCCGCACCCCATCGTAATGGCCACGTCCACCGCCTGCCCGTTGAAATCCTCCAAGCCCTTGGACGAGTGGGCCGTGAGGTCATAGCCCAACTCCTTCATGGCCTCGATCGCCTTCGGGTTGATCCGGCCCGATGGCCGTGAGCCGGCACTGGCGGCGTGCACCCTGTCGCCGCCGTGCATCCGGGCGAAGGCTTCGGCCATTTGGCTGCGGTTCGAATTCTCGACGCAGACGAACAACAGGGTCTTCATCAACTTTCTCCACGGACTTCTGCCTTGAAACCTGACGGCGGATGCATGAAGCGGCCCAACGGCACACCCGCCAACGCTCCGGCAATCGGACCGACGATGTAGAGCCAGAGGTGGTCGAAGTGCATCGTCGCGACGGCCGGGGCAAACGACCGAGCCGGGTTCATCGACGCGCCGCTGATCGGCCCGGCAAACAGGGCTTCGAGACCGATTACTCCGCCGATGACGATGCCCCCGATCTGCTTTATCTCGCTGCCTCCCGAGGCGACGCTCAGAATCACGACCATGAGGATCAGCGTCAGGATGAATTCGAACACGAGCGACTGCAGCACGCTGCCGGCAGGCAGGGTCGCCCCGAGCGTGCCGCTCTCTGGAAAGAGCACGCGCAGCGTGCCACTCGCCAGCAGGGCCCCGGCGCACTGGCTGGCGATGAAGGGCAGCACGAGCGACCGCTCGCACCGGCCGGCAGCCCACAGCCCGAGCGTCACCGCCGGGTTGATATGGCAGCCAGAGACGTTCCCAAGCGCATACACCATCGCCATCACGACCAAGCCAAACGCGAGCGCCACACCCACATGCGAGACACCGCCCCCTGTCACCTCATCGACGACAGCCGCCCCGGTGCCGGCAAACACGAGGCAGAACGTGCCGAACGCTTCGGCGCAAAGACGGCGCGACAGGGCGGGCTGGTGCATCATGGAACGAGGTTTTGCCGCATGGCCTCTTTGACACAACTGCTTGCAGTTTCGCAGTGTACGTCAACGCCTGGCTGAGTCACCAACATCTTCAACGCCGCCGCCGCGGGCCGATGCTCAAAACGGGCACACCGACCGCCAGGCAGCGGGCCGGCCGTCGTCGGGATGCGCGATCGCAAGCGAGGTCGCATGCAGGAGCAGGCGCGGGGCCAAGGCGCGTGCTTCGTCGTCGGCGTAGAGCGGATCGCCGAGAATCGCGTGGCCGAGCGTAGCGAGATGCAGCCGGATCTGGTGTGAGCGGCCGGTGATCGGCTCGACTTCCAGCCGGGTGCGGTCGCCCAGGCGGGCGAGCACCCGCCAGCGGGTCTGCGACGGCCGCCCCAGCACGTCGTCGATCCGATACCGCGGCGGCCGGAGCGGATCGCGGCCGATCGGCAGATCGATGAGTCCCTCATCGGCCGTGGGCACTCCGTGCACGACGCACTCATACGCCTTCTGCACCGTGCGGGCCTCAAACTGCCGGCTCAGCTCCCGCTGTGCGTCGGCGTCGAGGGCCATGAGCATCAGCCCCGACGTGTCGCGATCGAGCCTGTGCACGACAAGGGCCGTCGGCATGACGCGTTGCACCCGCGCCGCGAGGCAATCCTGAAGGTCGGGCCCCCGCCCCGGCACGGCCAACAGCCCCGCGGGCTTCTCAAGCACGAGCAGCCGGCCGTCGCGATGAATGATGCCGTCTGTCATGTGACGTTCACTCTACCGGATCCGCTGCCGCAAGGGGCTCAGGCGAGTGATCGCGCGAGAGCCACTGCAAATCCACCCTGAATAGTTTCCAGATTTCCGCGAGGACGCCGGCGAAGCCCTAGATGGTCGCCCGGTTCACGATCAACGCCGTGCCGGCCTTGGCGGTGCTCGATCGTTGGGGGCCTGAGGTGGACCCCATTTGTTGGACAGTCTGGGGCCCTGTTTAAGGTGTAGCGCTCCTGGGCAGTGGCCCGCGAGACCTCTCCCAACGGTCTCGCGCGGCCACGAGGCGGTTTACGGGTTGTGTTCTGTTGACGTTCTTTCGTTCTGAGTCCGTCTCAACGGAGATTTGAGCGCGAACCCTTTTGTCGCGTCACCGCATACCCGTAGGCCTCGAGTCGTTTGGCAAGCTCGGCCCCGGAAAGATTCCGCGGCAGCCGCGGACTCATGGAGCCAGAATCTCGTCACGGACGATGTGGAGCCGGATCACCTTCGGGGCCTGCCCCTCGTCAAAGTGACACTCCACTGCAGACAGAACGTTGGCCCGCAGTGCGTCGAGCGAGTCGACCTCGGTAAAGATCGACTCACCAACGGCCCTGGCGGTAAAGCCACCCTCAGGGGCCTCATCGACCAAAAAAACAAGCTCAACCAGGCCACGACACCAGCAGCACGTCAGCACGGGGGCATCTCGGCAGCATGCCTTTCAATCCGCACTCACCAGTGGGGGCGACCCGCGACGTGCGTTCCCTGATGAGGCAGCCCCTTCGCGAAACGCCCGAGAAATCCACCGGTCTCTGCCCGTACCCCTTTCCGTTCCAGATCTGGTTCGACGGGGATGCGGTGCGGTCGCGATCGGCCTCTCGGCGTAAACGCGGAGGCAGCTGACGGGGACGGGCTCAAGCCCGCCCCCCTGCTCCACCCCGGAGGCAATTCATCGCCTCCGAGGTTTCTCCCATGCTTCGTTTCAATGACGACGCCGGCCCCGCCGGCAGTGTTTCTTCCTCCTCCCCTGCCCCCCAGTTCTCCGGTGCCAGTAGCAGCACCCCGGCCCCCAGCCGCCGCGGGCGGTTCCGCAGCGCCGACTTCGGCATGCCCGAGCGGCAGGGGCTTCTCGACCTGGCTCGCACCTACCTCGAGGTTCAGGCCCGGCTCTGGCCCGACCTCGCCGGAACGGCCGCCGTGCCGGCAGCTGACCCCGCCACGATCGCGGCGATGGCCGACGACTTCGAGCGGCGATTCCGGCAACAGCACGCGGACGTCTTCCGCCCGGGCGATACGCCGATCGCCTGGATCGCTCTGGCGGTCGCAAACCTGCGGTTCAGCGACGAGAACTCCAACCCGCGGTCGCTCGACTAGCAGCTTCTCAACGTCCTGAACCGCGCTCGACGGGACGGCGTCTTCGTGCCCTGGCACTACGTGCTGGCCGACGCCGCCGTCAGCGGCACGCTCGCCTGCCGCACCGGCTACACGCTCGCCAAAACGATCGTCGAGCGGCATGACGAGTTCGGCGTGACGTGGTTCCTGATCGACGACCTCTCCCGCCTGAGCCGCAACACGATCGAGTCGCTGCGGCACGGGGAACTGGCGGAGGCAACTGGCGTCCGCGTCGTCGGTGCCAGCGATGGCTACGACAGTGCCAATCCCCAATCCTCGCTCCTGCTTCCCCTGCTCGGCTCGATGAACGAGGCGTTCATCACGCAGCTGAGGTCCAAGGTGAAGCGGGGCATGGACGACGCCTTCCGCCGTGGCGACAACATCCAGCCACCCGGCGTCGGCTACCGGCTCGTTGACCTGAAAGACGCCAACGGCAACCTCGTGATCACCCACAAGAACACCATCGAGAAGGTCGTCGAGATCGACCCCGAGGCAGCAGACTGGACGCGACGGGGCGCCGAGATGATCGCCTACGAGGGCAAGAGCGCGGTCGACGTCGCGAGGCTCTTCAACGAGCACAAGGTGGGCGGCAAGCAGACGTGGTCCGACAGCCGGGTCCGCCAGCACTACGGCCGCGAGAAACTCATCGACAAGGACGTGTTTCGCAAGACCAAGCAGGTGACGGATCGGCAGACGGGCAAGAAGAAGGTCATCCATCTGACCGCGTCCGAATGGATCTGGCGGGACATGCCGCACCTGCGGATTCTGTCGGACGAGTTGGCGGAGGCTGTCAAGCGGAAGCTCGGGCTCGGCGCCGAGTCCTTCGGCCGGAAGGCGAAGGATCGCCGGAAGACGGCCCACCGCGTGGACCTCTACCCCAAGGTGCTGATCCGGCCGGTCTGTGGATGCTGCGGCAACCCGATGATCCTTGGTCGATCGGTTGGCAAGTACCAGAGCTTCTTCTGCTTCAATGCGAAAAACGGAATCCACGGCTGCACGAACCGCGGCTACAAGTCGGCCCGAATCATCGACGAGGCGGTGCTCGGCGCCGTCATGGCGACGCTCTTCACCGATGGATTCATCGCCGACCTCACAGCTGACGTGAATACGCGGCTCGCAGAACTGGCCCGACGACCGATACCATCGACGAAGAAGCTCGAGCAAGAAATCGCGAACGAGGACCGGCAACTGAAGCGGCTGACCGACCGGCTCGCCAAGCTCGACGACACGCATCTCGACGCCGTGCTCGCCAAGGCCAAAGAGATGGGCCGACAACTGGCGGCAAAGCGGGAGCAGCTCAAGGAGCTCCAGCGTGCCGGCCGGCGGCCGAACGTGAAGAGCGTCAAGGAGAAGGACGTGGTCGCGGCGCTCACGCACCTGCGTGACCTTCTGCAAGGCGACGTGGGTGTCGCCGCTCAGGTGCTCAAGGCCCTCGTGGGTGACGTCATCCTCGAGACGCGGCAGGCCGAGGGTCAGGCGAAGCCCCAGATGGTCGCCCGGTTCACGATCAACGCCGTCCCGGCCCTGGCGGTGGTCGAGCGTCGAAGGCCGACGGATCGCGCCGTCGCTTCCGTCTCGGTGTGGGACTCAATCAACGCGAGCCCGACCGCCAAGGCGGCGCCGGCGGCCAGCCATGCTGAGGCGATCGTTCCCCTCGCCTACGACCGCAGGGCGGCAGCACGAAAGCCTAGGAAAACCAAACACAAGAGTTGATTTCACAAGAAAGTCGCCCGCCCGGATCATATTGGGAAATCACCTCCATGCGTTGCTTTTCTGATATGATTCGGGCATGGCCGACCTCGAGGGCTTTATCGATCAGCAGCTAGCCATGGGCCGCGGATGGTTCACGAAGCCAGCCGCATTGGCCGCTCTCCGCCAATCGCCCAAGGCGTTTCAGGCGGCCGCCACGCGGCTGTCCAAGAAAAGCAGGCTCGTCTCCCCTCGCCGAGGCTTTTATCTGATCCTTCGGCCCGAGGATCGAGTGCTCGGGGCGCCTGATCCTGCCCGCTGGATTGATCCGCTGATGAAGCATCTCGGGCTCGACTACCGGATTTCGCTCCTCCGGGCAGCGGCTTTTCACGGGTCAGCGCATCAGGCCGCCATGGTCTTCCAGGTGGTCGCACCGCGGCAGCTCCCTCCCATTGAGATCGGCCGGCAACGCGTCGAGTTCCTGTTCCACGCCCCGCAGACTTTCGCTCGCTCAAATCACCCCGAGTGGCTCAACCGACTGAAGACGGAAGCGGGGTTCGCCAAGATCGCGGGCGTGGAACTGACCCTGCTCGACATATGCCGCTATTTCCACCGCGCGGGCGGAATCAACGGTGCCGCTCAGGCAGCCCATGATCTCGGCAGAAAAGCGAACGGTCGCATCCTGGCAGAGGCGGCGGTCGCCTATGAAAACACGTCCGTCCGCAGACTCGGCTACTTGCTCGAGCGTTTCGGGCATGCCCGCCAAGCCAGAGCCCTGCGCCCTTTCGCCGTCAAAGCCAAGTCATTCACGGCGATCGACCCATCGGCCAAGCACTTGCTGCCGCAGAAGGCCATGGCGACCGAGCGGATTCCTGATTGGAAACTGATCATGAACACGGCCGTGGAGATCGACGAATGATTCCACTGGCCTTCATCCAGCAATGGACCGCCTCGGCTCCCTGGTCCGATCTTCGGCAGGTGGAGCAGGACCTGATTATCTCTCGCGCATTGTGTGACCTGTTCACAAGTCCGGCCCTTCGCCACCGGATCGCCTTCCGCGGCGGCACGGCGATCCACAAACTGCTCTTCCAGCGGCCGCTTCGATACTCCGAGGACATCGATCTGGTGCAGACGCGTGCGGAGCCCATCGGCGACATCATCGATGGGATCAGGAACGCATTGTCGTGGCTGGGAAAATGCCGCCGAACACAAACCCAGCATTCGATTCATCTCGTGTTCAGATTCTCCCCCGAAACAGGAGGCGGGGAGCCACTCAAGCTGAAGATCGAAGTCAACACGCGGGAGCATCAAAGCCGCCATGGCCTCCGGGCTTACCCATTCACCGTTGAGAGCGACTGGCATCAGGCCCGCGCCGAGATCCTCTCGTTCGAGCCGGAGGAAATCTTTGGCACGAAGCTGCGGGCCTTTCTCCAGCGAAACAAGAACCGCGATTTATTCGATCTCAACGAGGGGCTGATGTCACGCCTGCTCGACGCCGAGCGATTGCTCGACTGCTTTCACCATTACCTCGCCCTCGAAGGGCACCTCATCAGCCGGGCAAACGCCGAGGAGCGGATGCTGCAGAAGCTCACGCGCAGCCTGACGGAAGACGTCACACCTCTTCTGCCGCCCGGCGTTCGGTTCGACGACGCCGACGCCGTGAAGGCGTTCGGGCGAGTGTGGGGCGAACTTGTCTCGCGGCTGTCCGGCGAGTCGTGGAAGTCGTCGCAATCCGTCATCGACACGATTCGCAGGACGACCATTCCTGATCTTTTGGATGGCGTGGAGCGGCGCGGCTCTGCCTGAGCCGTTAGCGGAACCACTATGGCGGGACTGCGTCTTCCCGGCCCGAGTGTCAAGCACCAGCCGCGCGGCGCCGCTCCGCACGATACGCCTGGATCTCGGCCTCGATCTCTTCAGCCGTCATGGGAGGCGTTCCGGCTACAGCGAGCTTCTGCCGCTTCACTTGCATCTTCGCAATGCGGGCTGCCGCGAGCCGTTCGCGCAGGATCGCCTCGATCGAGCCGGGCTCAAGCAAGCCTTCGGCAGCGGCCTCCTCAGCGAGGGCATCGGGAATCGTGATCCGGACGGTGGCCATGAGTTGTGCCCGCTGAAGGCCATGATCGGAATACGTGGGGATCGTGCAAAATACCTACGGTAGCCCTTCAGCAGCCCCGGCCCCGGATATGCGGGCCAACCGATGGCGATCGGATGATCGACTAGGATCCAACTCCGGATGCACGGTAGAATTCTCGTGTGCAAGCCCGCAGGAGGTTTCTCGTGGCGACCGCTGACACATACCCGCACATCGGCCTCGCGACCGATGGCAAGGCTGTGATCAAGGGCTCTCGGTACACCGTCGAGCACATCGCCGCGGAGCAGTATTTTTATGGCTGGTCTGCGGAGGAGATTCTGCGACAGCATCCCGACCTGCGGCCGGCCGAGGTCTATGCAGCGCTCGCCTACTTTCACGACCATCACGCCAGCATCCTGTCGGCCATCGAGGATGGTAAATCTCTCGCTGAACGGCACCGCGGGCTGGAACCCGTCTCACGTGATGAGCTTCTTCGTCGCCGTGCCCGAGCCCAGGGCCGCAACGGGTAAGCCACCGCATGCCGCTGGCCGTATGCATGGATGTGCATGTACCGGCGAGCATTTCGGCGGGGCTTCGTCGAAAGCAGATCGATGTCCGCACCGCCCAAGACGACTCCGCGGGCGGGATGTCGGACGACGACCTGCTGGCACGGGCAACAGCCGTTGGGCGGGTGTTGCTCACGCAGGACACGGACTTCCTCGAGATTGCATCGCGGTGGCAGCGGCAGGGTATCACCTTCAGCGGAATTCTGTTCGCGGCCCAGGGCACGCCGATTGGACAGCTGATTGAGGACGCCGAGCTCTGCCTGGCGGGCATGACAGCGGACGAGTTTCGCAACCGCCTGATTCATCTCCCGTTGCGATAGCCGCCGGATTTCTGGTGTCCTGGGGCTATCCAACGGTCACCATGTGGGAGTCCCTCCATGGTGACTGTTGGATAGTGGGCAGGCGACCGCGACCGCACCGGGGACGAGCATTGCCCGCCTGGCTGAGCGTGTCATTGTGAGCGGCATGCGAGGAACCGTTCGCCCCTATCGGCCGGATTGGGGCGTGCCTCTGCCCCGCTTGCCAAGCGGCCACGTGGGCGCTCTCCAACAAACGGAACTGCTCGCCAGCACGTTCAAGTGGGAGGGAGACTAGACCCCGGGCGGGGCCAAAAGCCACAGGCAGAACGAGAAAGGCCCGGCCTTCTTCAAGAAAGCCGGGCCTCGTTCTTAAAGAATCGGGGCGACAGGACTTGAACCTGCGACCTCTTGACCCCCAGCCGCTTCCGGCCGGGTTGGCTCGAAATCCTGGAACCCCTATTTTTCTGCATCATAACGCCTCTCGCGCGAATGTGCAAACTTTCGATCCTTTGACCCTTTTCATGCATCGTTTGCACGTTTATTGGGTCAACCCTCGAGGGGTGATTTATCCAACGACACTCACAACAGTGGTCGCAATTGGGACAGGCGACCTTTGATGTCCTGCCAACCCGGGGCATCCCCGTAGCACAGCAGGCTGGATTGCTCCTCGTAATTTCGAGCAAGTACTTGCTCGAGTGCCTGGTCGGGAAACAACGCATCGCTCGATTGAAAGTTCATCCCCGACGGCGGGATGAAGTCACGGACGTAGAACTCCTGGCTGATTCGGGCGTAGTCGGCCTTTATCACCGCATACTCGTCCGACTTGAGCATCGCCAGAACCTCCGGCCTCTCCGCAAGGCAGTAGAGGTCGTAGTAGTGGCGGGCATACGAGCCAAGCGGCTCACCCGTCTGCTTCAGGATTTCAACCTTGGCGTGAATGGCGAACAGCTTTTCAACGAAGGTGCGACGAAAGTGAAGCAGGAGCATTTCGAACGGCTGTTCGTCATCGCATCCGAGGGTCGTGTCTGTCTCACGAAGAAATTCGCCGACGAAGGAAGCGATCTGCCGCCGCTCCGTCGGCGCCTTGCCGCTGGCGACCATCGTTTCAACGAGAACGCCCGGCGAAAGGCCACCGATCTCGGGAATACGCTCGTCGTACAGGAAGCGATCGGCCCGCTTCAGCCCCTTGCTCGTCGTGCTCTGATCTTTGCTGAAGGCAAGGCCAGGATGCTGATCGATGGCATTCCGTATCGTCCGCAGGTGGGTATCGATGGATTTCGTGCCTGGCATGGGGTCATCGCCGCAGATGTCGATGAACACGTCGACATCCTCAGAAAACCGCTCGATCAGCCCCCAGCCTTTCGACAGGCTCGTGCCGCCCTTGAAAATCGCCCTGTCCCCCTCGCATTCGGCGATGATCCGGAGGGCTTCGGTGACGTAATAATCCTTCTCGATGACTGCCGGCCGCAGCTTCCGGGCTGCGAAATGCTCCGCCGCCCGCAGAATCGCCTGACCAAAATCAGGATGCTGAAACAGACGCACGCGACCTCTCCAGTCGAGCCTGCCATTCAGCTGCATGCTTCAGGGCGGCCAGCTTTCCGAAATCAAATTTCGACAAGGTGTTCAGGGTACCCCGCAACCGCGCGAGCTCCCGGGGCGACCGCCTCAACTGTTGCCCTATCGCACCCAGCATGGCGCGCACCCTCGGCGGCTCGGACGCCGCCACACGGCACAGCCTGACGAACCGCCCTGGTTTGTTGACGACCGCCAACAGGCGCCTGACGGTTTCATCGGCTGAAAGCTCGCTGGTTGAGCCGCGCTGCCGCAAAACTTCCAAGACCACGGCATCCTCGGCATCGAGCGACCGCCAGGACTCCGGTCGCCGGGTACGGATGACGGTTTGCTTGCCCACGATCAGACGGGGAAGGCTCCCGCCCGTAGTGGCGATTTCGGGGCGGGATGGCTGCTGCGTCGTGAGCCCAAGCATGCTGGCCGCGGCGTGCCCCGACGGAAAAACCTTCCGACCAGCGATCGGCAGACTCTGCACCATCGCGGGGCTTGGCAGGCTGGGGCCGAACGCCGTCTCCCGACCGCGGTAATAAAGGCCTTTGCCTAGCCGCCGCACCAATCCCTGCCGGGAAAGCCGCGACAGCGCCTGGGCGATTGCCTGAGCGGTCCATGCCCGGTCGGCACTCTGAAAATCAGTAGCTCGCCACACGCGCTCGCCGCCCCCCTCGATCCGAGCCCGGACGCGGCCCACGATCGATCGCTGGCGGATTCCGGCGGTGGCGGCATGCGTGCTCATGTAGATACTTTCGGCCAATCCAGCCCATGTGTCAAGTTTTTTTGCAAGAAACCTTGACATTCAGAAGCGGAATTATGCCGAAAGAGCGGCGGAAAACGGTTTTTTAGGGCGACGCGATCTCGGGGGGCATACAGAACCCCCGCACTCATATCGCAGAAGTGCCGACGCCCACCCTTGGCGGCAATGGCCGCCCGGCTGCCGAGCAAAGGCCGGAGGCCCCCGTGCCGCACCACCGGGTGAGGAGGAGACTCAACGTTGGAGTCGGCGGTTATACGCCCGTTGCATCTCCAGCAAGCCATTCCGAACGATCCCAAGCCCCGACAGTCCGTCGCGTTCGCTTCTGGCACTGCTGCGGCACCTGCTCGGCCACAAATGGGACGCGGGCGTCAGGCACAACAACGCATGCCCTTCTCTCACATTGCATCAACGTGGAACGCTCTCGCTCAGCTCGCATTCGAACGACTCAGCAAAGGACGATCCGGTCGCCTACGAACCAGGAGTCGAATTGAGTCGTTACCGTGGGCGCCGCGTTCGCGTCATCTGCCGCACGACACCCTCCAGACGTTCACGGATGCGGGCACCGAGACGATTAAAGGGCAACTCGTCGAGCATGCACCGAACGAATTCGTCGTCGGTGCGCAGAAGGCCGTCTGATGCAATCCACTCCGCAAGCTGCTGAAATTCCCCGTTTGTGTAGCTGTCGATAGAGTCCCGACGCCGAATACTTGGCTTTGGCCCCCGAGAGGCCTGCATGACCGCAACCGCCGGCTGATTCACGATCGCCTCGTGTCGCTCCTCCTCGGCTTCTTCACGCCCCTCTCCAGAATCCGCTTCATCTGCCCGCTCAACCGCATCACTAAAGGCGGCTACGAGCCGTGCCATTTCCGATTCCCGACTGAAGAACCAGTCAGTTGACCAGATGCGGTGGAATCGCCAGCCGAGGCGTTGAAGGTGCATTTGACGCAAACGGTCGCGATCTCGCGCCGTCGAGCTGGAGTGATACGTGGCTCCGTCACACTCGATCGCAAGGACCGCTCGGCCTTTTTTCTGCGGATGCATGGCCACCAAATCGATCCGGTAGCGAGATGCTCCAAACTGGGGTCGCGTGTGAATCCCAGCCGCTTCGAGAGCGTCTTGCACATCAGCTTCAAAAGGATTCAAGGGCACTTCACCGGCGACCTCTGCCAGCGCCAGCCGGGTACCGCCGCTGGCCGCGTACTCCAGATATGCCTTGAGCAACTGAACGCCTTTGCTGCCGGATCGGGCGAGATCGATCTCATGATGGGCAAACGAGCTTACGACCGTCATCCGACGTTTGGCTCGCGTGACGGCCACATTGAGCCGTCTATGCCCGGCCTCGTGCGTGAGGGGGCCAAACCGGTGTGGCAAATCCCCATTAGCAGCCTTGCCGTAACCGATGGTCAGAATGATCGCCTCTCGCTCATCGCCTTGAACTGTCTCAAGATTCTTGACGAAGAAGCGTTCATCTCGGTCCAGCGAGAAGAACTCCGCGAGATCCGCGCGAGCTTCCAGCGCTCGGTCCAGTGCCGCCTGGACCCGATTGGCATGCTTAATACCCATGGCGATGACGCCGAGCGATTCCTCAGGACGCGTCTGAGCATGCTCGATTACAAGGCGCACGATTTCCTCGACTTCCCTCGATGCGCTCTCCTCCTGACCGCCCAAGGCGCGGTCATGCGCAACCAGCACATGGCGCACCGCTTCATGGGTTCTGGCGGTCGGAAAGGTGACGAGACGCCCGCCATAGATGTGCTCATTACTAAACGCAATAAGCCTCTCGTCCTCGCTGCGATAATGCCATTCGAGCGGGCAGTTCGGCAGAAACGCCTCGAGCGTGGCCAACAGGCTTTCGAAGCCGCCGACGGCACTGGTGGCGGTCATTGCCGCCTCGGCGCCCGCTTTCTCTTCTTCCGTCATGTCTTCCCCGTCCACGGCTGTGGCGAAGAAGGTCGTGGGCGGCAACTGATGTCGATCCCCAGCCACGACAACCTGTTCTGCTCGCCATAGCGCCGGCATCGCCTCTTCCTGGAGGATTTGGCTTGCTTCGTCGAATATGACGATATCGAAGTGCCGTTTTCCTCCGTCGAGAAGTTGACTGACGGAAAGTGGGCTCGCGATCCAACATGGCGCAACCCGCGTGAGGACGTCGGGCGCCCGGGAGAGGAGATCACGGAGAGGAATATGCCTCGCCTGTTTCCTGGCCTCGGATCGAACCAGGTTGCCCTGATCAAAGTGCTCGTTTAGCGCGGCAACGGCGCGCTCCGCGTGCAGTCGGCGCACACGAGCCGCGGCGAGCCCAATTCGCTCACGGTCGAGCCGCCGAAACTCCTCGATCATGTGCTCATGCGTTCGGCCATTAAAACTGGCCAACGCTGGCTCAGATGCCAATATGTTGTCCAAGGCCGAGTGCAGCCACACGTATTCAAACCTCTGCTCCCACAGGCTCTCGGGGAGATTCTGCGACCGGAGCTCCTGAAGAAGCTGCTCAAGCCCTTGATCCCGAATCTGCCGCCGGAGTTCATGGACCGACGGGAGTTGATAGGGCGTCCGCTGATCCGCTGCCAGCGACTCCACGCGGGCTTGCGAATCCGCGAAACTCAATCCCTTGGCGACGTCGAGCCCCGATAACGCATGGAATTCCTTGAGTGCCGCCGAGAGCTTTGACAAGCACCCCAGCAAGTCTTTCGCCGTGCTCGTATCGGGCACACCGCCTGCAGGTCGGACTTTCTTCCATTGCGTCACAAGCTCCGCGGCCCGCAGTGCTCCCGCCTGCAACTGATCCACGGGCGTGTCGGCAATCGCGAGACGCCGCATTTGTCTGCGCGCCGCTCGGTATTTGCCGTCGGAAAGCCAGGCCCACAGTGCCAACACGGCACCGCGTTTGGCAGGTGCGAGCGCGGCTGCCAGGCTTGCCGGCGCAGAACTGAATATCTCGGGCTTGAACTTCTGCCGATAGCTCTCGGTGTCGACGATCCAACGTGCCAGCGTAAATGCGGTTTCTACCGCATTAGGCTTGGTGACTCCGGAACTCCGGGTCCATTCCGTAAGAAGCTTGTCGGCTCGAGGAAGCAACTCTCGGGCCAGCTTCCCGGCCAAGTCCACTGCTTGCTGAGCTTTCCGCCCGTCCGTGAGGGCGGCAGCGTTCCAGGGCGAAGCATCTTCGCCCAAGAACAGCGATCGACTAGCGCCGCATTCCCTCAACAGCCGCTTGATTTCCTCGGCGCGTTCCTGCGTCAGCCTCCCAAACGCATCGCCGCGGAATCGCATCTGTGATGCTGCCTCCTTGGGAAGCCGCAACAAACGACCGATCACGCGATTCATGGATAGGCCCGTGGGAGCCCGGCTTGTGTTCACGAGGCGAGCATGCTCGTTGAGCTTTCTGCGGCGAGCATCGAATTCACGATAAACGTTTTCCGCTCCCTCGACCGGCAAACTCTGACGAATGCTTTCGAGCGTCCGTGCCAACTTCGCCATCACATCCTTACGAGACACCGATGCCCCGTGCAGATCGAGTATGAGGTGGCCCAAGCCGACGTCCGGATGCGTGAGCCGCTTGAGAACCGCATCGAGTGCTGCCCGCTTTTCCGCGACGAACAGAACCCGCTTTCCCTCCGCCACGCTCTGCGCGATGAGATTTGCAATCGTCTGACTTTTGCCTGTGCCAGGAGGGCCTTGGACGACGCAGTTGAGGCCCTTCCCTACTGCGACAATGGCCCGCTGCTGGGTTGAGTCAGC
This sequence comes from Planctomycetaceae bacterium, assembly GCA_027486095.1. Lineage (GTDB taxonomy): Bacteria > Planctomycetota > Planctomycetia > Pirellulales > UBA1268 > RGVT01. Next base: position 27,501 of record JAIXPT010000114.1, on the reverse strand, counting down.
ATCGAGGACGAGAAAGTCCGTATCACTGGGCATTTCGTCCAGTTGCCGGGGCTCGACATCAAAACTGGCCTGGGCCAATTGCTGCCGAGACGAGGAATGGCCGGCAATCGCTGCGATAAAGGGGCTCGACGCCATGGCGTCTTCGTTTCGCTTCAAGTCCTCCACCATCGCCATCTTGGCGAACTGAAAGTTCGCAACGATGCACCGGCTCTCAATTGCGAACTGGTTCACAGACCGTGTCCGAGCCCGAATGGCAGCAAAGACTTTCTCCGGCTCGATGCGCCACTGCCCTGTTTCCCCCTCCTCGCTGCATTCCTTTACTACGGCCGCGGCGTCAATCCGCACGTCCTGCGATTCCTCTAGAACGGAGAGCAGCACAGGATTCAGGCGGGGTTCGCCGGTTGCGGCCAGCCGCAAGTCATTACCGGAGCGCCCTCGCGAGTCGATCGTCGCGGGGACCAGCAAGATCGGTGCCGCATATGGACGGCCACCATCGGCGGCTGGCCATGTAGCCATGCCGACGGCCAGGTGAAGTGTCTGGATGCCCTTCTCTTCGAGGTTTCCTAGGGCTTTCCGGCGCAGCGCGACGAAGACCGTACGAATCTTCTGCCTCGCCTCCTCCTCAGCCCGCTCGCGCGCAACAGGATCACGCTGCTGCTGTCGCGGTCGCATCGCGAGAAGCTGATCCACGGTGAGCGCATCACCGGACAGCAGCTTCTCAGACGCGCCTTTATAGGGCGTTAAATCGAACGTGCCGACCTTGAGGTCGCGGTAAAAGAGCAACGAGTTCGACCGAGAGTAGTCGATGAGGCGGCGAACCCAAATTCGACCGGCAGCCTGCACTAAGGCCCGAATGTCTGAAGAGGTTTGCTGCGTTGTCATGCGTGACGTTCATCAGGCGGTGCCTAAAGAGATACGAATGCCGGCCTTAGGCATTCGACCTCGCGTTTCGGTCAACCCAACAATGGGTCAAGGATAACTCCGTCGAGGGGGACGTCCAACGCGTGCCGTTGGGGCCGCGCCCCTTGCTACGCCCGCCGGCAGAGCCGCGCTGTCGAGCGCACGACGAGCCGCCTCGGCCGTTACTCTCTTGAGCCTTTTGGCAGCACAGTATTCATCAAGCGTCTTGCCGAAGTGTTTTTTGATTGCGGCCATGAGCGTCATGCCTCGGTGGCCAAACACCGACTCCATCTGACTAACCCCGACTGGCACACCGCCACATGTTCGGACCAGTTCCTCAAGCACCCATGCCGTCCGTGCTTTGGTCAGTTTTCTCGGCACGTCCCAATCAAGATATTTCTTGCAGAAATCGGCGTAGCTCGCGATGCCCTGGTCTTGGTTGAATCGAAATAAAGCTCCCGCAAGCGAACAGCTGTTGAATTGTGCCTTGAGATCGGCATCGTCGTAGATCTCGGAGTATGTCGGCACCCTGCCGCCGAGATGTTGCCGAATCGCCCTCAGCCTGGCGAGCATGGTTTCGAGAGTCCATGCATCTCCACCTGCATCGCGACACCACCGACAATGCTTCCGGTTTGCAAGAGTGGGCTTGAACACCTTCTCGCCACGACTGCAGGTCGCCTCCGCCGGGAGGGCCTCCACCTCGGCCCGCTGTCGCTCGCGATAGGCTTCTGCTGACAGGCCCATACGGGATGCAGCGCGATAGATGGTCCCGCATTCCAAATCACATGCCACGCTCTTTGCGCTCGTTGGCTGGAAGGTGGTTCCGCACACAGCGCATGGCCGTGGTGCCAACGTCTGCTGCGCAGCGGTGTAGCAAGCTTTCGAGCAATACTTTCTCCGCTTCCATCCCGTGAACGGCTTCTTGCACGTTGGGCACGTGTGCCGACTGGAGGGCAGGATCGGCTTCTTGCGTTTGTCGGATTTGTTGCGGCATTCCGTCGAGCAGAACACGCGGGTGCGATAAATCGACGGCGCTTTGCGTGGAATGAGGCCGCCGCACTCGATGCAATGCCGATCCTCAACCTTGCTGTCCTCACGCGATCGCTGCGCAAGCGCGTCGACGTTATGACGCTCCCGCACAAAGTCGCACATGCGGCGAAACGCATCTTCCCATTCACCCAGCAGCAGATAGTCGTGCGAGTTACTGGCGCACCATGCTCGAGCAGCAGCGACCTTGGCCTCATGGCGAGACTGGGAGAACTCGATTGTTCGTGATGACTTCAGTTCGACCATGAGCGGCTGTTTGCCGGCACACTCGACGAGAAAGTCAGGGTAGTACGTGTGTCGTTTGCCATCGAGTTCGTACGGGATCCCGACCGACCACGGAGCAACGTGGGGGAACTCCTCGGGATGCTTGGCCGCATACAGGAGGAACACGAGCTCGTACGTGCCTATGTAGGGCACACGTGCTCCGTCCGGCATCGCGATGGTTCCCCTGACGAAACTGCCTGCGGCTTTTCCCTTATAGGCACACGGCCGGCTGCAGAACTTGTAACCCCGTTGCGGAGGCCGAAACATTTTGTCGCAGAACTTGCAGGGAATTTCGGTGAGCCACGTCTTGTCGGCTGAGATTCGGGCAATTCGACACGCGTCACTGCAATAACGCTGGGTTGGCCGAAAGGTGTCGTAAGGCGTCCCACACTTCTCGCAGGTCTTCGAAATCTTGACTCGCCTCCGCCGCTCGCGAGGCACCGTGGCCTTGCTGCTACAGGAGTGCGAACAGAACTTCTGCGATTCTTTCCGAGGCGTGAATGGCTGTCTGCAAAACGGACACGTCTTGGCGGCCAGCGTGCGGGTGGACTTCCGCGCGCCTGACACAGGAATGCGCGTGCGCGGCAGCAGCGGCTTCGGGCCAGTCGGCGGCGAGACCTGCGTCGGAGGCGATGTCTGGTTGTTGGCGTGGCGAAACTCTGGGATCGTCATGCCTTCCGTGGCGGACACGGCGGCCGTGACTGTGTACGGAGTGAAGCCTGTAGCCGCGGCCACTTCGTTCACAGACAGCCCGTTCAGGAGGAGCGATTTGATCCTCGCGGCATCTTCCGAACTGTACTGAGGTGCAACCACAATCGCTCCGGCCGCTTCAAACGCGGATGCCCGTCATTTCCGCAGGAAATCCGTCTATACTGCCCACCCTACAGACGGGGTTCAACCCCGCCCGGACCAAGGTTGTCCCTGCACGCGGATAACTTTCCGGATTGGTCTCAATGCAGCGCGGAAGCACAGGCATGAACGTCTTCGAAATGCGGGATCGGTTGGTCCAGAACTATGACTCGTTCATCCGCAGCTTCGTGGAGATTTCCGACGCGCGGCTCAAGGAAGAGGTCGAGGAATCGCTTGCCAGCGGCCTCCTCTGGCCGTCGCCGCTGATCCAGCTCAATCCGTCCTTCGAGCCGGGCGGCATGATCGATGATCTGGTCGCCCAGGGCGTGCTGCACCGCACCTGCTCCGAGGTGTTCCGGGCCGGCAAGAAGGAAAACGACCCCTTCCCCGGTTACCCGATGCGACTGCACCTGCATCAGGATCAGGCCGTCCGTACGGCCCGTACCGGCGCCAACTACGTTTTGACCACGGGCACGGGCTCCGGCAAAAGCCTCTCGTACATCCTGCCGATCGTCGACCATGTCCTGCGAAACGGCTCCGGGCGGGGTGTCCAGGCCATCGTCGTCTACCCCATGAACGCGCTGGCCAACAGCCAGTTGGGCGAGTTGGCAAAGTTTCTCGAGCGAGCTCCGTTCAGCAAGGACCGCCCGCCGGTACGAGTGCGGCGGTACACGGGCCAGGAAAAGCGGGAGGAGCGTGACGAGATCCGCGACAACCCGCCCGACGTCATTCTGACGAATTACGTCATGCTCGAACTGATCCTCACGCGGATCGGTGAAAAACGACTGGTCGAAGCGGCCAAGGGTCTGAAATTTCTTGTCCTCGACGAACTTCACACCTACCGCGGCAGGCAGGGTGCTGACGTGGCGATGCTCTGCAGACGGCTGCGTGAGCAGCTCGAATCCCCGAACCTTCAATACATCGGCACCTCCGCCACGATTGCCGGGCCGGGCACGCTCGACGAGCAGCGCCGTGAGATTGCGAAGGTGGCTACCGACCTTTTTGGGGCCGAAGTCCGTCCTGAGTCGGTGATTGGCGAGACCCTGCGTCGAGCGACGCCGGTCGGCGACCCGTCAGACAAGGTCTTCACGAGCAGCCTCACGGCCCGGGTCAAAGGTCGTTCCGCCCCGCTAGCGGCTTACGAAGCATTTCTGGAAGACCCGCTTTCGAGCTGGATCGAATCCACGTTCGGCGTCCGCAAGGCCGAGGCTGAAGACCGTCTTGTGCGAGCGGTTCCCAAGACGATCGACATGGCGGGCACGCTGCTTGCAGGCGTCACTGGCGTCGACTCCGATGCCTGCAGGGACCTCATCACCAACCAACTCATGGCCGGCTACTCGCAGGCCCGCTCACCCGAAGGTCGGCCCGCTTTTGCATTCCGCCTCCATCAGTTCTTAAGCCGCGGCGACACTCTCTACGCGACGCTCGAACCGGAATCAAAACGATTCATTACGGCCGACGCCGTCCGCACCGACCCGCACGACGACAAAGCCCTGCTCTTTCCACTCGCTTTCTGCAGGGAATGCGGGCAGGAGTATTACTCGGTCGCGAGGAACGTTCCGACCCGAGGCGGCGATCCCACCTTCGAACCGCGAGATCTGGGCGACCTTTCAAAGACCGGGGAACTGACTCCGGGATACCTCTACTTCAGCTCCGATCCCGAGCGGGCGTGGCCCCAGGCCGACCACACGGCCGAGGCGATTCTGGCACGGGTAACGGAAGACTGGAAGGAACTCCGCAACGAATCGGAAGTGCTCAAGCGCAGTCGCGTCGAGCAGCTGCCGCAACTCGAGCATGTCGATGTGGCCGGCCACACCGACCCGCACGGGCTCGCCTGCCACTTCATCGCCAACCCGTTCCACTTCTGCCTGGCCTGTGGTGTCTCGTATGCCAATCGACGCGGCACCGACCGGCCGGTGCTCGGTGAAGTGGGATTCGGTGCCCGGTCGAGCGCCACGACTCTGATCGCGACGACGGCGGTCACCTACCTCCGCAAGGAGAGTCAGCTCGATCCGCAGGCCCAGAAACTGCTGTCGTTCACCGACAACCGGCAGGATGCGTCACTTCAGGCGGGCCACTTCAACGACTTCGTGCAGATCGCACTCGTGCGGGGCAGCCTCTACGCCGCGGCAGCGAAGGCGGGCTCCGAGGGCCTCGAGTATCGCGACCTCCCGCAGCGGATGTTCGAGGCATTCGAGGCTGGGCTGCCGAAAGACGCCGACGGCCACGCGAACAAGCTCTACGCCGTCCAGCCCGACGCCCAATACAACGCCAAGAAGAGCACGGAACGCGCCATGCGCGACGTACTCACCTACCGGCTGTTCCTCGATATGAAACGAGGCTGGCGGCTCTCTATGCCCAACCTCGAGCAGTGCGGCCTGCTGACGGTCGAATACGAATCGCTCGCAGACATTTGCAACAGCGCGGCCGACTGGCAGGGCACCCATCATTGCCTCGTGGCCGCGTCGGGCGAGGCACGGCATGAGGTGTGCAAGACGCTCCTCAACTACCTGCGTCGGGAACTAGCCATTCAGGCCGACTGCCTGACGGAGCAGTGGCAGGAGGCGACAAAGCGGGAAAGCAGCCAATGGCTCGTCGAGGGCTGGAAGATCGATCCCGAGGAGGAGCTCGTCACGGCCCGGCTGGCACAGCCCCGTGCAAAGGGCAACGACGCGCGCTCGCCGAATGTCTTCTTGAGCGCCCGCGGCACGCTCGGCCGCTATCTGCGCCGGCCCGGCAACATTGCCGCTGGAGTGCCGCTCGATGAAGTGCAGGGCGTCATTCGTGATATCTGCCGCGTGCTCACTCGCACGAATCTCGTCTGTTCGGGCAAGGCCGACGATCCGGCCTACCAACTCAATGCCTCCACGCTCCGCTGGGTGCCGGCTGACGGCACGCAGGCGTTCCGCTGCCCGCTGCGGGTGCCACGTTCACCGGCGGCAGGCCTGCGGCCCAACAAGTTCTTCGTGAATTTCTACAAGACTGCGGCCATCGACGTGGCCGGCATGGAGGGCCGTGAACACACCGCGCAAGTGCCGTCTGACAAGCGGGAGGAGCGGGAGGCGGAGTTCCGCGCTGGAAAGCTCCCCGTCATGTTCTGTTCCCCGACAATGGAGCTCGGCGTCGACATCGCCGATCTGAACGCCGTCAACCTGCGCAATGTGCCTCCGACACCTGCGAACTACGCCCAGCGGTCCGGGCGTGCTGGCCGGAGCGGCCAGCCTGCGATCGTGATCACCTACTGCACGGCCGGCAGTTCACACGACCAGTACTTCTTCCAGCGCCAGGAGAAGATGGTTGCCGGCTCGGTGGCACCGCCGCGAGTCGACGTCGCCAACGAGGAGCTCGTCCGGTCGCACGTCCATGCGATCTGGCTGTCGGAAGCGGGGCTCAACCTCCGTGACAGCCTCCGCGACCTGCTCATGCTCGACCAGCAGCCGCGGATGCCGCTGTCGGCCGAGGTGCAGAGCCATCTCGACAATGCACCGGCGATGACCCGCACCCGCCGCCGTGCCCGGCAGTTGCTCGATTCGATCGCACCGAAACTGGCTGTCGCCGGCTGGTACACCCCCGCGTGGCTCGACGAGGTGCTTGCCCAGTTGCCGGAGCGTTTCGATCGTTCCTGCGACCGTTGGCGGCAGCTCTACCGAGCGGCGATGGCCCAGCGGGAGCGCGAGCACAAGCGGGAGAACGACAACTCCATCTCCCCACGACATAAGGCCGAGGCGAAACGGTTTCGGCAAGAGGCCGAGAACCAGCGTGACCTGCTGCTCAATCAAGACACCTCCGGGAGTCACCAGTCCGACTTCTACTCCTATCGCTACTTCGCCAGCGAGGGCTTTCTCCCGGGCTACAACTTCCCCCGGCTGCCGCTCTCGGCCTTCATCCCGGGGCGCGCTGGCGCCCGCGACCAGGAATACCTCAACCGGCCCCGGTTCCTGGCGATCAGCGAGTTTGGCCCTAAGTCCCTCGTCTACCACGAGGGACAGCGGTATCAGGTCACAAAAGTGCTCCTGCCGCCGAGCGACTCCGAGCAGAGGCTCGTGCTTCATAAGGCCAAGCAGTGCCGCGCCTGTGGCTATCTCCACCCCGTCGATGGTGCGGCAGACGACGACCGCTGCGAGTTTTGCCATGCGGAGCTGCCTGAGGCGGAGGGCCGCCTGCTGCGGCTGACCAACGTGCTCACCCGCCGCCGTGAGCGGATCAGTTGCGACGAAGACGAGCGGCAGAAGCAGGGCTTCGACGTGCGGACGGCGTTCCGCTTCCAGCGGGCGGGCGGCGTCCCGTCATTCACCACCAGCGATGTCACGTGCAGTGGCATTCCTCTCGCCCGTCTCACGTTCGGCCGCAATGCCGAGCTGTGGCGGATCAACTTCGGCTGGTTCCGCCAGAAGCTGGAAAACCGACAAGGTTTCCATATCAACGAACAGACTGGTGAATGGGTGGGCGATCCTGAAAACCGGCCCGGCGATGGCGATGCCGAGGTGGAAGGACCGCAGGTCGCCCGCGTGATCCCGTTCGTCACCGACACCCGCAACACGCTGCTCTTCGAGCCGACGGGCGACGCGCCGCTCGACTTTATGGCATCCCTGCAGGCTGCCCTTAAGGCGGCGATCCAGGTGGAGTTTCAACTGGAAGACCAGGAGCTTGCCGCGGAGCCGATGCCGAGCCGCGACATTCGGCGGCAGATTCTCTTCTTCGAATCGAGCGAAGGCGGCGCCGGCGTTCTGCAGCGGCTGCAGGCGGAGCCCGACGCCCTCCGCCGCGTGGCTCGACAGGCCCTCGAGATCTGCCACTTCGACCCCACGACGGGCGAGGACCGCAAGCGAGCGCCGCGGGCGAGCGAAGACTGCTCAACGGCCTGCTACGACTGCCTAATGACGTATGCCAACCAGCCCGACCACCACCGTCTCAACCGCCACCTCATCCGCGACTTTCTCCTGCAGCTTGCGACGGCTGGCGTGGCGGCCTCGTCTTCGGCAGCCCCGCGGGCGGCACATCTCCAGAGCCTGCTTGGCCGCTGTGAAAGCAGTCTTGAACGTGCGTGGCTCGAGTTCCTCGAAGCCCGCAATCTGAAACTGCCCACTGCCGCCCAGCACGTGCCGACGTCGCTCAACGGCTGCCTGACACGCCCCGACTTCGTCTATACCGACGACATGACGATCGTCTACGTGGACGGCCCGATGCACGAGTTCCCCACCCGCCAGGCCCGCGACCGCGAGCAGGAGGCGTGTGTGAACGACTGTGGCTGGACCGTCCTGCGATTCACGGCTCAGGGCGACTGGGAAGACACAGTGGCCGCCCATCCCGGGCTCTTTGGAAGGCAGGCCCCATGAGTCGCTTCGCGATTGGAACACTCGTGAAGGCCCGTGGCCGGGAATGGGTCGTGCTGCCCGAGTCGCAGGATCACCTTGTCATGCTGCGGCCGCTGGCCGGCGTGGCGGAAGAAGTCACGGGCATTGTGCCCGATCTCGAGCCGATTGAGCCCGCTGTCTTCACGCCGCCCGACCCCGTCCACACTGGCGACCACCGCTCCTGCGGGCTGCTTCGCGACGCGGTCAGGCTTGGCGTTCGCAACAGTGCCGGCCCCTTCCGCTCATTTGGCTCTATCGCGGTGACGCCGCGTCCCTATCAGCTCGTGCCCCTGCTCGTGGCTCTCAAGCAGCCCAAGGCCCGGGTGCTGATCGCCGACGACGTGGGCGTGGGCAAGACGGTCGAGGCCTGCCTCATTGCAGCCGAGTTGCTCGCTCGCGGTGAGGCAAAGCGACTGGCCGTGCTCTGCCCGCCACATCTCGCAGAGCAGTGGCAGCGGGAACTCTCTGCCAAGTTCCACATCGACGCCAAGCTCGTGCTGGCGAGCACCGTCGCTCGGCTCGAGCGGGAGTGTGCCGCTGACCAGTCGATCTTCGAGGTACACGACCACCTCGTGATCTCGATCGACTTCATCAAGTCGAATCGTTATCGAGCCGACTTCCTCCGCACGTGCCCGGAACTGGTGATCGTGGACGAGGCCCACACCTGCACCCGCGACGTCGAGTCCCGCGGCTCACGGCATCAGCGGCACGAGCTGCTTCTCGACCTCGCCAAGTCGCCCGATCGCCACCTCGTCCTCGTCACGGCCACGCCCCACAGCGGCAACGAGGCCGCCTTCCGCTCGCTCGTCGGCCTGCTCGACCCCACCCTCGCCGACCTGCCAGAGGATCTCTCCGGCCCGGCCCACGAGACACAGCGACGCCACCTTGCGGGCCACTTCATCCAGCGGCGCCGCGCCGACATCGAGGCCTATCTCGACGCTGCCACGCCGTTTCCAAAGCGGGAGGTCCACAAGGATCTCACTTACTCTCTGTCGGCTCCCTACAAGGCTCTCTTCGATGACTGCCTCGACTTCGCCCGGGAACTCGTCTCCGTAGAGGGGGAAGACAAGCGTCGGCAGCGGGTGCGGTGGTGGAGCGCAATCGCTCTCTTGAGAAGCCTCTCGTCGAGTCCGGCTGCCGCGGCCGCGACGCTCGTGAACCGGGCCCGTGGCCTGGGGGCGGCGTCGGAGGAGGAAGCCAACGAGTTGGGGCGAGCGGCCGCCACCGATGCCGACACTGAGGACGCTGACGAGGCAGACGATGCTTCGGCCGGGGCAGAGATCGACGACTCCCCTACCCCGACCGACCGCCGCCGACTGCAAACGCTCGCCAAGCGGGCCTCAGAACTGGAGGGCGACGCCGACGCCAAACTCGCCGCCCTCGTCAAGCTGCTCAAGGACATGCTCAAGCGGAAGCGATCGCCGATCGTCTTCTGCCGCTACATCGCAACAGCCGAGTATGTGGCGGCAGAACTGCGAAACCGCCTCGCCGTCAAAGGTCTCGAGATCGATTGCGTCACCGGGGCGTTGCCGCCGGCCGAACGGGAGGAGCGGGTCGAGAAACTTGCCGCATTCGAGAAGCGGCTGCTCGTCGCCACCGACTGCCTGTCCGAGGGCATCAACCTGCAGGAATCGTTCGACGCCGTCGTCCACTACGACCTGGCCTGGAATCCCACCCGCCATGAGCAGCGTGAGGGCCGTGTGGATCGCTATGGCCAGCGGCAGCCCACGGTGGAGATCGCCTTCCTCTACGGGGCCGACAACGGCATCGACGGCATCGTCCTCGACATCCTCATCAACAAGCACCGCAGCATCCAGAAGACATTGGGCGTGAGCGTGCCTGTGCCGATCAACACGGAGAAGGCGATCGAGGCGATCTTCGAGGGGCTCTTGCTGCGGGGCGGCACAGCCAAGGCCACGCAAAAGCTGCTCCCCGAGGTCGAGGAGTATCTCAAACCGACCACCACAGATCTTCACGCGGAGTGGGATCGGGAGGCCGAGCGGTCGAAGCGCACCCGCACGATGTTTGCCCAGGAGGCGATTCGCACAGACGTGGCGGCAAGCTGGATCGACGCCTGCCAGTCGATCGGCAAGACCGTGGACGTGGAGCGATTCGTGACGCGGGCGGTGGAAACGCTCGGCGGCATCGTGAAGCAGGTCGAGACGGCCGGCGGCCGCACGATGCTGTCGATCGACCTTACGGCGACCGATCCGGCTTTCAAAGCCGGCCTGCCCGAGGGCCTACCTGACCGGTTCGACGCGGTCTTCGAGCTGCCCCACGTGGACAAGACGATCCTGCTCGTCCGCACGCACCCGTTCGTCGAGGCATTGGCGAGTTTTCTCGTGGGCACGGCGATCGACGAGCCGGCGGCGTCGAAGGCGGCCCGGTCGGGGGCGATCCGCACGCAGGCCGTCGCCAAGCGCACCACGCTCCTCTTGCTGCGGCTGCGATTCCACATCCTGCGGACGGTGGGCAGCGAGACCCGCGAGCTACTGGCCGAGGAGTGCTGCATCGTGGGCTTCGAGGGCGCCCCGGAGCAGGCTTCCTGGCTCTCGCCCGAGCAGGCCGAGACTCTGCTGACGGCCGCCCCCGACGCCAACATCGCCCCGGAGCAGGCTCGTCAGTTCGTGGGCAAGGTCGTAGACGCCACCGCCGCCCTCGCTCCGCATCTCGACGGCTTCGCGGCCGAGCGGGCGAAGACACTTCTGGCCGTCCACCGCCAGCTGCGGGACGAGAGCCGGATCAAGGGCCTCAAGTACGACGTCCGCCCGCAACTGCCCGTAGACGTGCTGGGCGCCTACGTCCTCTTGCCGTCCGGACCGGCAGAACAGGCATAAAATGATGCCTTTTCCAATTTCTTAGCCGATAGAAGTGTATTTCTGTAGTCTTTTCGTATCTCATACGATATGATTTTGAAGGATTTCGAGTCTCATAAGCTATTTTTGAGGTGGGCCATGCCAGCCACTGCCATCACCACCGGAGCATCCCTCGACGAACGCCGGCGTGAACTGCGGATGACGATCCCGCAGCTCGCCCAGCGGAGCGGCATTTCCACGGCGACGGTCGCGCGAGTTCTTCGGGGAGAGCCCACCGTGGCCATGGGTCATGTCTCCGCCGTTGCCGAAGCCCTGGGCATGCAGCTTGGGCTGCGGCCGCGTGTGTCGGTCGATTCGCTGCTCCGCCAAGCCGCCCACAGGAAAGCGAAACGGGCCGCAGCGCTCGTGCAGGCGACTTCGGCCCTCGAGGGCCAGGGGCTTTCGCGACACCAGTTCGACGCCATGGTCGATCGCACCGCCCGCGAACTGCAGGCCGCGGGTGGCAAGACGCTGTGGGCTGATTGAACCATGGCCACCGACGGGGAAACGCCGCTCAGCGATTTCGACGGTCTGCGCAAGCGGCACATTCGCACCCGCGCCCAACTGGCCGTCGCAGAGGCGGAGAACATTAGGCGGGCCGTGATCCGCTATCTCCTGGGCGTTCCGTCCCGCAAGGTCGCCACGTTCGATTTCGGATGGCTGCTCCGGCTCCACGGCGAAATGTTCGGCGACGTCTGGTCGTGGGCGGGCCAGATCCGCGACCGGCCACTCTCGCTGGGCAGCGATCCCGGCCACATCGGCGAGCACATGGCCCAGCTGTGCGACGACATTCGCGGTCGCGAGCCCTATATGCCCGACATCCTCGAGCAGGCTGTTCTCATCCATCATCGGGCAGTCCAGATCCACCCGTTCCGCAATGGCAACGGCCGCTGGTCGCGGATGCTCTCGAACATCTGGCTGCGGATCCACGATTGCCCGATCGTGGAATGGCCGGCGACGATCGTCGCTGAGAGCCCGATTCGTTCGGAATACCTCGCCTGTCTCCGCGCCGCTGACGCCCGCGACTTGAAGCCGCTTCTGGCCCTTCATGCCCGTCACCAACCCGGGCACAGCCCGTAGGCATCCCCCGCACGACGGGGTATTCTGCGGCCATGTCCACAGCCATTTTGCGGCGGCCCGCCAGCCGCCGACGCCGCCAGTTCGCCTTCCAGCACGTCACCGCGGTCGGGCCCATGCTGCCCACCGACGTGCTCGAACGAGTGGCCAACGAAGACGCAAAACTCCCCGGCCTGCGGCCCTCCGATTACGGCCTCGCGGAGAGCGAGCGGCTCGGCGAGGCGATCACCCGCTCCTGGACGCGGCTCACCGACATCCACCGCGCCTTCACCGACGACCTCGCCGCGTCGCCGCTCCTCGACACCGCCGCCGGCCCCACGTTCAAGCAGTGGCTGCGGTTCCTCTTCCAGGAGCTTGGCTACGGCACGCTCACGGCCACCCCGACCGCACGCACGCTCGACGACGCCACCGGCTCGTCCAGCCAGTCGTTTCCGATCTCCCACCAGTGGAACCACGTGCCGATCCATCTGGTCGGCGTGAACGTGCCGCTCGACCGCCGCACCTCGGGCGTGACGGGCGCCAGCCGCTCGGCCCCGCATTCGCTCATCCAGGAATGGCTGAACCGCAGCGAGGGCTCCCTCTGGGGGCTTGTCTCCAACGGCCGCCAGCTCAGGCTGGTCCGCGACAACGTGAGCATGACGCGGCAGGCGTTCGTGGAGTTCGACCTGGAGGCCATGTTCAAGGGGCAGTCGTTTGCCGATTTTAGGCTGCTCTGGCTCACGCTCCACGCCACGCGGTTCGACGTTCCCGCCGACGGCCAGCCCCACGAGTGCATCATCGAGAAGTGGCACGTCGAAGGGGCCACCGTCGGCACCCGCGTGCTCGGCGAGCTTTCCACTGGCGTCAAGCAAGCGATCGAAGCCCTCGGCCGCGGCTTCCTCGCCCACCCCGCTAACGACGACCTCCGCACGGCCCTCGCCTCTGGGCAACTCGCCGGACAGGAGTACTACCGCCAGCTCCTCCGGCTTGTGTATCGTCTGCTCTTCCTCTTCGTCACCGAGAGCCGCGACCTGCTCCTCGACCCCGCCGCTCCTCGCCGGGCCCGCGACCTCTACAAGCAAAACTACTCTGCCACTCGCCTCCAGACGCTTGCCGGCACCACCCGTGGCAACCGCCATCGCGACCTCTACGAATCGCTCAAGCTCGTGATGAAGTCGCTCGGCAGCGCCGGTGCCGCCCCGCTCGGCCTGCTCGGCCTCGGCGGCTACCTCTGGAGCGACGCCGCCCTCGGCCTCCTCGGCACCGCCGCCCTCTCCAACGCCGCGCTCCTCGCCGCCGTCCGCAGCCTCTCCTACATCGTCGACAAAGACGGCCGCCGCCCCGTGGACTACAAGAACCTCGGCAGCGAGGAACTGGGCGGTGTCTACGAACAGCTCCTCGAACTCCACCCCGAGATCAACCCCACGGCCCCGCTCGCCGCCGACCGGTTTACGCTCGGTATCTCGGCCGGCAACGAACGCAAAACCTCGGGCTCCCACTACACGCCCGACTCGCTCGTGCAGGTCTGCCTCGACACAGCTCTCGAGCCGCTCCTCGCCGAACGCCTCGCCGGCAAGAGGGGCCCCGACGCCGAGCATGCCCTACTCGCATTAAAAATCTGCGACACGGCCGTGGGCAGCGGCCACTTTTTGATTGGCGCCGCCCATCGGCTAGCCAAGCGGCTCGCAGCCGTCCGCACAGGTGACACCGAGCCGAGCCCCGAGGCCTATCGCACCGCCCTCCGCGACTGCATCCGCAACTGCCTTTACGGCGTCGATCTGAATCCCATGGCAGCCGAGCTCTGCCGCGTGAACCTCTGGCTCGAGTCGATGGAGCCGGGCAAGCCGCTCTCGTTTCTCGACCACCACATCAAGATCGGCAACAGCCTTCTCGGCGCCACGCCCGCCCTTCTCGCTGCCGGCATCCCCGATGCGGCATTCGAGCCGATCGAGGGCGACGACAAGAAGCTCTGCTCTCGCTTCAAGAAGGCCAACAAGAAGGAACGCGAAGACGCCAAGAATAAGCAGCAAAGCCTCTTTGCTGCTCCGCTCAAGCTCGGCAACCTGACGAGCGTCTACGCCGCCCTCTCGGCCCTGCCCGACGACTCGCTCGACCAGGTGGCCGCCAAGGCCCGCCAATACGAATCCCTCGTGTCCTCGAGCGACTACAAATCCGGCCGGCTGCTCGCCGACGCCTGGTGCGCCGCCTTCGTCTGGAAGAAAACGCCCGAGTTCGACTTTCCCGTCACCGAGGAAGTATTTCGGGCGATCGAGTCCAACCCGCACTCCCTCGCCCCCTGGATGCTCGACGAGATCCAACGCCTCGCCAAGCAATACAAGTTCTTCCATTGGCACCTCGAATTCCCCGACGTCTTTACTGAGGCAGCGGCCCCGGAAGCCGCGAACCCGAACGGCTGGACGGGCGGATTCGACTGCATCCTGGGAAATCCCGTGTGGGAAACCCTGCAGATGAACGAGCAGGAGTTCTTTGCGGAGCGGGCACCCGAGATAGCCACCGCGCCAAATGCGGCGGCCCGCAAGAAACTCATTGCATCGCTTCCTGTTACTCGACCCGAACTCAGTCAGGAATGGGCGCACGCCTTTCGCGAATCTGAAGGAGCCCGTCAGCTTATCCGTGAGTCAGGCCGCTTCCCACTCACTGCCGTCGGCAAGATCAACACATTTGCAGTGTTCTCGGAACTGAACCGCACCGTCCTCCACCCGACTGGCCGCGCCGCTTTCATCGTGCCGGCGGGCATCGCCACCGACGACACGACGAAAGCCTTCTTCGACGACCTCGTGAAGAACTCATCGCTTGCGGCCGTCTATCACTTCGAGAACGAAGACAAACTGTTCGCCGACGTTCACCATTCCTTTCGGTTCGTAGTCGTCGGCCTCGGCTCCGCCAAAGCCGCCGACCTTCTGTTCTTTGCCCGACAGGCATCCGCCCTCGCTGACAAGCGCTGCCACTTCACGCTCACGCCCGAAGACTTTGCGCTCCTCAACCCCAACACTCGCACCTGCCCCACGTTCCGGTCCGTCGCCGATGCCGAACTCAACAAATACATCTACCGCCGCACCGGCGTGCTCTGGAACGAAACCAGGCCCGACGGCAACCCGTGGGGACTCTCGTTTTCTCAAGGTCTCTTCAACATGGCCAGCGACTCCGGCCTCTTTCGCACGCGGGCAGAGATGGAAGCCGCGGACCAGACGCTCACCGGCAACACCTGGAACGGGCCGCTCGGCAAATTCCTGCCGCTGATCGAAGCCAAGATGGTCAACCACTTCGACCATCGCTTCTCAACCTACGAAGGCGCTACCCAAGCCCAACTCAACGTCGGCGCTCTCCCGCGCCTCGACGCCGCCGCCCACGCCGACCCGCACCGCTTCACGCAACCGGACTACTGGATAAAAGAGACGGACGTCCGCGCCGCCCTCAGCGACACCACTCGCTTCAATTGGTTGCTGGGGTGGCGCAACATAGCGCGCAATAGCGATTACCGAACGCTATTAGCATCCCTACTGCCAAGAAGTCCCACAGCGCACTCACTGCTTCTCGCGGTCACGCCCGAGTCGCCTGTCCATCAGTGCTGCTTGTATGGAATGCTCTGCGCATTCGTCCTTGATTACGCTGCACGACAGAAAGTCGGAGGCTCGAACGTCACATACAACTATGTTCGGCAGTTTCCGATCCTTCCCCCGGCCGCATTCGCCTCACACTGCGATTGGACTTCGAGCTCAACGGTCGCCGAATGGCTGCTCCCCCGCATCCTCGAACTAACGTACACCGCGTGGGACCTTGAACCGTTTGGCGCGGACTGCGGGTATCCGGGGCCACCGTTCGCGTGGGACGAGGATCGACGTTTCCTGCTGCGAGCGGAACTCGACGCCGCCTTCTTCCAGCTCTACCTGGGTACACCCGACGAGTGGTCCCGTAACGCCAGCGACGCCCTGAAGTCCGCCCTCCCGACGCCCCGCGACGCGGTGAGCCACATCATGGAAACCTTCCCGATCGTGAAGAAGAAAGACCTCGAGTCCTTCGGCACCTATCGCACGAAAGACACGATCCTTGAAATCTACGACGAGATGGCCACTGCCGTCCGCACCGGCCAGCCCTACCAAACCCGCCTCTCCCCGCCTTCGGCCGACCCATCCGTCCGCCATCACGGCGAGGCTGACTCGGACTGAATAACAACACTCCTCCAAGGACGCCGAGCACGCAGGCAAGCGCCTCCGGCGCACGTTCCAAGCTCAGTAACACGGAAATGATGATGGCTACAACAAGCCACGCTCACGACGAGCCAGACGTGCGGGACAACCAACAAATCACACACGTTGTTTTGCTGCTGCACGGAATCCGAGACTTGGGCGGATGGCAGGAACGCGTTGGGACACAAATCGAACGGTCATTGCCGGGTACGAAATGCGTTGCAGTCCGATACGGATGGTTCAGTCCGTTTGCCTTTTTGGCTCCAGTGTCACGAGCGCGTGCTGCCGTAGACACACTCAAGGCGGCTTACGATCACGCACTCGCTGATCAACGGCAGGCTCGTATCTCAATCATCGCCCACAGCTTCGGTACGCATGTATTGGGCGAGTGCTTGCGGAAGTACGACGTTGTTCGCCCGCATCGCCTTATTCTTTGCGGTGGCGTACTGAGCCGCCAGTTTCCATGGAATGCCGTGACTCGCCGGATCGCAGTCCAAGGCACTTTTTCCGTGCTTAATGAATGCGGCGATACGGACACGTGGCCCGTCGTCGCAGAAATTTGTGTCTCTCGCTACGGAGCTTCAGGCGCTTACGGGTTCATGGAAACGGATGGCGTAAACACCCGCTATCGCACGGGCGGTCACAGCTTATTCTTTGATGAGGCGCATGTCGCGCAATCGTGGATTCCTTTTCTAGCGCGCGGCACCGTCGTCGATTCCGAAGCCGCTGTTAGAGCGCCATCTACTCTGCCTCGGTTTTTCCTCTCTTATCCCCCGGCACGATGGCTGGCGTACTTGATGACTGGAGTAGCGTGGTTGGTAGCCCTTGTTCTTCCCGCCTGGCTTCTATTTTTCGCGATCTGGACTTCTACGCCGGCTTTCGTGCAGGAAGAGGCCCTTAAAGCAGCCGGAGCCCAGCCGCTTGTCCTTATGAGGGCCGACGGCCCCCACGGAACCGCAAGCGGCTTTACCCGGACTTTTGATTCCAACCCCCTGCTCAAAGAGGCAGTCGCCGCGATCAATCCGGTCGTGCGCGAATATCAAGATGTTCTGGCGGGGCCTGGACCCGTTGCCTTGAACGCGTTGATCCAAAAGCCTTGGTGGCACCAAAGCTTGGCAGTAACGGCTTACTGTCTTGATGTCGTCCGATATGAGCCGATGCCTGAGTTCGTCGTGGCTCCTGAGTATGGCGCCGGCCAGGTCGACAGCGTGACCGTTCGGTTTGAATTGAAACGTCTTGACGCATCGTTGCCGTGGCGCATCGAAACAACCGATGCGCTGCTTGAAGGGGAGAGCCATTCACGAATCAGCCGCGATCGCCCCATCTCGATCACCGACGATCACCCAGTACAGATGCGGTACGTCATAACCGCGAAGGATCCAGGACTCTATTGGGTGAGACCATCCCTAACCGCTGCAGGCGCAGGTGGGAAAGAACGGCGTCTGTTTCTTACGCACACTGATGTTGTACTTGCGTTTTTTGACGCGTCACACGACGACGATCCGGCGAGCGACCAAAGCGATGAAGCCACAATCACCGCAAGGCTCAGGGCTCAGGTAGATCGCGAGATCGACTGCATCACAAACCCGAACTGGACGCGTGTGCCCAATTGGAAACCCGGCGAGCAATCCGGTCGAACATCATATCTGCGGGCACGGCAGCGCCGGCTCTCGCCCGAGCCCGCATCGCCAGCCACCGACTCGGAATAAGTGACAAAAAGCGAAAAAACAAGCCATCAAGTCTCGGCCGAGCGACGCCTTGAAGTTCGCCCTCCCGACGCCCCGCGACGCGGTGATCCACACCATGGAAACCTTCCCGATCGTGAAGAAGGAAGAACTCGAGTCCTTCGGCACCTACCGCACGAAAGACACGATCCTCGAAATCCACAATGCCATGACCACCGCCACTCGCATCGTCGGCCCCTACTACACCCGCCTCTCCCCTCTCCCCGCCGATCCTTTAACTAGGCGTTCCGTCTACCAGCCAACCGCCGCCACAATGCCGATCAAGTAGACCTACACGGAGAACACCAATGACTCACTGTGCACCCGAAACGGTATTCACTCCACGCCAAGCCGAGGTCAGCAAGACCATGTATATTCATCGCCCGACGCTTGAAACAGCGATGAAAAACGCGTTCAAGTCAACGCAGCACATCGTCCTCCATGGCGGTAGCGGCACAGGAAAAACCTGGCTCTACAAGAAGTTTCTCGCTGATCACGGAATTACGTACGAACTCGCAAATCTCGCAAACGCGTCGCGGTTTGGCAGCATCGCAGCTGAGCTGAAAAATGTCATTGACCGCTATATCGAACCGACCAAAACCGGTTACACCGAGACAAAACAGGCAGAAGTAAATGCTGTTGTTTCGAAGGGCTCGCTCGCGCACGAGGCCATCTATGCGCTGGGAGCAAAAGAGCCGCTCGAATGCTGCTTTGAATTCATCAATAGGAAAGCGGGTGGCCGTTCGGCGGTTCTAGTTCTTGACAATTTAGAAAACGTATTCGACGACCAAGAGCTACTCAAGGAGTTAGCAGATATAATCACGCTATGCGATGACGAAAGGTACGCCCGGTACCGAGTAAGAATCATGATTGTTGGGGTTCCACCCGACCTCAAACGCTACTACTACGGCACGCCTAACTGCCAAACCGTCGCAAATCGTTTAGTGGAACTCCCTGAGGTCTCAATCTTGACCGCAGAACAATGCGATCAATTGGTGAAGAAAGGGTTCGGCCTTCTTGGCTTCGACCTAGATGAAGAGGAACAGTTTCTTCAGCACGTCCGCTATGTGACACTGCGAGTGCCGCAGATGGTTCACGAATACTGCCTTGAGGTTGCCAATATCGCCTCGGCTGCAAAGCGCGTCGATGCAGCTGTTTGGCAACATGCGGACAGCACCTGGACAACCTCCAAGTCGACATACGCCTACTCAATCATTGAGTCGCATATGAACGAGAAGGAAACGAGACTCGGTCGGAAGAACCAGGTCTTATACGCTCTATCAAAGTGCGAGCAGGACGAGTTCCGGACGTCGCAGATAGAGGAGATCGTACGGCGGGAGTTTGCGAACAGTACCGATGGCGTACAACTCAACTGCAATCAGATTCTAAGTGGGCTAGCACGCTCGAATGGCGAGGAAGCAAAGCCTCTGCTCAAGAAAACGGCCAAAGAGGACGCGTATACATTTGCAGATCCACGATTTCGAATGGTGCTGAGAGCCATGATGGTCAAGAGTGAGGATGGAAAAGTGAACCGTAAACCGCTTATAGAACTGCAGTAACCACCGCAGGAAAAGGTGCCGGCCTCTGACCCTGGGCAAGACGATGGCCCGCCTACTTCCACCCAAGATCCGTAGGTGCCCGCTAGCCGCCGACTAAACCATGGCAAGGAACCATGCCCATTCCCCCCTTCCACGAGATGCTCCTCCCGCTTCTCCGTCGCTCAGCCGACGGCAAGGAGTGGACGGTCGCGGCCCTGCGTGGCCCGATCGCGGACGACTTCGGCCTAAGCGACGCCGAGCGGCAGGAGCTCCTGCCGAGCAATACCCAGACTCGGTTCGTGAATCGGCTCTGCTGGGCGAAGATCTACCTGGAGCGGGCCGGGCTGATCGACCGCGTGCGTCGCGGTGTGTTCACCATCTCCGATGCTGGCCGGGAAGTGCTCGCCGGGAATCCCTCCTCGATCACCCTCGCATACCTCGAACGGTTCGAGTCGTTTCGGAAGTTTCGGCAGTCCCGTCAAAGTGAGGACGGCGCGGGCGAGGCAGCCGAGCCCCAGCCTGCACTTGAGACGCCTGACGCTGTGCTGGAGAAGGCCCATGAGGCCCTCAATGACGAGCTCGCCGCGCAGCTCCTTGACGAAATCGCCGACCGCACGCCCGCGTTCTTCGAGAAGGTAGTTCTCGATCTCATGCGGGCGATGGGTTACGGCGGCTGGGGTGACGCAGCCGGCCGACTGACCGGCAAAGGTGCCGACGAGGGCATCGACGGCATCATCCACGAAGACCGCCTCGGTCTCGACACGATCTACCTGCAGGCCAAGCGGTGGAAAGACCCTGTTGGACGTCCCGAGATCCACAAGTTCGTCGGTGCCCTCCACGGCCGCCGGGCGCGAAAGGGCGTCTTCGTCACGACAAGCACGTACACAAGCGAAGCCGTGGACTACGCCGACCAGATCGACACGAAGATCGTCCTCGTGGACGGCCGCACCCTCGCGCGGCTCATGATCCTCCACGACGTAGGCTGCACTCCCGCCCAGACCTTCGTCGTCAAGAAACTCGACTCCGACTACTTCATCGAGGAGTGAGGGCTTCCCGGCACACACCTCTCCAGGGGGGTGTGAAGCGATTGGAGACGCCTTGGTCAGCGAGGTGTGGGATACCGCCGCAAACGCTTTGGTCGTGACTTAATCACGCGACATTTGCCAGGGAATCGCCTTCGGCGACCTGAATTGGCTTACTCGCGTAGACTTTTCACGCCTATCTGGTAAACTTGGGTATTGCTAAGGCGGCTTGAATCCCGCCCTATCCCGCTGGGTTTTTACCCGATGCTCGTTTCCTTCTCCGTGTCCAACTTCCGCTCCATTGGCGAGGAAATCACCCTCACGATGGTGGCGAGCAACCGCTACTCGGACCACCCGGCGCACGTAATGCCTTTGCCGGAGGTTGACCACAGAGTCGTCCGCACCGCCGTCATCTACGGAGCCAACGGGGCTGGGAAATCGAACCTCGTGAAGGCGATAGCTCAGGCGCAGGACATCATTCTCGGCCGCTGGACCCAGCCGGGCAGCATCGATACGTACGCGTTCGACCCTGACGCCAAGGGCACGCCGTCCTCGTTTGAGTTCCGGTTCGTCGCCGCGAACCGCATTTTCACGTACGGATTCGACATATGCGGCCGATCGGTCTGCGCCGAGTGGCTCGCGCTCGTTTCCAAGGCCGGCGACGAACTGCTCTTTGACCGCAATGGCGAAGGTCACACGACGATTTACGATGCCGCTATCAAGAAGCGTTTTGGCGACGATGGTGCATTTCTATCGCTGCTTAAGTCGATTGCGGCAAACGATCTCAATGATTCCCAGTTATTCCTCAATCGGGCGAGCGAGGTGCGGGAGAACAAGCTCGGGCTGACCATGCAGGCAATCATCGACTGGTTCTCGAAATCGCTGGTCGTCGTGCCCATCGACGGTGCACACGAACACACGCTGCGCCGGCTTGCCCGCGACCCGAAGCTCATCGAGTTTGCGGAGGGCCTTCTCGGGGGCGTGGGCACCGGCATCGACGGATTGCGGCTGGTGGAACACGTCTCGTCGATTCCCGACGGTATGCGTGACACGCTGGACACAGTCGCACATTGGTCGGCTGCCAATCCCGATAGCGACATGCTTTTCGCCCGCGATCCTCAGTCTCCAGGCCGCTTTACGGCGAGAAAGCTCATGGCGAGCCATACGCGCGACGGCCGCGAATACCAGCTTCCGATGAGAGAGGAATCCGATGGCACGCGTCGGCTCCTGGCGCTCGCTTCCCTGCTCACCGCCGGTGGAGGACAACCTCGCGTGTTCGTCGTTGACGAACTCGACCGGAGCCTGCATCCGTCCCTGTGCTGGAGATTTCTCGAGCTTTTCGCCGACTCCATGCCTGGGGCACGGCGTCAATTGATCGTGACCACGCATGAGGCCCATTTGCTTGACCAAGACCTATTGCGCCGCGACGAATACTGGTTCATGGAGAAGGATGAGACCCAGCAGAGCCGTCTTGTGCCGCTTTCGGACTACCGTGACGTGCGGAAGGACCTGCAGCTGGAGAAGGGATACCTCCATGGCAGGTTCGGCGCCGTGCCCTTGATCGGGTCCGCCGAGCAACTTCGGCACCTGCTGGCCCCCTTCGCGAAGGAGACCGCGATCAATGCCGCGCATACCGCGCAAGCTTGACCGCGAGGACGGCATCGTCCGCGACGCCTCGCTGATCGTGATCGCGTCTGAAGACACCTATGCCGTCGAGCACTACTTCCAACGATTTCGGACGACGAGAGTCCAGGTGCGGGTTCTCCCCACGGAGGATGGTCGCTCATCTCCCGCCGCCGTGGTTCAGCGGCTCGACGAATACTCCGACAACTTTCAGCTCAGCGACACGGATGAACTGTGGGCCTGCATCGATCTCGATCACTGGGCCCGCGGGGGGCATCTGCCGAATCTCAGCGAGGTAATGTCGCTCTGCCGCCAGAAGGGCTACAGGCTCGCGATCTCGAGCCCCTGTTTCGAGCTCTGGATCTACCTCCACTTCTCCATAGCTCCGACACCGCCAGTGAGCAGCTGCCACGATATGACGGCGTTACTCCGGGCAGTCGTTCCGGGCTATACGAAAAAAGACGGCCCGCCGATTCCGCTCGCCCTGAACCACGTGATGGCCGCGATCGCGAGGGCGCAAGACCTGCCGGATGCAATGCAACTGGAACACGGAGTTCCAGCCACAGGAATGCACGTACTGATGGCGAGCCTCGAGGTGCGGCAAGCTTTACGGCTACGTGAGGCACGTTCGTAGCATGATTGATGGCGGCGACAGCCGGAGAGCCCCACTCAACCGATGCGTCTCCTTTTGCGATTACTCATGGCCGCCGTGGGTTGCCTGTTCGCCCCCGCTGCGCTCGGAGCAGCAATCGGGAAAGATTGGTGGACGTGCGTAATCTTCTCGGCCATCGCTGCGACTTGTCTCTACAAGGCCGCTACTGGCATGAGGCGTGGAAAGCACGCCTTGATTAGAAGAACGTTGGGGCCAGCCGATACCTGGCCCGCGGCCATCGACGACACCCTGCCCCACGACAACGAGCCGGTAGCAGTCGCCACCCTCTCTGATTTTGACTTCACGTCGAAGCCGACTTCGCAACCCCGCAAGACGCGT
Organism: Planctomycetaceae bacterium; assembly: GCA_027486095.1. Taxonomy (GTDB): domain Bacteria; phylum Planctomycetota; class Planctomycetia; order Pirellulales; family UBA1268; genus RGVT01. The sequence goes on along the minus strand of JAIXPT010000114.1, from coordinate 4,070 downwards.
CGAAGCACGTCGCCAACCAAACGCCCGCGACCCATCGAGGGCGACTTGTGGCTTCCACGCGGGCATTACGAAGTCGAGGTCACTGGTGAATCTCAGTCTCAGACCGCTCTCGTGCGCATTGTCGGTGGGTCTACAGCGCAATGGGTCGACCACGAAACAATGGCGGAGCTGGTCTGCGCGCCCCAGTCGCCTCACGACTTCCCGGACACAGGCGATGTGTTTGTGCACATCAACGGAGCACGCGTTGGCCAAATACCTGATGGCATCGCCTTCCGTCGGCGACTCATTCGCTACGGACGCAAAGGCCGCACTACCCGGTGTCACGCCAAGATTCGTGGCGGCGGTATGCGGAATGATGGAAGCCTGCGGATGCTCGGCGTGTGGCTCGACATGCCCCCATTTCGCTGGTGACCATCCGCCTTGCCATCTCGCGAGAGCCATTGACTCGCGATGAAGCTACCACCCAGCAGTCCTGGTGCGTGCTCGTCTCGCCAAGGGCTCCGGGGCATTACTTCACACCCGCAACCCGACAGACGTAGGATTCCGCGGGCTGGCGAAGTGTCTGCCCGACTCCTCTGAATCCACAGCGCCTCATGAATACCGTCGAAGTCACGCGGCAGGAACTCTACGACCTCGTCTGGGAAACGCCGACGCGGCACCTTTGCAAACAGTTCGGGCTTTCTGACGTTGGGCTCGCAAAGGCCTGCAAGCGGCTCAATATCCCCAGGCCCTCGTACGGCTACTGGGCGAAGAAAGCCGCTGGCGGCACGGTGAAACGCACGCCGTTGCCACGGTGCGACGACGAGCAGTCGCAGAAGATCGTCTTCGCCCCGGGAGAGCCGAAGACTGAGAAAGACGATGGATTCTTCGACCCGGAAGTCCGTGCTTTCTACCAACAGGAGAGCGAGTCCGAGCCAATCACAGTCGGAGACGCCCTACGGTCGCCGCATCCCCTCGTCGCTCGCACGCGCGACGCCTTGGCCGACTCCAAGCCAAGCCAATGGGGCAGGGATTCCGGCCTTCTTTACCCAAGAAAGCAAGAGGGCGTTCAGTTCCTGGACATTTCATGCGGCAAGGCCACCCTTCCCAGGGCGCTGCGCATCATGGACGCCCTTCTCAAAGGTCTCGAGAAGCGGGGATACAAGGTTGGAAAGCCCCAAAGCGAATACCGCCACGGCACCGCTGCCTCGGGCCACGGCTACGAGTTCACGTTTCGCATTCGGGAGCCCATGAAACGCCAGATTCAGCCGAAGAAAAACTCGTGGGACAGCCAATACGCGTACGTCCCGACCGGCGAGCTCCAACTTGAAATCGACTACATGATCTATCGCTCGACGCGTATTTGCCGCGACAGCGCGCGGAAGAAGGTCGAGGACTACGTGAAGGAACTCCCGTGCAAGATGCTACTTGTGATCGATGAGTATCGGCGCGAGGAGGCGAAGCGAGCAGAGGAGCGGAGGCGGCAGGACGAGATCCGGCGCCTGAAGCAGGAGGAGGCCGAGCGGAAAGCGCAGAGGGAAAAGCGGCTCCAGGAGCGTCGGGAGCGACGCGAAGAGCTGTTCCAAACCGCCGAACAATGGCGGCGGAGCCAGATTCTCCGGGAGTTCATCGAAGCCGTGCGGGCCACAGCCGCCGAACGGGCCGAAGGGAAGAACCTCCACCCGGATACCATGCGCTGGCTCGATTGGGCCACGAAAACGGCCAATCGTGCGGATCCGATCGAGCAGATGAAGGCAGATTCCGACCGCCATAAGCGGCCACGGAAGCCCAAGTGACGAGACGGCCCGGCAGGTCCGCAGCGGGTTCCAAAAAAATTTTTTGGGCCCCCATGCTCATTTCGGGGCCAGCCCTCCCATAAAGAGTCTGGAGGGCCAGATCGGCCTTCCGCGGTGAGACGCTCACCGCCGGTACTCAGAGGGCCTACCCATGCCCAAACGCCCCTCCCCCTTCGGCTCGGCCACGCTGGTCGATGCCCGGGAAATCGCGGTTTTTCTCGGCTGTTCCCCCAAACACGTCCGCCGGATGGCCGAAAAAGGCCAGCTGCCCCAGCCCGTGAAGGTCGGCCGGCTCTACCGCTGGTCCCGGCAAACCATTGAGAACTGGATCGATCAACAGGAAGGAGACCGCCATGCGGCCCATTGAGAAGATTCTTTCCCGACTGCCCGACCACCGGGCGACCGCCGACGGCTTCAAGGCCCCCTGCCCGACCCACGAGGATCTGAACCCCAGTCTCTCGATCCGGGAGACCCAAGACGGTGTTGTACTCGTGAAATGCTTCGCCGGATGCTCCCAGGAAAAGGTCGTCTCCGGCCTTGGGCTGCACATGGCGGATCTCTTCCCTGCCCGGGATGAGCCTCCCTGGCCAGGTCGCCAGCATCAGAGTTCTCGGCCGCAACCGCGGCATTTCGCGACCGCGGAGGATGCGATCAATGGATACGGCCGCGGCATGCCGGATCGCCAGTGGACCTACGTGGATGCCTCCGGGGCCGAGGTCGGCCGGACGCTCCGCTGGAACACGGCGACCGGCAAGGACATTCGCCCTGTGGCCAAGTTCGCCGACGGCTGGCGGCATGCGGCGATGCAGGAGCCGAGACCGCTTTTCAACCTGCCCGCCCTGCTGGCCAACCAAGAGTCGCCGATTTACGTCGTCGAGGGCGAAAAGTGCGTCGATGCGCTGACGGCCCTTGGTCTCCTCGCCACGACGAGCGCCGGCGGCTCGCAGGCGGCGCGGCTCACCGACTGGACGCCGCTGGCCGGCCGCTTGGTGGTGATTCTGCCCGACAACGATGCGGCCGGGCGAAAGTATGCAGAGACAGTCGCCGACATTCTCGACGGTCTTGGAGCTACGGTGGTGGTCGTTGTCTTCGAGGACCTTGCCGCCGGAGGTGACGTCGCCGACCTCCTGGAACGCTGCCCGGACGACGCCGCTCGAAATGCTCTCCGTGAGCGGATCGAGGCCCACACCAGCCGGACAGAGGTGGTGCCGATACAGGAAGGCTCCGCCCAGCCGATCGGTCTCGAGTATCAGCCCTTCCCCATCGAGACCCTGCCCGACTCGGTGGCCCGATTCGTCGCTGAGAGTGCTGCAGCAGTTCGGTGTGATGCAGCGTTTGTGGCGCTCCCGGTACTCACGCTCCTGGGCGCCGCCGTCGGGAATGCCCGTAGGCTGCAGCTGAAACGCACCTACGAGGTGCCGACGATCCTGTGGACCGGCATCATCGGCGAGTCAGGCACGGGCAAGACGCCCGCTATCCGCACGGCCCTGTCTTCCGCCTATGAACACGACCATGCCATCCGGCAGTTGGACACCCCGAGGCGTCTCCTCGTTGGCGATGCCACCACGGAGGCCCTTGCCCAGTTGATGGCTGTAAACCCGCGTGGGATTTTCTGCGTTCGAGACGAGCTTGCAGGCTGGTTTGGGTCGATTGACCGGTACACGGAGCGGCATGGCGGCTGCTCGGCAGATCAGTCGTTTTTGCTCTCCGCTTACAACGGGATGCCGCATTCCGTCGACCGCCGCACGGGCGACCGGCGGCACGTCCACATTCCACGAGCCTCTCTCTGGGTGACAGGCGGAATCCAGCCTGGCATCCTCGCTCGGGCGATGGGGGCGGCGGAGCGTGAAGCCGGCCTTCTGTCACGGCTGCTGCTGGCATGCCCTCCCTCGCGGCCGCAGGAGTATTCCGACGACGATGTATCGGCGGCCACGAAAGAACGCTTCGACGCAGTCCTCAAGAGCCTTTTCGCTCTCGAGGACGAGAAGTTCGTCACGCTCTCGCCGGAAGCCAAACAACTCTGGCGAGCTTTCCACGACCGCACGGCTGAGGAAGCGAACCGGCTTTCCGGTGACCTCACCGCAGCATGGAGTAATACGGGTCACACTTGAGCCTCGCGCGTGACCCATCGCGTAGCGCATATTGACCGGACTTGTACGCGACGAAGCTGGCGATGACTAGAAGTGGTTTCAAAACTGTCGAAGGGTGATCATCAGGCATGCGACCTTCAGGAAGGCCAAGAACATCTTGGACTTGCGCTCATACCGAACGACGAGCCTGCGGAAGTTTCCGAGC
>JAIXPT010000160.1 GCA_027486095.1 Planctomycetaceae bacterium | reverse complement strand
GCAGCGGCCACTGCTTGCCGGCATCGCGAAGCGCGCGGAGAAAATAGTGCATAGGGGAGAGGGATCGGAATCCCCGGCGGGCGGCGTCAGTCGATCATCCATCACGACCGGCCGGGAAGACTGCCGGGGTTGCGCGAAGCTGCGCAAGTACGACCGGCGGGCGATCCCGTGCGGGTGGGGAGAGTAGTGCGGCCCCGGGTTTGGGCTCAAGCCCGGAAAAGCCCGTAGCGACGGGCCTCCAGGCCTGTCGAATCGACAGAGCCGGAGCTCTGTCGCTACAGGTGTCGCTCCATTCTCCCGGCCAGCTCGGCGGCCAGGAGCGTGTTGGCCAGGAGCATCGCCACCGTCAGCGGCCCCACGCCTCCCGGCACGGGCGAAATCTGCCCGGCCACCTGCTGCACGGCGTCGAAATCGACGTCGCCCACGAGCCGGCCCTTGCCGTCCTCCTCGATCCGGTTGATGCCGACGTCGATCACGGCCGCCCCCGGCTTTACCATCTCGGCCGTGATCAGCCGCGGCCGCCCGACCGCCGCCACGAGGATGTCGGCCCGGCGGCAGTGGGCGGCCAGATCGGCCGAGCGGCTGTGGCAGATGGTCACCGTCGCATCACCGCCCGGGCCTTTCGCCGCCAAGAGCAGCGCCAGCGGCTTGCCCACGATGTCGCTCCGCCCCACGATCACCACGTGCCGGCCCGCCGTCTCGAGCCCGGCATCGAGGATCATCCGCTGCACGCCTGCGGCGGTGCAGGGGATGAACCGCGGCCGCCCCTGCGAAAGGAGCCCCGCATTTTCCGGATGGAAGCCATCCACGTCGCGGTCGGGGGGCACGGCGTCGAGCACGGCGACGGCATCGACATGCGCAGGCAGCGGCAGCTGCACGAGAATGCCATCGGCCATCCCGTGGTCGCCAGCGGCGATTGCCTTCACGAGCGCCACGAGGTCGGCCGTCGAGGCGGTGGCCGGCACGGCGAGCACCTCGGAATCGATCCCCACGCGGGCCGCCGCCTGCCGCTTGCTCTTCACATACGATGCGCTCGCCGCCACGTCGCCCACCAGCACCACCACCAGCCGGGGCCGCCGCTTGAACATCTCGGCGAACGTCGTCACCTCGTCGCGGAGCGAGCCTTCGATCGTCGTCGCCAAGGCCCGGCCGTCGAGCAGTCGCGCCGTCATGGCTGGTCGAGATACATCATCCGCAGCTGGTGCTGAATCTCCTCCAATTGATGACGCTCCTCGGTGGTGAGGTTGCCGGCCGTCTTCTGCTCGAGCATCGCGAGCGTGTCGATGAAGTGCTTGGCGGCCGCGGGATTCTTGTGGGCCTGCTTCGTGATCGGATTCGGAATCCGCCCGAGGGCCATCAAGGCCTGCGTGAACAGCGTGTGGATCAAAAAATCGAACGTCGCCGGCGGCGCCTGGGGCACGCCCGTGTCGCCCTCCGACACCATCCGGGCCTCTGCGTCGCCGTTGCCGTTGTCGCTGCCTGCCATCGTGTTCGCTCCCAGGGTGCTCGTGAATCTTACGCTTCGGTCACCCAGGCGCTGCCGGCGTGTCGCTCCACGGCCGCGGCCACGAGGCCCGCAAACAGCGGATGGGCCGCGGTCGGCTTGCTTTTGAACTCGGGATGAAACTGCACCGCCACGAACCAAGGGTGGTCGGCCAGTTCCACGATTTCGACGAGCGATCCGTCGGGGCTCGTGCCGGCGATCACGAGCCCGGCCTGCTCGAGCTGCCCACGATACTTCGGATTGAACTCGTAGCGATGGCGGTGTCGCTCCGAGATCTGCGTGGCCCCGTAGGCGGCTGCGGCCCTCGTGCCCTCGCCGAGCACGCAGGGCTGGGCCCCCAGCCGCATCGTGCCCCCCTTCTCCACCACGCCCTGCTGCTCGTCCATCAGGCAGATCACCGGGTGGGGCGTGTTCTTGGCGAATTCGGTCGAGTGGGCCCCGGCGAGCCCCGCACACTTGCGCGCGACGTCGATCACGGCGCACTGCATGCCCAGGCAGATGCCGAGGAAGGGCAGCCGCCGCTCGCGGGCGAAGGTGATCGCCTCCACTTTTCCCTCCACGCCGCGCTCTCCGAAGCCGCCGGGCACGATCAGGCCGTCGAAGCCGGCCAGCAGTCGCTCGGCCCCCTCGCGCTCGATGTCTTCGCTCTTGATCGGCTGCACCCGCACCTGAGTCTTGTGGGCGATGCCCCCGTGGTCGAGCGCCTCGTAGATGCTTTTGTAGGCGTCGCGGTGCTCGGCATATTTGCCCACGAGCGCGATCGACACCTCGTGCTCCGGGTTCCGCAGCCGGTGCAAGAGGTCGTGCCAGTCGTCGAGGTCGGCAGGTCCGGCTTGCATGCCGAAGCGCTTGAGCACGAGGTCGTCGATCTTGTTCGACTGCAGCGAGAGCGGCACCTCGTAGATCGAGAAATCCTTGTCGCGCTCCTCGATCACCGCGTCGAGCGGCACGTTGCAGAAAAGGGCGATCTTCTCGCGGTCCGACACGTCGAGCGCCCGTTCCGTGCGGCACACGAGCACGTCGGGCTGGATGCCGATCTGCCGGAGGATGCCCACGGAATGCTGTGTGGGCTTGGTCTTCAGCTCGCCGGCCGCCTTCAAATAGGGCACGAGCGTGAGATGAATGAACATGCAGTTTTCGCGGCCCACCTCCAGCGGAATCTGCCGGATCGCCTCCAAAAACGGCAGGCTCTCGATGTCGCCCACGGTGCCGCCGATCTCCGTGATCACGACGTCGGTTGCGGAGTCGGCGAGGTTCTTCACCATCTCCTTGATCTCGTTGGTGATATGGGGAATCACCTGCACCGTCTTGCCGAGAAACTCCCCCCGCCGCTCCTTGTTGATCACCGAAAGATAGATCTGGCCCGTCGTGTAGTTGCTCTCGCGGGTGAGCTTGGTGGAGGTGAAGCGCTCGTAGTGGCCGAGGTCGAGATCCGTCTCGCTGCCGTCGTCCAGCACGTACACCTCCCCGTGCTGGTAGGGGCTCATCGTGCCGGGATCGACGTTGATATAGGGATCGAGTTTCTGCATCTTCACCCGCAGTCCGCGGGCTTCGAGCAGCATGCCGATCGAGGCGCTCGTGAGCCCCTTGCCGAGGGAGCTCACCACGCCGCCGGTCACGAAGATATGCCTGGTCACGCTCGCGAGTTCCTTCCCGTCCGCCGGTGTCTCATCCTGTCGGCCGCCTCGCAGCCGCTCCGGAACCGGATTGAACCAGCGCATCCCAACCCGGTCAAATCCCCGCATTGTGAGGCAGGCTTCAGCCCGTCATGCCTGGTTGAAAGCGCACCGGCTCGAGGTCGCCCCTACCATCTCGCCGGACGCTCGCCTTCGCCCTCCAGGCTACGGCTCGCTCGGATTTGCCTGGACTATGTTCAGAGCGCATTCGCTGCGCCATCCATGGCTGCGCTGGTCAAATACGCCGTCTCAATGGTAGGGGACGACCCCGATCCTCCCCCAACTCGTAGGCGCAGGGAACTTCCGGCGGAGACGGTCGGTGCGATGCGCAAGAGCCGATGGGCAGATACGCGGCTTACTCCAAGCGCACCATCACAGTTGAGACTGGACTAGCGATCGCCCTCGGCGATGGAGCAGCGTGCCGCCGGCTCCGAATGCGGGTGATTACCGCCTGCCCTGCCGTCCGGCGAGGGGATACGGGGAGCCCTAGGAAGCGCGTGTCGCTGAAACTACAGTGGTTTGCATGAATCCAGCCGCTTCCGCCGCCGCGCACGCCACGTCGAATCTGCGGATTCGCAGCCTCGAGCCGCTCATTCCACCGGCGCGGCTCATGGCGATCTTGCCGCTCGACGCCGCGGCCACCGCCACGATCGTGGAGGGACGGCGGGCCGTGGAGCGCGTGCTTGCCGGCGAGGATCCCCGGCTTCTGGCCGTCGTCGGACCGTGTTCGATCCACGATCTCGATGCAGCGCGCGAGTATGCCGGCCGGCTCAAGGCCTTGGCCGCTAGCGTGGCCGACAGGCTGCTTGTGGTGATGCGAGTGTATTTCGAGAAGCCGCGCACGACCGTGGGCTGGAAGGGGCTGATCAACGATCCGCACATCGACGATTCATTCGACGTGGCGACGGGCCTCAGGCTGGCCCGCGGGCTGCTCATCGAGGTGGCGCGGATGGGCCTTTACTCGGCGACGGAATTTCTCGAGCCGATCACGCCGCAATACATCGCCGACACGATCGTGCTCGGGGCGATTGGCGCCCGCACCACCGAGAGCCCCACGCACCGACAGATGGCCAGCGGCCTCTCGATGCCGGTGGGTTTCAAAAACTCCACCGATGGCTCGCTCCAGGCGGCGGTCGATGCCATGCAGTCGGCCCGGGCCCCGCACAGCTTCCTCGGCATCGACAATGAAGGGGGCACCGCGGTGGTCTCGACCACCGGCAATCCGTGGGGCGTGCTCATGCTCCGCGGCGGCCGCAGCGGGTCGAATTACTCGGCCGACGTGATGCACGACGCCCGCGCCCGGCTCGAGGCGGCCGGGCTGCCGGCGCGGATCATCGTCGATTGCAGCCATGCGAATTCGGGCAAGGATCCGCGGCGGCAGTCGGTCGTGTGGCGCGACGTGCTCGAGCAGCGGCGGGCCGGTGACAGGTCGATCGTGGGCATGATGCTCGAAAGCAACATCCACCCGGGCAGCCAGCCGGCGGCGAGTGACCGATCCACGCTGCAGTATGGTGTGTCGATCACCGACGCGTGCATCGGCTGGGACGAGACGGAAGAATTGCTCCGCGAGGCCCACGCGCGGTTGTGATCACGCGACGGCGGAGCATCCTCTCGGCTCACGCCTCGGGCTTCCTATTCGCCTCGCCCCCAGGAAGCCCGAGGCGTGAGCCGAAGGGAAATCGGAGCATCTCGCGCCAAACTCCGAGCGGAAGCGATTGAACCGTCAACGCGGCCGCTTCCCGAACCGCCACGCGACGATCGCGAGGCCGGCGGCCGCGAGGGCGATGGCCGAAGGCTCCGGCACCACTTCCGCCTGCACCTGGACGATCGCCCGCTCGGAGATGCCGCCCCAGCCGTTGCCGGTGTCCACCATGAGATTGTCGATGGTGCCGGGGCCCGTCTGATTCGAGCCGGTGGTAAAGGGGAGGAGCAAGGGCTGCCCAACCGTATCGCTCGCAGATTGGAATGCCACGGTGAGCCAATACGACGTGTTCGATTGCAGGGTGAGCTGTGGGCTGGCCACGAGGTCGGCAAAAGCAAACGCCACCACGCCCGGCGCTGAGAGGCTGCCCGTGACGGGCCCGGGAAGGAGGCTCGTGCCTGGAGTGCCGCCCGCGTCCGTGAGCACGTTCACCGCATAGGTCGTATCGCGAGTGGGAAACGGATTGTCTTCATCGCTGGGATCGAATCCACCCTGGGCAGCCAACAGATCCCAGCTGAAGCGATAGAGAATCTGCCCGCTTGCGTCGCCGTCGCCGATCGCCGGGAGTGTGCCCGTGGTGAAGCGTTGGGCGAACTTCGTTCCGACTAGCGGCAAGAACTGGATCGAGCCGTTCGTCTGGCTGCTGGCCCCGAGATTGCCGGCGAGCGTGGCGTAGATCGTGTCGGCCCGGGCCGCGGCGAGCGGTATCGAGAAGGCCGTCATAAGGCCGAGCAGGCAGCGGAGCGTGGCGATTCGCATAATTCTTAGCCTAGTTCGAACCTCCGCGGATTTCCATCTTTTTGTGGAAAAGAGCCCTGGGATAGACTTTGGGACACGTTCCCCCCTCGCGAAAGGATTCGCCATGCGTGCCCGGTTTGTGATCGCCTGCGCGTGTGCCCTCGGCACGCTGCCTGGCCCCGCCGCCCCCGCCCAGCAGATGACCTACGGCGAGGCCGAGGTGCAGACGGTCGTGGGTGCGAAAAACGCGCTCGATCAATTCTTCGGGCTCGAGATCGAGTCGCTGCCGCCGGCGATGCTCCAGCGGGCCGAGGGGATTGCGATCTTCCCCAACATGATCAAGGGCGGTTTCATTCTCGGTGTCAATTATGGCAAGGGCGTGCTCTCGGTGCGGAAGCCCGATCGCACGTGGTCGGCCCCGGTGCTCGTGACGATGGGCGGTGGCAGCCTCGGGTTTCAGGCTGGCGTGCAGGCCGCCGATATCGTGCTCATTTTCGCGACACCGCGGAGCCTGCAGGGAATTTTGCAGGGCCAGAAGGTGACGCTCGGAGCCGATGCGTCGATCGCCGCCGGCCCGGTGGGTCGCCAGGCCAATGCCGGCACCGATGCCCGGCTCGGCGCCGAGATCTATTCCTATGCCCGCAGCCGGGGCCTGTTTCTCGGGGTGTCTCTCGGCGGCTCGGATATCTCAGTCGATCACAATGCCGATTCGATGCTCTACGGTCGCTTCGGCGTCACGCCGGCCGACGTGTTCGAGGCGCGCGGCATCGGCATTCGCCCGGAAGTGCAGCAGCTCATCGACGACTTGAATGCGAAGTCTGCCCAGGCCGTGGCGCCCGCAGCGCGGGTGTCGGTGGTGCCGCAGCCGGCGGCGGTGGCCCCAGGTGTGATTCAGGCGCCAGTGGCTGCGCCGCCGGTCGCGCTTCAGCCGCTCGCCCCGGCCATGCCTGTGCCCGTAGCCGCGCCCGCGGCCGATTTGCCGCTCGTGCCGATCCGCTAGCGCCATGCCGAGCGTCGGCAACGACTCCCGTCGCACGATCCGCATCAAGTTTGTCGGGTTCTGGGACAGCTTCGATACCCGCGATAATTTTTTCACGCGGCTGCTCGCCCCGCGATATCGCCTCGAGATCTGTGACGACCCCGACTACGTGGTGTATGCCTATGTGGGCCGGCGGCGGAAGGAGTTTCTGCGGTACGACTGCGTGCGGATTTTTTACACGGGCGAAAATCTCCCGCCTGATTGGCAGGCCTGCGACTGGGCCTTCACCTTCGAGCACACGGCGCATCCGCGGCACTTTCGCCTGCCACATTGGCCGTTCTATGTCGCCCCCGAGGCGCTCGTGAAGCCTGTCGCGTATGACCCCGCGGCCATCCTCGCCCGCAAGACGAAATTTTGCGCGTTCGTGGTGTCGAATCCGCTCTGCCGATCGCGCAACGAATTCTTCCGCCGCCTCTCCCGCTACAAGCCTGTCGATTCGGGCGGCAAGGTGCTCAACACGCTCGGCCATCGCGTGGCCGACAAGCGGGCGTTTCTCGCCGACTATCGCTTCACGATCGCGTTTGAAAACGAGTCGTATCCAGGCTACACGACGGAAAAAATCGTCGAGCCGATGCTCGTGGATTCGATCCCGATCTACTGGGGCGATCCCTATGTGGGCCGCGACTTCGACACGCGCAGTTTTCTCTCGGTGCATGATCAGGGCCCGCTCACGCGCCGCTCGCTCGACGATCTCGTAGACCGCGTAGTGGCGGTGGATCGCGATCCCGGCCTCCAGGCCGCGCTCCTCGCCCGGCCGTGGCTCCGGGGCAACCGCGTGCCGGCGTGCGCTTCGTCAGCCGCGATCCTCGACCAGTTCACGAAGATCTTCGAAACACCCGTCGAGCCGGTGGCCCGCAGGCGGTCAGCCGTCAGGGCGCTCGGGCTCCACCGGCTTCCGGCCGAGGCTGCGAGCGTCCGGCGGCGGATCATCCGCAAATGGCGGAAGCTCACGGCCGATGTGTAGCGACGGAGTTCCAGGGCTGTCTTCACGCGAAACATCGGCGTCGTGCCGATTTTCGCTTGGCCGACGCTGTCGGCTGGAATTTACCCGGCCCTCCGGGCCTAACGCTGTGCGCACCCACGTAGCGACGGAGCTCCAGGGCTGTCTTCACGCGAAACATCGGCATCGTGCCGATTTTCGCTTGGCCGACGCTGTCGGCTGGAATTTACCCGGCCCTCCGGGCCTAACGTTGTGCGCACCCACGTAGCGACGGAGCTCCAGCTCTGTCGATTCGACAGGCCGGGAGGCCTGTCGCTACATTGCGGTCCCTCCCCCGTGCCAGGTGGATTCCCCCAGGAGAGCTACGGTCATGACGACGAAAGCGGCGAGCGCAGCCGGCTATATCACCGATGTCGCCTACATCCCGGGTTTCTATCCACACATGGCGCCGGCAGCGCTCTCGTATGTCGCCGCGCTTAATCGTGTCGTGCCGCCAGCAGCTGTCTCAGGCTTCCGCTATTTGGAGCTCGGCTGCGGGCTCGGCCGCTCATTCACGACACTGGCGGCTGCGAATCCGGGCGGGGAGTTCATCGGCGTCGATGTGAATCCCGAGCACGTCGCGTCGATCGATCGCGACATCGCAGCAGGAAAGCTGGCGAATGCCCGCGCGATCACGTCGGATTTCGCCGGTCTCCCGGCCGATATCGGCCGCTTCGAATTTATCGCTTTGCACGGCGTATTCAGCTGGGTGTCAGACGATGTGCGTCGCGACATTCTCGCGATCGCGCGGCAGCGGCTCGCACCGGGCGGCCTCTTGCTCGTGAGTTACAACTCGATGCCCGGCTGGGCCCACCTGCAGCCGATCCGCGGCATCCTTCGCCAGTATGCCCAGCTCCGTCAGGGCGACAGCGTGCAGAAAATCCGTGACGCGTTGGCCTACCTCGTCTTCATTCGCGATCGGCATGCCCGCTACTTCGACGACAACCCGAAGGCCGCTGCCTATGTCGATGGCCTCCTCAAGCAAGATATCCGCTATCTCGCCCACGAGTATCTCAACGAGCACTGGACGAGCTTTTATTTCAGCGAGGTGGCCGGCATGTTCGGTGGGGCCGGGCTGTCGTTCGTGGGCAGCCTGCCGGTGTTCACGAATTTTTGGGACCTCTGCGTGCGGCCGGAGTTTCAGGAATTGTTCCGCACCACCAGCGATCGCCTTGTGACCGAGGCCCACAAGGATTTTTGTGCCAACACCGCTTTTCGCTGGGATATCTACGCCAAGGAGCCGCGGCTGATGGCGAGCCCGGTCGATCGGCTCGAGCTCGTAGATGATCTGCATTTCCACGTGGCGAGGCCGGGCATCACGCTGCCTCATGCGGTCAACCTGGGGGTCGTGACGTCCACTATTCAAGGGCCGCTCTATGAGCGCTTGCTCGCGTTACTCGGCGGCCCGAGCCGCCGGCTTTCCGAAGTCGTGGCCGCGCCCGAGTTGCAAGGCACGCCCGCGGCAGATGTGATTCGCGCCGTCGATGCGGGCGTGGCAATGGGAATCTTCGAGCTCGCGAATTCACCGCTCGAGCCTGCGCCTTCGGCGTTCGCAGGGGGCGTGTCGCTCCCGTCCGCATTCAATCGGGCGATCCTCGTGTCAGACGCGCTCGGCGGCCGGCCAGTCGCGCTCGCCAGCGAAAAGACGGGCAGCGGCCACACCCTGGGCGACCTCGATGCCGCGGTGTTGCACGAACTATTCGAAGGGGGCCGCGGCGGCCTGGTCGAGCGGGTGGAATCGCGGCTCGTCGCTACAGGTCGCTCGATTCAGCAGGAAGGCAAGCCGGTGGTCGATGCCGAGGCACGGCGGCAGCTGATCACTGCAGCCTGCGACGCGTTTATCACGTCCAGCCTGCCGCAGCTGGTGCGGCTGGGCATCGTGACGGCGACGTAGCGACGGAGCTCCAGGGCTGTCTTCACGCGAAACATCGGCGTCGTGCCGATTTTCGCTTGGCCGACGCTGTCGGCTGGAATTTACCCGGCCCTCCGGGCCTAACGTTGTGCGCACCCACGTAGCGACGGAGTTCGAGCTCTGTTGATCGCCCGCTGTAGCGACGGAGCTCCAGCTCTGTCGATTCGACAGGCCTGG
>JAIXPT010000036.1 GCA_027486095.1 Planctomycetaceae bacterium | reverse complement strand
TCGTAGCGGCGGGAACTCGCAGTGCCGACGTGCGGGCGGACTTTGGACCGCGTCGGCGACGCAGTCAGCACGGCGACCATGGGCGCACCGGGGCACGGACGGGGGAAGTGTGCGCACGTACACTAGTGCTGCGACAAGGCCGATGCGAGCGACTCTCACCAGAGCCGCCTTCTCACCTGCTGCCTCAACCCGCGGGACATCTCGGTTCGGAAGGCCTGTGGCGCACGCCCCTGCGGGCGTCACAGGCTCCAACTGCAGTCACGCACCCCGCGACTTGCGTTTCGCGGCCCGGGATTCATCGCTCCACTTGTAGGGAGGACGCGTCGGCTTCCGGCCCTCGCGGGCTGCGGCGGCGGCCTCGTCGCGGTTCGCGAAATCGTAGGCCCGCAAGACTGTGCCGCGGCTGACCTTCATCTCGCGAGCCAGCCGATCGAACCCCTCCCCGGCTTTCCTGCGGCGATCCACCTCCACCGCGATTTGCCGATACTTCGGCTCGAACGGCTGGCCGGACTGGCGACTTTGGCGGCGACGGCCATCGACCCGGCCGGGCGGTCGCTGCCCTGTTTCGTGCAGGTGGAGCGCGTCCCGCACGACCTCCGCCCCGATGCCCAGTGCCCGGGAGATCAGGTCGATGCCAGCTCCGGCCTCCGCCATCTCGACGATCTGTGGCAGCATCGCCTCATATTTCGGCATCCGGCGCAGCGGAACCACGACGTCGCGGCGGCCGCGGGGCGCCTTTCCGAGTATTATCCAACGGCCGGTATTCAGGAACTCCCAAAGGCCGACCGTTGGATCATTGGCCCCGGCGGCCTTGCCGCGGTCGAGCGCGGCAATGGCCGGGATTCCGTCGATCGTGAACTTGGCGACCATCTCCGGCCGCTTCTGCCCCTCGACCTGCCGAGACTCGATCACCACGTCGCCCACGAGAGCCTGCAGCACCGGAGCTGCCCGGCCCACGTCCGACAGGAGAACCTCCCGGAGCTGGGTGAGGGCCACCACGACTTCCTGCTCCTTGACTGTCGTGACCGGCGGCCGGCGATTCCGCCGCTGTTCCTCCTTGAGCTCCGCCCGCTTGGCCTCCAGTTGCCGGTTTAGCTCCGCAACCTTGTCGAAGATGGTGTCGAGGCCGCCGGCATCCTGGACCTTTTCAAGCCGCTCTGTCAGCCGGCCGACCTGCCGCTGCCGGCTGGCGATCTCCTGCTCAAGCTTCTTTACGGCATCCTGGGGCCGCCGGACGGTCTCTGCCAGCCGGTTATTCACCTCGGCTGTCAGGTCCGTGATGAAGCCTTCGTCGAGGATCTGGGCCGACACGGCCTTGAGGACGGCCTCGTCGATGATCCTCGCCGACTTGTTGCCCTTGTTGCGGCACCCATGCCCGCCGTGGATCGAGTTGAGGCAGACGAAGCTCTTGTACTTGCCGGTGGACCGACTCAAGGCCATCGGCTTGCCGCAGCCGCCGCAGACGGGACGGACGAGCACGGTCGGGTAGACATCCACCCGCCGCCCGGCGTCTTTCCCGTCCCGACGGAGTTCGGCCGCGTTCTTCCCGAACCGCATGCTGCCCAGGTTGAGCTTCGCCTTCACGGCGTCGGCCAAGTCGTCGGAGAGGATCCGCATCTCCGGGCATTCGCGGGTCATCCACTCCGCGCGATCCTTCTGCACGACGTCCACATGGCCGGTGTCGCGGTCGCGAACTTGCTTGGTCCTGCGAAAGATCTCCACGCCAACGAGCCGCTCGCGGGCGTAGAGCTTGCGGATGCGGTTGCTCGACCACGTCCGGGCACCGCCCACGTTGTTGTCGTTGAACACCACCGCGACGGCGCCAGGACTGCGGTTGTCGCGAACGATCATCTCGGCGCCGCGGACGATCCACTCGGCCGCCTCCGGATCGATCTCCACCCGCTTCTTGATAGTTCCCTTGCGGGTGAGCTCGGGCTTGCCTTCTGGCGTCAATACGTCCACCAGCCGATAGCCGAAGCCTGGGTGCTGGACGATCTCGCCTCGCCTGAAGGCGTCGGTCTGTCCGCGGTGCACCTTCGCCTTGAGCTGATCGATGAAGACCTCGTTGAACGAGCTCATCATCGCCAGCATGATCTTCGACTGCTGGTTGCTGCTGTCGAAGCCGTCGCTGGCACCGATCAGCCGCACCTGCGTCGCCTCGACCAACTCGCCGAGCCGCAGCGACTCGAGAGCGTTGCGGTTCATCCGGCCGAGGTCGTCAATGATGAACCAGGCGACGCCCGTCTCCGCCCGCCGCTCCACGAGCATCTTGGCGACGATGTAGCCGCGACGGCACGCGAGCGTGCCGCTCACGGCATAGTCGGCGCAGATGTAGTGCCACGGAATGAAGACGCCGTCGCGACGGGCCCGCTGCAGCACGTTGATCAGCTGCTGATCGAGCGACCGGGGATTCGACCCTTCGTCGCTGAACCGGACGTAGCCGAGGCCGATGTCGGTCCAGACCCGCCGGAGGCCGGCCGGATCAAAGATGTCCATCGACTGGGTGCGGAACCGACGCTCGAAGTCGTCGGCCATCGCCTCCACCACGGCGTCCGTGATGGTCGGCACCGCGGGCGTGCCGGCCAGTTCCGGCCAGAGCCGGGTCTGGGTTTCGAGATAGGTGCGGGCCAGCCCCAGCAGGCTGGGCCGCGCGGTCAAACCAAAGTCATCGCCGCGGAGCCGGCCGCGGCCGTGTCGATATCCATTCGAATTGTCAGGGGAACCAAACGAGCCATGCCCGGCGTCGCCGGGACTAGAAGTAATGTCAAACATTAGAGAAATCCTCATGGCGACCATGAAAGTGGTCACCGAGGGGTTCCTCCGTCATCCGCCTGCCGGTCAGAGCCCGATGGGCCTGAACGTTAGCCGGATGGCCGCCGCTTGATCGCGAACCGCCCCAACTCGGCCGCCGTGAAATGCACGTACGGACCGAGAATCAGGGCGATTTTCGACAAATGGTACGGCCTCGTGCACAATACTGAGCAGCCGTCCGTCGCTACGGTTTCACGGCATGTCCCGACATCCTGTCGAACATGCCGTGGCCAGCCTCCGCTGGCTGGTGATGCCCCGGCCCTCCGGGCCTGGCGTCCGGCGTAGCGGCAGAGCTCCAGCGCCCGCCGTAGCGGCAGAGCTCCAGCGTCCGGCGTAGCGACAGAGCTCCAGCTCTGTCGAATGGAGCCCGCATTCGACAGGCCTGGAGGCCCGTCGCTACGGTTTCACGGCATGCCTCGACATCCTGTCGAACATGCCGTGGCCAGCCTCCGCTGGCTGGTGAGGCCCCGGCCCTCCGGCCCTGGCGTGGTATCCTGCCGCGGATGAAGCGATCGATCCGACGGCTTTTTGGTGGTGCGTTCGTGTTCGTGGCGTTGGCACCGGTGGCGGCCTGCGTCGCCGACGGGCCCGGCGACAATCTGCCCGGCAGCGTGCGGCCGATTCCGCCGCCCGGGATCGAGCTCGACGAGGAGGCAAAGCGGCGGCTGCTCGCTGGCGCGGCGGCGCTCGTCGATGGTGTCGCCGCGGTCGAGCGGGCCGGCGCGAGCGACCGTGCCGAAGTGCTTGTCTTCGCTCGTGCTGTGCGGCTGGCCGTCGAGGACCGCTTTCTCTATTCGGAGCAGGAGGTCGAGCACGCGGAACAGCTGCTGGCGCGCGGGCGCGAGCGGCTCGAGGCGCTCGGGGCAGGGGCCTCGAGTGCGCGGCTCGTGCTCTCAGGGAGCACGGTGGAGAAGGGGCCGCGGCTCACGGTGGGCGGCTTTGTGTCGCAGATCGACGGCTCCGTGCAGCCCTACGGCCTCATCGTGCCGGCGGGGCTCACGGAGGGCGACGCGCGGCCGCGCCGGCTCGATGTCTGGCTCCACGGCCGTGGCGAGAAGGTGAGCGAGGTCGCATTTCTCACCCAGCGGCTCGCGACGGTCGGTGAGATCGCGCCGCCCGACACGATCGTGCTCCATCCCTACGGCCGCTATTCCAATGCGTTCAAATTCGCCGGCGAGATCGACGTGCTCGAAGCGATCGCCCATGTGAAGACGCTGTTTCCGATCGACGAGGATCGGGTGGTGATCCGCGGGTTTTCCATGGGCGGTGCGGGCTGCTGGCAGTTCGCCGTGCACGATCCAGGCAGGTGGCTGGCGGCGACCCCCGGAGCCGGATTCGCGGAGACTCGCGAGTTTCTGCGGTCGTTCCAACAACAGGCGTTCGAGCCCACGGCAGCGCAGGCGAAGCTCCTTCACTGGTACGACTGTCCCGACTGGGCGAACAATCTCCGGCACTTGCCGACGATCGCCTACAGCGGCGCGCTCGACAAGCAGAAGCAGGCCGCCGACATCATGGCGGCCGCATGCGCGGCGCGGGGGTTCGAGATCCCGCACGTGATCGGGCCCGATACGGCGCACAAGATCCATCCCGACTCCAAGATCGAGATCGAGGTCTTCGTGGCCCGGGCTGCCACGCAGGGGAAGCCGGCAGCGCCGCCCGCGATCGATTTCACGACCTACACGCTGCGCTACCCCACGCACACATGGCTCACGGTGACGGGGCTCGGGGAGCACTGGCGCGAGGCTCGCGTGCGTGCGGCCGTGGCCTCGCCGCGGGCGGTCGAGATCACGACAACGAATGTGACGAGCCTTGTCATCGATATTCCCGCCGACGCGCGGCTCGTCGAATCCAGGCGACCGGTGATGGTGCGCATCGACGGCACCGCGATCACCGTGCCGCCAGCGGGAGGCGATCGCTGGCAAGCCGCATTCGTCAACGATTCCACGGGCTGGCGTACCGGCAGCCCTGACGATGCGGTCAACTCGGCCGAGACGAGGCTGCGGAAGCGACCCGGCCTCCAGGGGCCGATCGACGACGCCTTCATGAACGCCTTCGTGTTCGTCGGCCCCGTGCCGACGCACGAGGCGAAGACCGCGGCTGATCGCTGGGTGGCCGACGAGTTCGCCCGGGCGAAGCGGGAGTGGCGGCGGCACTTTCGCGGCGACGTTGTCGAACGGCTCCCGGCCGACGTCTCGGCGAACGACATGGCGACGAAGCATCTCGTGCTCTTCGGCACGCCCGAGTCGAACGCGCTCGTCGCGAAGATTCTGCCCAGCCTGCCGGTCAAAAGGAATGGCGACACCTGGAGCATCGGTGCCGCGCAGTCACCGGCCGCCACGAGCCTGCCAGTGCTGGTGTATCCCAACCCGCTCGGACCTGGGCGCTACGTCGTCTGGAACAGCGGCTTCACGTTCCGGGAATATGCCTACCTCAACAATGCCCGGCAGATTCCGATGCTGCCCGACTGGGCGCTCGTGAGCACGGTTGAGGGGCGTGGCTCACAGCTGCCAGGCACGATTCTCGCGGAAGGGTTTTTCGACGAGCGCTGGCAGCCACGATAGGGGTGGCCTACATTCGGCGGTGTGATGAGCCCGGCAGCCCACGTCGATGTCGCGGATGCCCCGCCGGTGCGGGTCGAAAGCGTCGTCAAACGCTATGGCCGGCGGACCGTGCTCGATCGGGTGACGTGCGCCGTGCCGCGGGGCATCACCGGCCTCGTGGGCCCCAATGGCGCGGGCAAGAGCACGCTCGTGCGGTCGATCCTCGGCCTCGTGCGGCTGGCCGCGGGCTCGGCGCGGGTGTTCGGCATCGATTCGGCCCGCGAGCCGCGGGCGGTGCGCCGGCTCGTGGGCGTGGTGCCGGAAGACGAGTGCACGGTGCCGGGGCTCGCGGCCGTCGAGATGGTGCGCTATGCCGCCCGGCTCTCGGGGCTGCCGGGCACCGAGGCGCTGCGCCGGGCCCACGAAGTGCTCGACTGGTGCGATGCCGGGCAGGAGCGCTATCGCACGGTGGAGACGCTCTCGGTGGGGATGCGCCAGAAAGTGGCATTCGCCGCCGCGATCGTCCACGATCCGCCGCTCGTGATCCTCGACGAGCCGACCAACGGCCTCGATCCCTTGGAGCGGCAGGCAATGCTCGGCCGGCTCACCACGCTCGCCCGCGACCACGGCAAGACGGTGTTTCTCTCCACCCACGTGCTCCCCGACGTGCAGGCGATCTGTGATCGCGTGATCGTGATGGCTGGCGGCCGGGTGCGGCTCTCGGGCTCGATCGCCGAGCTCACGCGGCCCGCCTTGCCGCAGCTCGCGCTCGAGGCCGTGGGGCCGCTCGATGCCTGTGCCGAGTTGCTCCGCAGCCGCGGCATCGAGGCCACGCGCAGGGGGGCCACCACGCTGCATGTCGCGGCCCGCGCGGATGGCACCGTCGCCGCGGTGTGGCAGGCGGCCCGCGAGGCGGGCGTGGCGGTGCGGTCGCTCGAGCCGGTGCGCCGCGGCTTCGAAGACGTGTTTCTCGAAGCGATCGCGGAGGGCGCCGATGCCGCTGCATGAGGTGGGCTATCGCGGCTGGGCGGGGCGGCTTCTGCCGCCATCGGCCGCGGTGGGCGTGATCGCCACGACAGGCCTCAAGCTCGCGTGGAAGAGCCGCTGGCTGCGGCGTGCCATGCTCTTGGCGTGGAGCCCGGCGATCTTTTTCGCGGCCAGCTTCTTCGCCTTCGAGCAGGCGGTCGAAGAAGGCCGGCTGACGTCGCTCACCGAGCGCGCCGCCCGCGGCGGCAACCTCGACGGCGTGGGCATCCTCGGCACGGTGCTCGCCGACACGCTCGGCCGCGCCGCGGCTACCGCCGAGCATGCGACCGACGCCGAGCGGCTCGTGGCCACGCGGAAGCTCGTGTGGACGCGGCTTCTGCTCGCCTTCATGCGGGCGCCGCAGGCCGTCTTGCTCGCCGTGGTGATCGGCCTCGTGGCCCCCGCGCTCATTTCGGGCGATCTGCGGGCGAAGGCCTGGCTCGTGTACTTCACGCGGCCGGTGGGCCGCAGCGAATACATCCTCGGCAAGCTGGCCATCCTGGCCGCGATCGTGGCGGTGATCACGGTGCTGCCCGCGCTCGCGCTCTGGCTGGCCGGCGTGCTCGTGAGCCCGAGCATCGTGGTGGCCGCGCAGACGTGGGATCTGCCGCTGCGGGCCATCGCGGCGAGCGTGGTGCTCGCCGTGCCCACCGTGCTCTTGGCACTTGCCTATTCGTCGCTCACGGCCGAGAGCAGGATCGCGAGCTTTGCGTGGTTTGCCACGTGGGCCGCCTGCTGGATCGCCCACTCGGCGCTGACGACGGCCGATCTCGTCGCCGCCACGAGCGATGAGGGGGTGGCAGTGGCCCGCGCGAGCGAAGAGCCGGAGCCGCCGCCGCGCCGCGGCCACTGGCTCGCGCGGGCGGCCGGCCTCGACGGCGCTCTCGACCGCTGGGCCTGGATGTCGCCGTATCACGCGGTGGGCGTGGTGCAGGGCTGGATCTTCGGCGTCGAGAGCCGGCCGCGGGCCGTGCTGCCGCCGGTGATGTCGCTCGTGGCGATCTCGATCATCTCTACGGCCGTGCTCGCCTGGCGCGTGGCGGCCCCGGCGAGGGCCTGAGGCCATGATCACCCTCGACCACGTCACGAAGCTGTATGGATCGGTGATCGGCGTCAACGACGTGACGGTCGAGCTCGGCGCCGGTGCGCATGGCCTGCTCGGGCCGAATGGCGCGGGCAAGACGACGTTTCTCGGGCTCGTGACGGGCCAGCTGCGGCCCACGCTCGGCCGCGTGCGGGTGTTCGGCGAGCCGCCGTTCGGCCATCCGCGCGTGCTCGCCCGCATCGGCTACTGCCCGGCCGCCGACCTTCTAGACCGCACCACCACGCCGCGCGAGTGGGTGCGCTATCTCGTGCGGCTGGCCGGCTTTTCGGCCGTGGCCGCGACCACCCGGGCCGACCACGCGCTCGAACAAGTGGGGCTCACGGCGGCCGCCCGCCGGCCGCTCGCGACGCTCTCGAAGGGGATGCGGCAGCGGGCGAAGCTCGCCGGCTCGATCGCCCACGACCCAGATCTCGTCGTGCTCGACGAGCCGTTCAACGGGCTCGACCCCGTGGCCCGGCACGACCTCGTGGCGCTCGTGCGCGGCTGGGCCACGACCCGCAGTCTGATCGTGGCCAGCCACCTGCTCCACGAGGTCGAGGCGCTCGACGCCAGCCTGGCCGTGATCCTCGGCGGCCGGCTCGTGGCCAGCGGCGCAGCCGGCGAAATCCGCGGGCTCGTCGATGCCCTGCCCGGCGAGGTGACGATTCGCTGTGCGGAGCCCCGGCGGCTGGCCGAGCTCGCCTTCCGGATCGGCGGCGTGGAAGGCGTAAGGATCGACGGCGACAGCGTGATCGTCGCCACACACCGGCCCGTGGCGTTCGTCGAAGAGGCCGCGGTGCGGGCGCTCGACGAGGGGCTGCATCTTGCCGAGATCGTACCGGCCGATCGGTCGCTCGAAGGCATCTTCGGGCATCTCGTGCGGCTGCATCGCGGGGTGAAGGCATGAGCGGCGAACGCGTGGAGCTGCCGGCGGCGGTGTGGGCGGTGGCCGGGTTTCAGCTGGCGCGGCTCGTCACCTGGCCGCGGCTGGCGATGGCCGCCGTGGGCGTGGCATTTCCTGCCGGTGTGATGCTGGCCGCGGGCCGGGCGGCGCGGGGCGGGCTGCCATCGGACGTGCAGGTGGCGCTGCTCTATGCCCTGATCCCCGAGGCGGTGTGCATGCTCGGCCTGCTCGTGACGATGTGCCCGGCGGTGGCCGACGAGCTCGAGCGGGGCACGTGGGCCCACGTGGCCACGCGGCCCCACGGGCGGCGGGCGCTGCTCGTGGGCACATGGCTGGCCGCGGTGCTCTGGACGGGCACGGTGGCGATCGCCGCCACGGGGCTCGCGCTCGCCGTGGCCGAGGTGGAGCGGCCGATGGCCGTGGGGGCGATGTTCGCCGCGCTCGTCGTGCTCTCGTGCGCGGGCCGCGCGGCGCTCTTCGCACTCCCGGCCGTCGTGCTGCCCAAGCGGGCCCTCGTGGCGAGCGTGGGCGTGGCGCTCGTGGTCGAGTATTTGGCGGGCACGATTCCGGCGCTCGTCAATCAGGCGACGGTGAGCCTCAGGCTGCGCAGCCTGCTCGTCCACTGGATGGGGTGGAAGCGGAAGCTGCCGACGGAGATGCAGCTCTTCATCGATCCGCAGCCGGCCTGGCTCCACGTGCTCGCCGTGGCCGTGCTCACGACGGTGCTGCTGACAGTGGCCATCTTCATCCTCGACCGCCGTCAGTTTCCGCCGAGCGACGAGGTGTGAGACCACTCGTTCAAGACATGATTTCGCCGATCACGCCCGTGCTGTCGCCGTGTCGCTCGGCCTGCACGCCCGAGCCCCGCAGCAGCGTGAGCCAGAGGTTCGCCAGCGGCGTCTTGTCGGGCACGACGACATGCTCGCCGAGCCGGATCCTCGCGCCGCCGCCGGCCACGAGCGTGGGGCAGTTGTCGAGGTAGTGGATCGTGCGGATGTTGCTGCCATA
>JAIXPT010000215.1 GCA_027486095.1 Planctomycetaceae bacterium | reverse complement strand
GCGGGGTTCGGGCTCCCCGTAGCGACAGGCCTCCAGGCCTGTCGATCGACAGAGCTTGCGCTCTGTCGCTCCATGGGAGGCTTGGGCGCTTTGAGGCCTGACAGGCTGAAGCCTGTCCTGCGTACGGCAAGCCAGCCGATTGCCCCACGAGAGGCGGTACGCAACCCGGAGTCCCGTCGCTTCCGCTCCGGGCTTCTAGGCCAGCGGGAACCGCGTGCCGAACAGGATTGCCTGGCAGACTGCGGCGTTGACCCGCCCGGGCGACGGCCGCTACCCTCCCTGCCCCATCCCGCCCTGTTTTTCCCGCCCTCGTTCTCCTGGAGCGACCGACCGTGCGCGGAGCCCCGAGCCACGTTGCGTGCGCGATCGTGTGCGCCTGCGCGCTGGCCGGCTGCCGCTTTGCCTTCGTCGCCGACAACGGCTGGCACTGGCCGCCGCCGGCCGGAGACGACTCGGGCCCTGGCGCGTCGGCCTCGCGCAAGCCGGCGCCGAAGACGCTGCCACTCGAGATCGTGTTTGCCCGCATCGACGACCCCGACGCCGGCTGGCACGACGAGCTCTGGAACCTCGCCGACGAGCAGGCCTTCGACCACGCCCTCCGCAGGCGCTGGGCCGCGAACGGTCTGCGGGTGGGCCTCTTGACCGGCTCCCTGCCCCCGAATCTCGCCGCGCGGCTCGAGCCGACGGCGCGCACCAGCGACGCCGAAAGCGGCGCCCCGGCGCCCGGAGACCGGCCGGCCGTGATGCGCAGGCTGCTGTCGCTGCTGCCGGGCCGCGACACCGAAGTGATCGCCGCCACCGGCCTCAATCCGCTCATCCTCCTCGAACACGACGGTGCGGAGGTGCATGGCGGAACCTATCGCGATGCCACCGCCTACTTCGCCCTCAAGGCGTGGCCGGCCGCCGATGGGCGGATGCGCATCGAAATGGTGCCCACCGTGAAGCATGGCCCGCTCGAACGCTCGTGGGTGGGCGAGGAGGGGGCGTTCCGCCTCGAGACCGGGCAGAAGCAGCAGCCGCTCGAGCGGCTCGGCTTGGCCACGACGATTCCGCCAGGAAGCACACTGCTCGTCGGAGCCACCGGCGAGGCTTCGTCCACGGCCGGCGATGCCTTCTTCACCGATGCCTCGTCGTCGCGCCACGCCCGGCGGCTGCTCGCGATCCGCCCCCTCGCCAGGCCAGCCGATCCGCTCTTCACCACACCGGCCGGCAGCGGATCAGCCCCGCCGGCAAATGCGGCAAATTGAGCGAACCTTGGCGCTGCCGGCGGCGGGCCCGATGGCAGGCTGCGGAACCTGAGCAACCCGAGCCCGCGTGGTGAGGAAGGGGTGGGCGGGCCGAGTCTGAACAGTCGATGGATTGCGTTGGAAGGGGATGTCATCGGCACACGGGACACCCCGACCGGCGAGGAAGTCAGTTCATGAGCGTCTTGAAAGCCGACCGTCGCGCCCCGGCTCGTTCGCAGCGTCCGAAGGCCTCGACCGTATTCGCCGCAGCCTTCCTCGCGGGGGCTGCCGCCGCCGTCGGACTCAATCGCACGCTCGACGTGCATCTCGCCCAGCGGCAGCCGCGCGTGGAGAGCGAGCCGATCTTCGTGGCCCTGCGCAGCCTGCCGCAGGGAGCGCCCGTCACGGTGTGGGACGTTGCGCTCCGCGACTGGCCGAAGGCGATGCTGCCCGCATCCGCCATGCGGCCGCGCGACACCTTCGAGGGCATGGTGCTGAAGCATCCGCTGCGTGAAGGGCAGCCGATCTTGAGCGTGCAGCTCGCCAAGGCCGCCGCCGCCGACAGTGGCCAGATCGCCGCCGCGGCGAGCCCGCCCACCGCGCCCGTCGAGCCCGCGGCTCCCCAGCCCGATCTCTGGGCCCCGGCCGAAGTCCCGACGCCCGCAGCACCGCCGGCCGAGGCTCAGGCTGAGGCTCACATTCAGACCGAGGTCGCGAGCCAGACCGAGGTCGCGAGCCAGACCCCGGCCCCCGCCGTGGCAGAGCCCGTGATCTCCGAGCCCGTGATGGTCGCAAGCTCTTCGCCGACTGACATCGAGCCCGCGACGCCGCCCGTGGCCAGCGTCGCCGACGCCATCCCGACCCAACCCCGCGAGCCGGCGATGCGTTATCTCGTCGTGCCCGAACGGATCGCCCTCGAGGCCGATCGATCGTTCGTGCAGCTGCCCGATGAGACGCCCCAAATAACGACGCCCCAGACAGCCACCCCCCAAACAATCGCGCCCGAGTCCACGGCGCTTGCCGCGCCGCGCAAGGCCTCCACGCCATCGATCGAGCAAGGCCGGGCCGTGAGGCACGTCGAGCGCACGTCTTCGAGCCGCGATCGCCAGCCCCAGCGGCCACCGCGATCGGCAGCCGGCCAAGCGCCGCCAGCGCGGGCGGCCGAGAAGACGTCGTTGCTCCGCTCGATGATGCCCGGCATGTCGCTCGGCATGGGCGCGGTGGAGCCCGCCGCTGAAGCGCGAGCGTCGGGGAGCAACGCCGACCAGGCCCAGCGGCCCACGTTCCGGGGCTGGAGCCTCTTCCGCTAGCGGCCGGGCGTGGCGCTCGTGCGCGGGGGCTTCGCTGCCAGCGCGAGCCTGAGGCCGGCGGCCACTACGGCGAGGGCACCACACGCCGCCACGAGGTGCAGCCCGCCGCGGATGCCGTCGGCAAACCGCGTCTGCCGCAAGAGCGCCAGTTCCTCGTCGGCCGGCGGCCGCCGCACACCCACGCGCGAGAGCCCCTCGCTCCACACCCGGTAGGCTGTCAGGTCATCGACCGCCCGCACCGCCGTCCGGAGGCTCCGCTCGTCGAGCACACCGGTAGCGCGGGGGCCGATCCAGAGTGATGCCAGGAGCGCCGCTGCGGAAGCGATCGCTCCGAGAAACACGACGGCCTGGGCGGGTCGCCAGGCCACGCCGTGCGGGCGCGGCGCCGCATCCTGCCTGCGCAGGCGGGAGAGGTCGCCGAGTTTTGGCACGGCGAGCTCCCGCCCACACTGCCGACACTCCACCCGCCCCCCGGCCTGCCCGGCCGTCACAGCCACCTCCGCGGAACAGGCACAGGGCAAGAGATATGTGGTCATCGTGGTCTGGTCCGCAGGACGTGATGCGTTCGCCGGAGCCACCGCGTCCCCGGGTGTCGCAGCAGGCGGGCGAGTCCGGCGGGCTGGCCGCAGAAATTCGCCGGTCGGATTTTTTTACCATTCACCGGCGATTTTCCAGAAATTTTCATCGTTTTCAGGAAAAAAAAGTTGGCCTTCCGCACCCCGCAGCGGCATAATCGTGGGCCTTCCGGAAACCCTCGCCCACGACGTTGGTTCCCCTCCTCTCGAGCCCGAGGCCGCAGCCTCCCTGATTCAGCCCTGCGGTC
The DNA here is from genome assembly GCA_027486095.1 of Planctomycetaceae bacterium. Classification (GTDB taxonomy): domain Bacteria; phylum Planctomycetota; class Planctomycetia; order Pirellulales; family UBA1268; genus RGVT01. The sequence goes on along the minus strand of JAIXPT010000215.1, from coordinate 291 downwards.
CGAGCCCACGCTGTTTTTTTGACCACTGGACTTGGCCGCGCCTTGAATCACACTGTCGGCCACGCGAAAGATGGATTCGGCAATACGGCGGGTGGCGACTGGAATGGCACCCCGATGGATAGCCCTTGTCCGGACGTTGCGTCCGGGACTTCTTGATCCTTGAAGGAGCAATAGCCTTGTACGATTCGCTGCTTGATGAGCTCGAGGACGACGTCGTCTCCAATCCCCAGGAAGTGGAAGACCTGACCGTCAAGGTCGTCGATGCCGAAGAGGCCGACGCCGACCTGTTGG
>JAIXPT010000131.1 GCA_027486095.1 Planctomycetaceae bacterium | reverse complement strand
GGCGCAGCGGAGGCAGGTCCGAGTGAGCCGTAGCCTGGAGGGCGAAGGCGAACGTCCGGCGAGACGGTACGGGGTAACCCCGAGCCGGCAGCAACGAGTTGAACGCCAGGCCCGGAGGGCCGGGTCATCACCAGCCGGCGGAGGCCTGCCAAGGCAAGTTCGACAGGATGTCGAGACTTGCCGTGAACATAGACAGGCTGAAGCCTGTCCTAAGGGGCCAGTTGCGCCAGGGCTTCGTCCGGGATGTTGAAGTTCGCGGAGACACTCTGGACGTCGTCGTGGTCGTCGAGCTTTTCGACGAGGGCGAGCACCTTGCGGGCCGTCTCCACGTCGTCCACATCGACTGAGTTCGTAGGGATGCGCACGATTTCGTTGGAATCGACGGCCAGGCCGGCGGCCGTGACGGCATCGATGACGGCCGCCATGGCCTGTGGCTCGCAGGTCACCTCCCATTTGTCGCCGCCGAGCTTCACGTCGTCGGCACCGGCCTCGAGGGCGATCTCCATGAGCCGGTCTTCGCTGCACGCCGCCTGCGGCACGCGCACGAGGCCTTTGCGCTCGAACAAATAGGCCACGCAGCCGGTGCCACCGAGTTTGCCGCCACAGAGTTCGAAGATCTTGCGGATTTCGGGGGCAGTGCGATTTTTGTTGTCGGTGAGGATCTCGCACATCACGGCCACGCCGCCGGCGCCGTAGCCCTCGTAGATCGACTCCTCGAGATCGCCCCCCTTGAGCTCTCCGGTGCCGGTCTTGATCGCCCTCTGGATGTTGTCTTTCGGCATGCTCACCGCCTTGGCGGCGTCGATGGCATACCGCAGGCGGAGGTTGGCGTCGGGATCGGGCCCGCCATGCTTGGCGGCCACGATGATCGCCTTGGCGAGCTTGCTCCAGAGCTTGCCCCGCTTGGCGTCGATCAGCGACTTCTTGCGGGCGATGTTCGCCCAGTGTGAATGCCCTGCCATCGTGGATGCCCCGTCGCGCGTGTTGTCCCTACCTGGGCTTTCGTCGGGCCAGTTGCGTGGAATGACGTGGGCCAGCCGCCGGCTTCGCTGCCGGCTTCCCACTCTTCGGCTTCGCGGCGACGGGGCGACGCTCGGCCTTGTCGTCTTTCTTTTTCACCGGTGTCTCGGCCTTCGCCGGCTTTTTCACCACGGGCGATTTCTTCGGCTCCGGCTTCGCGGGCGGCACCGCCTCCACCTGGGGCTTGATCGTGAGCGGCTTGGCTGCATTCGGCTTCACGACGAACGGCTTGGGGCCGGGCTTCGATCCTGGAATCGGCTTGCCATCGGCGGTGCGCTTGGGGCCCGAGCCCGGCGGCGGCAGCGGCGTCTTGCCGGCGGGGCGGGCCGCCGCCTGCGGGCCGGCGGGGCGGTGCTCTTCGGCGGCCGATTTTGCCGCGTCGGCGGCTTTTTGGGCCTGCTTGCCCGCCGGCGGCGGCGGCGGAACCGGCGCCACGAGCGACTCGCCACGCTTCGGAAAGCGATCCTTCGCCGCGGGATTCACGGCCTGGAGCACCTTCTTCACCGTGTTGCCGTGCAGGTTGGCCAGCACCTCGACTCCGAATTGATGCAGCACCGACGAGAACTCGGGGCCCGACTTCTTGGCGATGAAGCGATCGATCCCGGCCACCTTGCCCGAGTCGTATTCCTCCTGCGAAACGATGCCGGCGAGATACAGCGCCGCGATCGCCCCGTGATCGAGTGGCACGAAATGGCCGCCGAGCGCGGTCGAGGCCACGAAGTGCACGACGAACGGCGTCGCCCCGTGCAGGTGTTCGAGCGTCTTGATGCCGTGGGCGATCGAATGCTTCTTGGCATTTTCGAGCGTAAAGGCGTAGCTCGATTCAAACACGCTCTGCAAGACCCGGCGCAGGGCCAGCGCCGCGCGGGCCGGATCGGGCAGGTCGTGGAGCGTCTCCGCGAGCTCGATGACCGTGGTCACCCGCACTTCGTTGAGATCGAAGTAGCCCTGAAGGAGACGGGCCAGGGCCTTTTCCGCGACGTCATACGGCGCGTTCTCGAGACAACAGGCATACAGCACCTGTTCGAGCATCGGCCGGCTCGTGTTCGGGGTGACAGGCTTGTACTGGGCCCGAAGCGCCTTGTGCATCTTCGCAATCAGTTGCTGCCGGTTCGGCTGCTGGCTTTTCGACGTGCTCATGCCTCTCCCTGTGAATCATCCTCGTGCTCGGCACCGGTGGCCGCCGCCGGCAGCACCTCACCGAGCACCCGAGCCATTTCGATGGAACGTTTGACACCCGCGTCGAGCTTGAACGTGAGCCGCGGCACGTAGCGGGTGTCGATCTTTTCGGCGATCTGTGCCTGGAGGAAGCCTGCGGAGCTCGCCAGCCCGCGGAGCGCGAGCTCCTGCTTCGCCTCGCTGCCCATCACCGACACGTGCACCACGGCGCTCCGCATGTCGGGGGCCACTTCCACGGCCGTCACCGTCACGCCCTGCACCCGGGGATCGCGCACCTGCGTCAGGATGGCCATGCTGACCACCCCTCGCACCGCCTCGGCCGCCTTGAGCTGTCGTCGCGTGCTCACGAAAGCGTCCGCGCGACTTCCTCGATCCGGTAGCACTCGAGGATGTCGCCCTCCTTGACATCGTTGAATCCGGCCAGCTTGATGCCGCACTCCAGGCCGTC
>JAIXPT010000324.1 GCA_027486095.1 Planctomycetaceae bacterium | reverse complement strand
GCTATCGGCTGTCGATCCGGCGGCGCGAGGCGGCCCTCGTCGCCGTGGCTCCATGAGGTGGCGGCCATGACCGAGACCGGCGGTCGAGAGCGGCCGCTCACGGTCGCCCTCGTCGGCAACCCGAACACCGGCAAGAGCACGCTCTTCACGGCGCTTGCCGGCATCCCCACGCGGGTCGGCAACTATCCGGGCGTGACGGTCGAGGAGAAGATCGGCCGCTTCGCCCACCGCGGTCGCGTGGTTGATCTCGTCGATCTGCCCGGCACCTACAGCCTGCGGCCCCAGAGCCCCGACGAACGGGTCGTCGCCGACGCGCTGGCCGGCAAGATGGCGGGAGTGCCACCGCTCGACTGCGTCATCATCGTCGTCGATGCGACGAATCTGGCCCGCAATCTGTTTCTCGCGAGCCAGGCGCTCGAGGCCGGCCTGCCCGCCGTCGTGGCCCTCACGCTCGCCGACGTCGCGGCCGACCGCGGCATCGCCATCGACCCCGCGGCCCTCGCCCGCAGGCTCGGCTGCCCGGTGTTTCGTGTGGTGGCTCCCCGCGGCGCCGGCATCGAACCGCTCTGCGATGGCGTGCTCGCGGCGGCGAGCCAAGTTCGAACCCGCGGACCCGATCTGACCGGCCACCTCGCCGCGGTCGCGGCAGCCCGGCCGGCCGCCGCCCGCGACGCGATCGCCCGCTACGCCTGGATCGACGGCGTGGTGGCGGACGTCGTGCAACGTTCCGCACAGCCCCGCCGACGCCTGGCCGACGCCATCGACGGCATCCTCACGCATCGCGTCTGGGGCACGCTGATTTTCGCGCTCGTGATGCTCGGGCTATTCACATCGATCTTCAGGCTGGCCACGCCCGCCATGGACCTCATCTCCGGGAGCATGGACGCCGTCGCAGCGTGGGTCGAATCGCAACTGCCCGAGGGGGCGCTACGGTCGCTCGTGGTCGATGGCGTGCTCGCCGGGGTGGGGGGCGTCGTCGTGTTTCTGCCGCAGATCGCGCTGTTGTTTCTGTTCGTCGCCCTCCTCGAAGGCTGCGGCTATCTCGCGCGGGCGGCGTTTTTGATGGATCGCCTGCTCGTGGGCGCGGGCCTCAGCGGCAAGTCGTTCATCCCCCTGCTCTCGAGTTTCGCCTGCGCGATCCCCGGCATCATGGCCGCCCGCACGATCGAAAACCGCCGCGACCGCCTGCTCACGATCCTCGTGGCCCCGCTCATGAGCTGCTCAGCGCGACTGCCGGTCTATCTTCTGCTCTGTGGGGCGTTCGTGCCCGACGTGGCCGTGGGTCTCTCGTGGCTGCGGCTGCCGGCGGTCGTGCTGGCAGCGATGTACGCGCTCGGCGTCGTGGTCGCCGCGCTCGTCGCCTGGGTGCTGTCGCAGACGCTGTTCCGCGGCCCGCCCCAGCCCTTCGTGATGGAGCTGCCCGGCTGGCGCTGGCCGCAGCCGGGCGTGGTGCTCGAACGGGTACGTGAGGCGGCTTGGTCGTTCTTGAAGAATGCCGGCACGCTGATCCTCGCGATGAGCGTCGTGATCTGGGCCCTGGGCAACTACCCCAAGCCCGTGCAGCCTGATCCGTCGCTCACCGCGGCGGAGCGGCAGGGCGAGGCCCTCAGGCAGAGCTTTCTGGGGCGGGCCGGCCGCGTGATCGAGCCGATCGTCAAGCCTCTGGGCTGGGACTGGCGGCTCGGCTGCGCGGCGATCGCGAGCTTTCCGGCCCGCGAGGTGGTGCTCGGCACGCTCGGCGTGATCTACAACCTCGGCGACGTCGATCCGGGCGAAGAAGAAGGGGCCACGATGCTCGTGCGCCGGCTCAAGTCGGCCACGTGGGACGGCACCACCCGCAAGGTCTTCACCCTGCCGGTGGCCCTGTCGCTGATGGTGTTCTTCGCGCTTTGCGCGCAGTGTGCGAGCACGCTCGTGGTGATCGGCAAGGAGACGGGCAGCTGGGTCTGGCCGGTGGTGACGTTCGTCTACATGACCGTGCTCGCCTGGCTCGCGGCATTCGTCATCTTTCAGCTCGGCACGGCTCTGGGCTGGTGACCATGCAAGACGCCCTTGCAATCGCGATCTCCATCGCCGCCGGCGTGTGGCTCGTGCGCACCCTGTGGCGGCAGATCGCCGCGCCATCCTGTGCCCGGGCCGACACGCCGCCGGGCACCGACGGCTTCGTGCCCCTCGACGATCTCACCCGCGCAAAAAAATCGGGGCGGCCCTGAGGCCGCCCCGATTGGCTTGCAGGTCGATTGATTCCCGCCGCATTCGCGGCGTGAGTCAATACATGTCGTAGTCGCCGCCGTGGCCGGCGCCGCCGGCCTTGGGCTTCGAGTCCTTCGGCTTTTCGGCGATCAATGCATCGCTCGTGAGCAGGAGGGTGGAGACGCTCGTGGCGTTCTGGAGCGCCGTGCGCGTGACCTTCGTCGGGTCGATCACGCCCGCCTTGACGAGATCTTCGTACTCGTCGGTGGCGGCGTTGTAGCCGAAGTTGCCGCTGCCGCCGAGCACCTTCTCGCAGACGATCGAGCCGTCCTGGCCCGCGTTCGACGAGATCATCGTCACCGGCGCGCGGGCCGCCCGCACCACGATGTTGAAGCCCACCGTCTCGTCCTCGGAGAGGCCCTTGGGCTTCACCTGGGAGCTGGCCCGCAGGAGCGCCACTCCGCCGCCGGGCAGGATGCCCTCTTCGACGGCCGCTCGCGTGGCGTGGAGCGCGTCCTCGACGCGGGCCTTCTTTTCCTTCATCTCGCTCTCCGTGGCCGCGCCGACGTTGATCTTGGCGACGCCGCCGGCCAGCTTCGCCAGCCGCTCTTCGAGCTTCTCGCGATCGTAGTCGCTCGTGGCGGCCTCGATCTCACGCCGAATCTGGGCGATCCGGGCCTTGATCTCCGAGGCCTTGCCAGCCCCTTCGATGACCGTGGTGTTGTCCTTGTCCACGATCACCTTCTTGGCCCGGCCGAGCTCGGCGAGCCCGAGGCTCTCGAGCTTCATGCCGAGGTTCTCGAACACGGCCGTGGCCCCGGTGAGGATCGCGATGTCTTCGAGCATCGCCTTGCGGCGGTCGCCATAGCCGGGAGCCTTGACGGCGCACACCTGGAAGGTGCCGCGGAGGCGGTTGATGACGAGCGTGGCGAGCGCCTCGCCGTCTACCTCTTCGCTCACGATCAGGAGCGGCTTGCCCGAGTTCACCACGGCCTCGAGCAAGGGCACGATGTCCTTCACGCTCGAGATTTTCTTTTCGTAGACGAGGATGTAGCAATCCTCGAGCACGCACTGCATCTGCGTGGGGTTGGTCACGAAATAGGGCGAGAGATAGCCCCGGTCAAACTGCATCCCCTCCACGAACTCGATCTCCGTCTTGAGGCTCTTGCCCTCGTCAACGGTGATCACGCCGTCCTTGCCGACCTTGTCCATGGCCTCGGCGAGCAGCTCGCCGATCTCCATGTCGTTGTTGGCGGCGATGGCCGCCACCTGGGCCATTTCCTTCTTGCCCTTCACGGGGATCGACATGTCTTTGAGCTTGGCCGTGATCTCCTCGACGGCCTTCTCGATGCCGGCCTTCATCTGCACGGGGTTGCAGCCCGACACGACGGCCCGCAGGCCCTCGTTGAACACGGCCTCGGCGAGCACGGTGGCGGTGGTCGTGCCGTCGCCGGCCACGTCGCTCGTCTTGCTCGCGACCTCGCGCACCATCCTCGCGCCCATGTTTTCGTAGACGTCTTCGAGATCGATCTCCTTGGCGACGGTCACGCCGTCCTTGGTCACCGTCGGCGAGCCGAAGCTCTTCTGGAGGATCACGTTGCGGCCCTTGGGGCCGAGCGTCACCTTCACGGCCCGGGCGAGCTTCTGCACGCCGCGGCGCATTGCCTCGCGGGCTTCCTGGTCGAATGCCATCATCTTGGCCATCGGTCGAATCTCCTCTGGGGGTGGGAATGTCTGGGGGTGGATCGGGATGGTGAAACCTGGTGGACACCGCGGCTCAGCCGAGAATCGCGAGGATGTCGTCCTCGCGCATCAGAAGCAGTTCGTCGTCGCCGACCTTGAACGGCTCGCCGGCATAGCTCGTAAACACCACGCGATCGCCGGGCTTCACCTGCAGGGCGTGACGCTGCCCCTTGGCATCGAGCTTGCCTTCGCCGACGCTCACGACCACGCCCCGCGCCGGCTTGTCTTTGGCGGAATCAGGAAGCAGGATGCCCCCGGCTGTCTTCTGCTCGCTCTCCTCGCGCTCGACGACGACGCGATCACCGAGGGGAATGAGGCTCGACTTCTTCTTGGCGGGCTTGGTCGCGGTGGCTGACATCGGGGCTACCTTTCGAAACGGAGTCGGAGGGGTCGGAATGGGACGGCCGCCGGCTGCAGCGGCGGCATATCATCAGAGCGGTCCTCCTCCGGGAAGCAACTGGCGCGCCGGAATGGCGGGAATCGGGCAAACTCCTGTTTTTTCGCAGGCTCTGGCGGGCCTCCGGCGGGCTCCCCGGCCTGGCCGATCCCGGACACTGCTGCCAGTTTGGCAGCGCCCGGCCGCGATCAGCGCCAATGGCAAACCCGGGGTGCACTAGGGTACGCTCCACAGCCAGGAGACGGTTTCCCGATCTCGCCCGCCCCAGGCTCGGCTCACCATCCTGTCGTCTTTTCCGTTCATCGCCTGCTGTCCTCGAGAGACTTCCGCATGACCGCCCACCGCCGCATCGATACGTCGAAGGTCGGAGAGGTCACCGTCGTGCGCTTCATCGACAAGAAAATCCTCGACGAGGCCAGCATCCAGGAGCTCGGTGCCGAGCTGTTCGGCCTGGTGGAGCAGCTCAATCGCAAGAGCATCCTCCTGAACTTCTCGAGCGTGGAGTTTCTGTCGAGCGCCGCCCTCGGCAAACTGATCACGCTCGACCGCAAGGTGAAGTCGGCGAAAGGTCGCCTGAAGATGAGCAACATTCGGCCCGAGATCCTCGAGGTGTTCCAGATCACGAAGTTGAACAAGGTGTTCGACATCCGCGGTGAAGAGGCCGAGGCGATCGCCGCCTTCCAATAGCGGCCGGAGGGATGGAGACCATGGCACACGAGGCTGCGGCCGGTGCCCGACCCGACCCGTCGGCAGGCGGATGGAGGCGGGAACTCGATCTGCCGAGCGAGCGCGGCGCGAGCCGCTTGATCATGGAAGAACTGCTCGAGCAGCTCGGCCACCATGGCTGGGAGCCGACCGACATCTTCGGCATTCATCTCGCCGTGGAAGAGGCGATCGTCAATGCGATCGTGCATGGCAACAAG
>JAIXPT010000026.1 GCA_027486095.1 Planctomycetaceae bacterium | reverse complement strand
GGGATAATTCGGTGTCCGAATATCGCGTGCAGCCGATGTCCCCAAAGCCGCTCGAGTGGGTCGGCTCATCAAGGGAATCGCTAGGTCGTTTTCCAGGTCCCGTGCGGCGAGAGTTCGGTTATGCGCTGTATCTGGCGCAACTCGGCATGAGCGGCTTGAATGTCAAGGCTCTTAAGGGCTTCGGTGGAGCAGGTGTCTTGCAGATCGTCGCATCGCATCACGGGGACCGAGCGCGCCTACTGCGAACTTTACGAAGGTAAGTGACATGCCAACCGACCGTGTTCAACGCAGCAGTGGAAACGTGTTTGCCGACATCAACGTTCCCAACCCAAACCAATATCTTGCGAAGGCAGAACTTGCAGCCAGAATTCACCAGATCGTTCAGCGCCGGCGGCTCACGCAGGCGGAGGCCGGAAAAGTGTTGGGCATCACCCAGCCTAAGGTCTCGGCGCTGCTTTCCGGAAGGCTCGACGGCTTTTCCAGCGATCGGTTGTTTCGGTTTTTGAATGCGTTGGGGTGTGACGTTCAGATCGTGGTCTCGAAGCCGCATCCGCGAAGCCACGGGCTAGTGAAGGTGATGGCCGGATGAGATCGATCGACCATGATGGCACGGGCTCACGATTGACTTTCAATAAAGACGGGAATATGCCTTCCCATATGAAGACCACCGTCGACCTCCCGGACGACTTGTTCATCGCCGCCAAGAAGCGGGCCGCAGAACTCCGCCAGCCGCTGCGGGCCCTCATCGAGCGAGGTCTGCGGGCAGAGTTGGAGCGATCGGCAAGCCGCCTCGCTCGCGAATGCTCCAAACTCGATCGCGGCTTCGAAAAAGCCCTCGCCGAGGAGGGGATGTCGGAGGATCTTTCTGCATGGCCCGCATAGTGAGAGGCGAGATTCGCTGGGCGAATCTCAATCCAGTGCGTGGCCGTGAGCAGGCCGGGCTGCGGCCGGTGGTGATCCCTGAGGACGGATTCGGATCATGTCTGCTGGGTACAGCACGCAATCCTCCGCCTACGGCGTCACCACTTCGATACCCGGCGGCGCCATTCGGGCGAAGTCGGCCGTGTTGTAGGTGAGGATGCGGTCACAGTCGGCACGCTCCGCGCAGCGTACGTGCAGGGCGTCGTAGATCGCGCCACTTCGCAGGCCAAGCGCCGCCACGCGGGCGATGGCTGCCTTGTAGTCGGCGGTGGAGAGCGGGATGACCTCGAGATGCTCGAGAAAATTCTCCTCGATCAGCCTGGCTGCCTCGGCCGGCTGGATTCGGCGGGCCAGCGGCAGGGCCGTGAGCGCGGCGTAGCATTCCGCAATCACGTGCGTTGAGCAGACAGCCACAGAGCCGCTGCGGCGGGGCTGGGCAAACCGTCGATAGCACTCGAGCGCCGCCCCATGATTCGGCAGCTGGTCGACGACCGCCGTTACGAGCGCCGACGTGTCGAAAAAGACCTTCATCGCCGTGGCCGGCCGATATGCCGTGGCCGCGACTCCCGCTCCTGCCGCACGAAGGCGGCAATGTCGAGGTCGGCAGTCTGCGGTCCGTGATGCACGAGCACGCCGGCGCTGTTCACGAGGCTCGGCCCGCGGTCGGCGGCGCGAATGATCACGCCGTCGCCCATGGCTTCGATCTCGAGCTCGCTCCCCGGGGCGAGGTGAAACTGCTCGCGGAGCGCCTTGGGCACGACAAGCCGCCCGGCGGCATCAATGGTAGTTTTCATGCCAAAATGGTATCTGTTATGGAATCCGCGGTCAAGGCCGGAGGGCGTTTGACGCCAGACGAAACGTTTGTATAGTATGTGGGCGCGGAGCGGTGCCATGCCAATAACTGCAAACGTCTCAGACACGTCGGCCGATGCCGATGAGGCCCAGCTCGACTGTTTTCGTCGGCTCACACCGCAGCAGCGGCTACAAAAAATGGTCGCCAGCTCGCGGCGCGGTCGTGATCTGGCGCTCGCGGTCATCCGTCGTGGCGAGCCGGGGATCACGGAGCAAGAGGCGCGGCTTCGGTACCTGGCCCTCGCCTATGGAGATGAGCTGGCCTCCGATGTCCGCCGTTGGCTAGGAGCCCGCGACGCGTGAGCGACTTCGATGACCTCGTGGCCGCGCTCGAACCCGTCGTGGCCGCCCTACGTCGGCTGGGCGTGAGGCATTATGTCGGCGGAAGTGTCGCCAGCACGTTTCACGGAGCAATCCGCTCGACGATGGACGTTGATCTCGTCTGCTCACTTTCCGAGACCGGGGCTGCGGCCTTGATCGAAGCCTGCGGCCCAGACTTTTACGCCAGCCCCGCTGCGGCCCGCGCTGCGGTGCGGGAGCAGAAATGCTTCAATCTGATTCACCTGCCGACTTCCTATAAGATCGATATTTTCATCGACCGTGGGCGTCAGTTCGATGAGGCGGCATTCGCGCGAGCCCGGCCCGAGGCGTTCGGGCCCCCGGCTACTGAACCGATCCCCGTGGCGACGGTCGAGGATGCCATTCTCGCCAAGCTTGAGTGGTTTCGGATGACCGACGAGACATCGGAGCGGCAATGGGACGACGTATTGCGACTCGTGCGGCTTCATGCCGCGAAACTTGATCTCGACTACTTGCAAACAATGGCCGACTCGATTCGTGTACGTGATCTGCTCGACCGCGTGCTGGCCGCGGCCCGCCGCGACTTTGAGTGAACCCCCATGCCCCCCTCCAAGCCCACAATCGGGATTCTCACTGGCGGCGGTGATTGCCCGGGGCTCAATGCCGTGATCCGGGCGGCGGTGAAGAGCGCGCTGCGGCTCGGCTACGACTGCGTGGGATTTCTCAAAGGCTACGAGGGGCTCGTCGACCCCGTGGCCTACATGCCGCTGGATCTCACGAATACGGCCAACATCCTCCTCCAGGGCGGCACGATCCTCGGCTCGACAAACAAGGGGCGATTCTCGGCCCTCGTGGGCGAGAGCACGCGGGTGCGGATCGATCCGCAGCTGCTCGCGGCCGCGGGCGAGACAGTGCGGCAGCTCGGCATCTCGGGGCTCATCTGCATCGGCGGCGACGGCTCGCTCGCCATCGCGCAGCAACTGCACGAGCACGGCATCCCGGTGGTGGGCGTGCCCAAGACGATCGACAATGACCTCGGCTGCACGGCATTTACCTTCGGCTTCGACTCGGCCGTGGCCTGTGCCACCGACGCCCTCGACCGGCTCCACACCACCGCCGCCAGCCACGAGCGGATCATGGTGCTCGAGGTGATGGGCCGCCACGCCGGCTGGATCGCCCTCCACGCAGGTATCGCCGGCGGCGGCGACGTGATCCTCATCCCGGAGATTCCCTGGACGTTTGAGAACGTCTGCCAGAAGGTGCTCGATCGCGAGCGCGAAGGAAAGCGCTTCACGCTCATCGTGGTGGCCGAAGGGGCCCGGCTGCCTGACGGCGGCCTTGTGCACGACGGTGGCGGCAAGGGAGCGCTTGGTGCGGGCGTTGTCGAGCGGCGCCAAGTGAAACTCGGCGGTGTCGGCGAGATCGTGGCGAATGAAGTGGCCGGCCGACTGAAGCGCGAGGTGCGGGCGCTCGTGCTCGGCCATCTCCAGCGGGGCGGCACGCCGACGGCCTTCGATCGCGTGCTCGCCACGCAGTTCGGGGCCCACGCCGTACGGCTCGTGCACGAAGGGCGATTCGGGCAGATGGTGTGCTACCGGCCACCCGACATCGCGAGCGTGGCGATCTCGCAGGCGATCACGACGCCCGCCACGGTCGATCCCGCCCACTCCGCCGTGCAGGCGGCCCGCGCGCTCGGCATCAGCTTCGGCGACGGCGTCGATGCCAGCCCCTTCGGCCCGTAGGGCAGCCTTCAGGCTGCCCTTTCTTGAGCCTTCGATGCCCGGTTGACGTCCTTACCAAACAGGACAATACTCCCGTTTAGTTTAACCAGACAGGATCGCGCTCCCGCATGGTCGAGTTCCAACGGCTGCTTTCGCTCGACCTTCCGGCCCGGCAGTCGGCGTTTCTCTGGGGGGCGCGCAAGACCGGAAAGTCGACGCTCCTCAAAGCCGCCTTCCCGAAGAGCATCACCTACGACTTTCTGCGCACCGACCTCGCGCTCGACTTCGGGGCGCGGCCGGCCTTGCTTCGCGAGCAACTGCTTGCCAGGCCGGCAGCCGACCTCGCGCGGCCGATCATCCTTGACGAGGTGCAGAAGGTGCCGGCGCTGCTCGACGAGGTGCATTGGCTCATTGAAAACCGCGGGCTGCGGTTCGTGCTCTGTGGGTCGAGCGCTCGGAAGCTGAAGCGTGGCCGAGCCAATCTGCTCGGCGGCCGCGCGTGGCGCTACGAACTGTTTCCGCTCGTGACGGCTGAGTTTCCCACCCGCGGATCAGGCCAGTTCGATCTCCTGCGAGCACTCAATCATGGGCTCATTCCCGCGCACTATCTTTCCAGCAACCCGCGGAAATCACTCGATGCCTACGTCCGCGATTACCTCAAGGAGGAGGTTTTCGCCGAGGGGCTCACGCGAAATATTTCGGCGTTTTCCCGCTTTTTCGAGGCGATGGGCTTCAGCCACGGCGAGCTGCTGAACCATGCCAATATCGCCCGCGACTGCGGCGTGGATGCCAAGACCGTCAAGGAATACTTCCAAATCCTGTGCGACACGCTGCTGGGCCAACTCGTGCTTCCGTACAAGAAGCGGCAGGAACGGCAGGTGATCAGCAAGGCGCCCAAGTTTTATCTGTTCGACGTCGGCGTGGCGGGAGCGCTCACCAAGCGACGGATTGCGGAACCACGGGGGGAACTCTTTGGCCGGGCCCTCGAGCACCTCGTGTTCATGGAGCTTGCGGCCCATGCCTCCTATTCGGAGCTGGGCTACGACATCCGTTTCTGGCGGACCAAGGCCGGTGCGGAAGTGGATTTTGTCGTCGGTGCGGGAGAGGTGGCGATCGAGGTCAAGGGAACCGCGCGCGTGGACGACCGCGACATGCGATCAATTCGCGCGTTCGCCGAGATTCACAAGCCAAGGCTGGCAATCATTGTGTGCAACGAATCCGAGGAACGCGTCGTCAGGGATATTCGCATCATGCCGTGGCGCCGGTTTCTCGAGCGACTCTGGGGCGGCGGGGTCGTGACGTGAACCGGATGCTCTGCTACGCTTCTTCAAGGATCTGAACAACGAGGGGTCATTCATTCATGGCAGCGCCAGAAAAGGCAGCCGGCCGCGTGGCCAGCGTGATGCAGGAAGACCGCGTGTTTCCGCCGCCGGCGGAGTTTTCCAAGCAGGCCCGCATCGGTTCGCTTGCCGACTATAAGAGGCTTTACGACGAGGCCGCCGCCGACCTCGAAGGCTTCTGGCACTCCCGCGCCCAGGCCCTCCCCTGGATGAAGCCCTATGCGAAGGTGCTTCACTGGGAGCCACCCGTGGCCCAGTGGTTTGTCGGCGGCCAGACCAACGCCTCCGCCGCCTGTCTCGACCAGCACATCGCCGCCGGCAAGGGCGACAAGATCGCGATGGTGTGGGTGGGCGAGCCCACCGGCGAGCGGCGCGAATACACCTACAAGCAGCTGCATGCCGAGGTCTGCAAGTTTGCCGGCGGGCTCGAGAAGCTCGGCGTGAAGCAGGGCGACGTCGTCTCGATCTACATGCCGATGACGCCCGAGCTCGTGATCGCGATGCTGGGCTGCGCCCGGATCGGCGCCGTGCACTCAGTGATCTTCGGTGGGTTTTCGAGCGAGGCGATCGCCGACCGCAACCACGACGCCCAGGCCGTGGCCGTGATCACGGCCGACGGTGGCTGGCGGCGCGGGGCCCAATTGCCGCTCAAGAAAAACGTCGACGCCGCGCTCGCCTCGCTCTCGCATCCGCCCACGACCGTGAAGCACGTGATCGTGCTCAAGCGCACGGGGCAGCCGTGTGAGATGGTGCCGGGCCGCGACGTCTGGTGGCACGACCTCGTGGCCGGGATGCCCGCCGATAAGCCCCCGACGCCGATGGACTCCGAAGCCCCACTTTTCATCCTCTACACGAGCGGCTCCACTGGAAAGCCCAAGGGCATTAAGCACACCACGGCCGGCTACCTGCTCTGGGCCAAGACCACGGCCGAGTGGGTGTTTGACCTGCGGGAGGAAGACCTCTTCTGGTGCACCGCCGACTGCGGCTGGATCACCGGCCACAGCTACGTGACCTACGGCCCGCTCGCGGCCGGCGCGAGCATCCTGATTTACGAGGGGGCCCCGAACGCGCCGCACGAAGGCCGCTTCTGGGAGATCATTGAGCAGGAGAAGCCAACGATCTTCTACACGGCTCCCACGGCGATTCGCTCGTTCATGAAGTGGGGATTGCAGCACATCGAGGGCCGCGATCTTTCGAGCCTGCGGCTGCTCGGCAGCGTGGGCGAAGGGATCAATCCCGAGGCCTGGATGTG
>JAIXPT010000190.1 GCA_027486095.1 Planctomycetaceae bacterium | reverse complement strand
TCATCTCCTGGGGTGGACAGTCTTACATCACCGGCAACGCTGGCGGCAATGCTACTGGTGGTACGTACACCAGGGGGGGAGCCGGCGGGTTTGGCGGCGGTGGGCAGGGCGGCGGAGCGGGATCGAGCAACGACGGCGGCGGAGGTGGCGGCGGCGGGTACAGCGGAGGCGGCGGCGGTCCCCTGCCGGGCAACGGCGGTGCCGGCGGCGGATCGTGGGTTCCAGAGAATAACAAAGAGCCTGGAGCGAATAAGGATGGAACGCATCCACTGGATCCGAGCATCACTGCCATTACGAGCTTCAAGTTCAACGGCGCCAATTCCGGGGCCGGTTCCGTCAGGATTACGCGGGTGATCCAGCCGGATACTTCGCTGCCGCTGAGCCTTCCGGACGCATTGTTTGCAAAGGAAGTGCGGATTCCCGATGATATCACAGGAGGTGAAGTGGATCGGGTTGGCAGTGCCACTGTGGAGGGATCTGCGGTCGAATTGACCCCCGCGACCAATAACCAAGGAGGCAGCCTGATCATCAAATCCATTCCCCCGCGGCAACGGGTGAGCCGCATGGTGGTCAAGTTCAATGTAAAGACGTCAGGTGGCACCAGCCCACCGGCCGATGGATTCAGCTTCAACTTCGGTCCGGATATTACTGCGGCCACCACGATCGGGGACAACGGGGTCGCTAGGGGCCTTGCCGTGACGTTTGACACCTTTGACGGAGGAGGCACCGACAGCGGCCCGGCTGTGGAAGTGCTTTACGATTCGGTCGTGAAGGACGGAATTTCCTTCGGTGGCCCGCGTCAGCTTGACCGGGCACCTGCATATCCGGTCGCCGAGGACGCAGCGGGCAAGCTGATGTCGCTTACGACCGGAGACACGGCATGGGTTCCCGTGCAGGTCGATATTTCGGGAGATCTGGAGAACGGCGGCGGGATTGTCAATGTGACTTGGAATGGTTATCGGATCCTGACGGATGTGCCCGTGTCCTACGTTCCTGCGCGTGCCGAAGGATGGGTGATTGCCTTCGCGGCGCGCACCGGTGGACTCAATCAGGCCCACCGGATCCGGGATATTTCAATCGCCGCGGATACCTATGTGACTCTTGATGTGACGAGCAAGATCAGCCATGAGCTGATGACGCCGGCGGTCGGCCGCCACAGCTACCATACCGGGGAACTTGTCACGTTCAGCGCGCCCGACTACGTTTACCTTGATCGCTACGGGAAATCGCTGTCCGGAACGGAAGAGGAGATGCGCCTGCGCGCGGCCTTCCGCGCGAAGCGCATCAGTGGTTCGATTGGTCAGCAGGCATTGGCCAATGGGGCCACTTTCGAGCTGGACGGTGATGCCATCATTAACTGGCAATGGGAACTGGAGTATCTCGCGGAAGTCAATACGGGCACGGAGTCGATCGAGGGGCTCTCGGCTTCGTCCGTGACCGATCCTGCGAATCAGCCGACGCTGGGGCGCAACTTTCGTCCGCTGAATTACAATTTCACCTCTGTAGTCTATTCTCAGATCCGGGGGACGGGAACCGGTCTGGATATTGAATTTCAGCCGCGTGGCTACGTCATTGAGAATGCGCCCGTCGCTCCCGAGCGTTTCCTGCAGCTTTCCGGCGTGGGAGACCACCTGCGTTCCGATGATGCGGGCTCCAATCTGATCGGGAGCGATGGGTCCTTCAGCATTGAGTTCTGGGCGCGCCGCGATTCACGGAAGGTGACCGCGGACCAGAATGTGGTTTCGCTGGGTTCTTCCACAGCTTCCGGGGGGCAGATCCGTGCGGGGTTCAATGCGGCCAATGGTTTTTTCGTGAGCAACAACGGTACGACGGTCGCCGCCCCGGCGGCCCTCACTGACGACAGCTGGCACCACTGGGCGGCTGTCAATGACGGGACAGCCAACACGGTCATCCTTTACCGCGATGGCAAGCAGGTGGCCGCGGGCAATCCGGCGTTGAACTTCTCCGGCAGCAGCCGGACGGCTACGGTGGGAGCGCGCGCGACCGGTGCGGGCGCAGCAGACGGCTTTTTTGCGGGCGGCATCAACAATGTGCGGGTATGGAAAACAGCGATCGGTGTGGGTCAGGTTCGCACGGGACTTGCCACGATGGTCATGGGCTCCGGGAATCCCACTCTTGGTCTTGAGATTCCGTTCGATGCTCTCCCTGCCGCCGATTTTGCAGGAGTGCAGATCGAGCGGCGCGTGGGAACCGCTTTTCCCACCAGTGTGGCGGACACCACGGCTTTCCCGCTGCAATCCAGGGCCATACAGCCTGACTTCGCCTTCCCGGCAAAGACGGCCGTACCCGCTGCGGGTGCGGCTGGATATTACGGGTGGACCCTGCGGTCCCGGCTGCGGATCGACCGGGCGGGCGTCTACACTTTCCAGATCAGAGGCGGCGATGGCGTCGAGTTGTACATTGATGGCCACCGGACGGCGGGACCGGGTGGCGGGCAGGTCGATGCCACCGATTTTGACGCGTCACTGCATCTTGATGTCGCGGATCACATTGTGGAACTGCGCGCCTACGAAACCGGTGAAGCGGCGAGTCGGCCAGTGCTTACGTATTCCTCGGCTGACGCGGGCTTGTCCCCGCAGGCGCTGCCGCCCACGAAGCTGCATGCGCTAGCGCGTGACCAGCTCGCGCTTGTAACGTTCACGACCAATTCCTCGGAAGGAAGGAATGTTGCTTTTGCCACCACTGGATTTCAGTCGGTTGTGCCGGAGACCGCCACTGGTGCGCAGGTAGCTGCCAGCCTGCTGCCGGGCTTCCATTTCAACCCGCTGGACACGACTACCGGGACCAACCACAACATCGACCCCGACGAGCAGGGTGCCATGTCGAGCTACCGCCGCGTCTTCTGGCTGTGGGAAAAGAAATTCCGATTCAAGGTCGACGTCAATGCCGTGGGCCTGCCGGACACGGCCCTGACCGCGGTCACCGCTCTCCCGTACTTCCGGACCATCGGAGGCAGGCATGACAGCCGGAATTCGGTTCTGCCGCCTCAGGTGGCCGCGGGCATCCAACCGGTGCTCAACATCTGGCTGGCCGAGGGAGAGCCACTCGAGGTCGGCACCATCTACCGCACGCCGGACCGGCGCTACACACTCAGTGGCGTGCAGACGGCGATGAACAATTTCGCTAACATCGGATTCCAGACGATTGGAAATGCCTCGTACGACGGTAAAGCTGCAAAGGCGTATCCCATTGCTGCGGTTTCGGCCCCCGGCAGCATGACGCTGGACTTCGCTCCTACGATTTTCAGGACGGAACTTGCTATCGGAGAAGGACTCGATTTCTCCAGCACGGAGGCCATCGATACCCAGCTGACGCCCGATCTTCCGGATGGTGCCGCGCTCGTCTCCGTGACCGCCAACAGCCAGCCTGGTGTGACCTCGCCGGAGGTCACCCAGGATGAGCCCGGCTGGACTGGCGGCGAGGGAGAACCCTGGCAATGGGACATTGTCGGGAAGAAATGGTTTCCGCTCAAGCCGGGCACCTACACGATCGCGTGGAAGGACCGGAATACGGCGGATAGCTACAAGATGGAAATCACCGCTGATTTTCCGAAGGCTACCCGCCAGATTGTTCTTGAGGATGAGGTCGGGAATTACCTGAACAATTCCGGGGATCACCGCGCTCCCTATACCTTTGAGAGCACCGCCGCCGCCTTCCCGGCGACTCCGGGTGCCCACTACCGCTATGTGGTCTCGCCGGTGGAGGAAGCGCTCTTTCCGGTCGATCTCGATCCGGCGGCCACCGACCGTTGGAAGTTCCTCCGCCAAGCCTTTTCAACGCAGGGCACCGCGAAGATTGAGAAAACCGGAGCCATCCCCCGCTTCACCGAAAGCTCCCCGGACGCCCGCACGGTTCTCGTTTTCAGCTACCGACCGGCCACTGGCGTCGGCACCGGCGATCTCAGCCGCGAACAGATTGCTGTGAGGATTGTCAGCTCAATGGACCACAAGGCACATGAGAAAGACGGTCCGCGGCAGACGGTGGCCTCCCGCATCACCAGCCCGGACGACACCGCCGGCTACGGCTCGGGTTACGTTGTCCATGAGGTTTCGAACTACAACGCCTCGATATATGACCGCAGTGCTCTGGTCGGAGAGTGGGGCCCGGTCTATCCGGTCAATTGGGACGGCCTGTACACCGAGGAAAACGGTCGCCGTCTCAGCCTGGGTTATTATGAAAACCCGGGATCCGATGCCTCCAGCACGGTCCACCCGCCGGTCGGCTGGCCGTACGTCGTGACCCACTATAACGATGTCGAGTATCCTTCCGACGAGGACGATTCTGTCCCCGCGATCTACATCGCCAGCCAGCTGGGCAGCGAGGGGGTCGGTCAATCATTGGAAGCGCCCAAGCCGCAGCTGATCTTCGATCCTGCCAAGTACTCCAATCTCAAGGTCTACCAGCAGCCGGACCGCGACCAGCCGGGCTTCAATCCGAACGAGGAACACGCCCTCGTCGCGCCGTCTAACCTTGCGGCCATGACCGGCGACAACGCGAAGAACATCGGTCAGAGCGCGTTCTTCGCCCTGCAGACTGACATCAACCGCACCAGTGCGGCGAAACCCGAGGAATACACCTCTCAGCCGTTTGTGCTAGCGCAGTACACCGACGTGGCCTCGGGTGAGCCCCGCATGAGTGCCTACCGAGTGAGGATCAGGCGGGGCTTTACCAACGGCGGAGCACCGCTCGAGGGCACGGAGGAGTTTCCGGCCCGCGATCCCGAAACCCATATCCCGGTGGACAAGGACGGGAATCCGGTTCTGCAGCCAGAGAATCCCCGCTACGATTTCAGCACGGTCACTTTTGCGGGCAATCTCGTCGTCCCCTTCTACCCCATGAATCTCGTCATGGGCGGACGTATCCTCGCACAGAACGAGGGGGAGAATGCCGCGGCGCAGCAGACCTTCTGGCACGATAAAAACGGAACTCCGTGGGCGGTTGCTGGAGATTTCGAGGTGAATAGCCAGAGCACGCCGGGCCAGTTCATTTACCGCTTCTGGTACCCACTAGCCCAGGGTTTCTGGCTCGGGGAAGAGGCCAAAGCGATTGGCACCCCGGTTTGCTGGCTGCCTGCCGATTCCGCGGGAGGGCGTCCGGATTCTCTCTCCGCCTTCACCGACGGCAGCTTCAAGGCGCAGCAGATTGCGTACCGCGCCTACTGGAAGGAAAACTATCCGGTTCTCAAGCGGGGCGAAACCCTCACTTATCCTGGCGGCGAGTACAAAGCGGATCACCCTGCGGCTCCGGGGCTGCCAGGGGTGATCAACTGGGCGTCCGCGGAGGTTGCCTTTGATTCAGCGACCCGCGACATGGATATAGGGCTGGGGGATCGCGAGCATTTCAACGCACGTTTCATGCGCCTGCTCGACCGTCATGATGTCGAACTGGAGCGCGAAGCCGTGCCGGAGGGCCTCAGCCCACGGAATCCGGACAAGGTCGTGGTGAGCGGGCCCCGCTGGTATTTCAAGGAACTCACGGGATCTCTGAGCCGCCGTTTCTTCTACGACAGCCTGGCGGGCCGCCTCGTGCTGCTCGGCCGGCTCAATGACCTTGACGGCGGAGATCCCAAACTGGTTCAGACGCCGCTTGGGATCGCCACCCTCGAACCCAACCGCCTGAGCCGCGAGGAGGAGAAACAGCTCAAGGAACTTGATGAAAGTCCTGAACTGAATACAGAATGGAAGCAGGCGATTGGCGAATTGTTCGAGCTTTCCAACCGCAACGGGGCCGCCACGTACAGGGATGAAGATGGTAAGGAACAGAAGGTGCCCTCAAGTGCCGCCGCGACAGAGGTTCCGCTCGGCCTCGAGTGGGCGGATCCGCTGAACGGGAAGTTCCGTCCCCTCCGGAGCCTCGGCACCGGCGTTGCGCTGCTCCCGAATCCGGAATCCCTAACTGAACGTGCCGGAGAAGAACGCTACGTGACTCTGGTGGAGAACAATGATGAGAAGGTAGGCGGAGCGGTGACTCTGCACGTGATCCGTCTCGGCGACGAACGCTACCGCGGGGCCATCGCAGTCATGATGCCGCAGGACGCCTTCGATGAAAAGGTAGAACTGAAGCACAGTGGCGACTTTGGGGGAGCGACCGAGGAGCTTTACTACCAATGGTGGGTACACGATGTGGCCTCGCTCGACGGGCTGGCGACGCCTGACCAGTCTTCGGTCGGCTGGACGATTTTCAAGCAGGGGAAGGGACTCAGCTCGATCCGTTTCGAAGGTTATCCGAACATGATCCTTGCCGACAAGCTCTTTTACGTCCGTTACGGGCATGCCGGGGAGCTCGAGGCTGCGGATTCCGAGGAACACGTGGAAACCGGCGGCGTGCTCGACACGGCATGGCGACTCGTCCAGCCTGACACTACATCGCCTGACTGGACTCCTGGCGCGGCGGGCAGGGCTGTTCCCTATCAATGGGCGGGGGCGGCCAATTCTCCGCAGCTGCAGGCGTCGGGATCCCGCCGTTTTCTGCCCCAGCTTCTCATGGGCTGGGTCAAACGCGTGCTCGACGCTGTCAATCCCTACGAGGCCCGTTTTTCAGCCGACTTCTCGGGCGACGCTCCTGCTACGGGCTCCAGCATGCTTGGTCAGGCCGGACGCCCTTACAATGGCCCCGTGGCGCTCAACAGCTCCAAGGACGCGATCGAGAACGTCGGCCTCATTGAGCTTTACGAGACGGTGCTCCAGCGGGCCAAGGACCTCAGTGGGAACACCAATGATCCCGGCGTCAATCAGGCCCTGCTGCTCGCCTCCACCCGGCTGGCCATGCTTTACGAACTGCTTGCCGGCGAGGCCTACACCGATGCCCAGAATTCTTCGCTCACCCTCACTACGGCGGATACCGACAACACCGGCCTCAACTTCACCGAGCTCGCGGCCGCCAACCCTTACGTCTTCGCCTTCATGAACGAGGTTCCCAGCCTCCTGCAGGAGGAACTGGCGCTGCTCCGCGGCACGGACTATCTCAAGGCCTACCCGTGCCAGAACCGCCTCTTCTGGAACTACTTCAAAGGCATTGGCGAAGCCGCCTATAATGCCAATTACGGCATCGGCGATGTCAACCGCGACGGCCTCATCGACGAAACAGATGCCGGGCTCACCTATCCACAGGGCCACGGCGATGCCTGGGGGCATTTCCTCTCCTCCAGCAAGATGCACTACGGCCTCCTCCAGCGCAGTAACTACAACTGGGAGGCCCGCGCGGAGCTTTACTCGCTGCTAGGCAACGTCATCCCCACCGACTACCTTGACGAGCAATCGTTCGCCCGGACTGCCGCCAACCGGGCCCGCTGCGGCCTCTCCATCGTTAAGGCCACCTATCGCGATGCCTATGTGGCCGACCCATCTGCTCAGTGGCAGGGATACACCGATGCCGCCGACCCTGCACGGGCATGGGGGGTCTCTGAATGGGCTAACCGCGCCGGGCAGGGAGCTATCTTCGACTGGATGGTCGGGAACGCCATCCTCCCCGCTGGCTCCACCGACCCCGCCACCGGCAAACCGCTCGAAGGCCTCAACCTCATCAATCGCGAGACCGCCAGGAGCGACCTCCAGGCTGTCGCCGCCACCCTCCGGGAAATCCAGCAGGCCATCGCCGGGGTCAATGAGGGGCTCACTCCTATCGGAATCAATCCGGATACCATCAGCTTCGGCCTCGATTCCTTCTACGACGGCAACAATTGGGAACGTAAAACCCATTTCGAGCAGACTTACGAATCCGCCGTTGCCGCCGCCGCGAATGCCAAGGCGGCCCTCGACTTCGTCAGTTCCACCTCGCAGACGATGCGCCAGATCGGGAACGATGCCGGTGAGCTAAAACAGAGGGCCATCGAGCAGGACATCGACTACCGCAACCGCCTCATTGCCCTGCTCGGCACGCCTTACAACGGTGCCATCGGCGCGGGCCAGATCTTCCAGGAAGGCTACACCGGACCCGACCTCATCACCTACACGTATCTCGACGCCACCACGGTCGAGCAAATTCAGCCAGCACGCAGGAATGCCGATGGGGTGGTGGGCGAGGGCCTCCCGGAGGCGTTCCGGAATGCGAGGATGAATATCTACAACTCACTCGAAAATACCGGCTCCAAGTTGGAATTCTGGGCCCTCGGAATGGATAATCTCGGCAAGGACGACCTCGAA
Source organism: Planctomycetaceae bacterium (assembly GCA_027486095.1). Classification (GTDB taxonomy): domain Bacteria; phylum Planctomycetota; class Planctomycetia; order Pirellulales; family UBA1268; genus RGVT01. The sequence goes on along the minus strand of JAIXPT010000190.1, from coordinate 11,597 downwards.
ACTCTGTTCGACGAATTTTACCTTTCCGATTCGGCGGATGATTATCCAAAAATCATCCTCAACGGCTTCACGGAAGAGACGGAAGGCGTGGCCCCTGGCAACACCATGTCCGTCGCGCTTCCCGTCATCGCCACGACCGCAAGGTATGGCTTCAAGGCTCCCGAAGAGTGGGGACAGCGGGGGGCCACCGGGGAGATCCAGAATGCGCTCGGAGACATGCTCCGGACCGAGGTCGCCCTCGAAACGGCGATCGACGACTACCAAGTCTACGTCAACAAGCTCAAGAACCTGGCCGAATATGCCAACCGCCGTCTGGTGTCGCTCGATGGGGCGCAGATCAGCCGGCAGGATTATTTTGTAACGATCGCAGGGCTTGAGGCTGCGCTTGCTGGGGTTAGTTTGATGCACGCGACAGTTACAAAAAAAGGTGAATTAAAGACGGAAAAGAATAAAACATCTTTAGATCTAACAAAAGCGAACATTAATTTAGCGGGAGGTGAGCTGTTAAGCTTGCCTCCCGCTCTCTCGGTTGCAGTAGCAGGTGAAGGCGAGCAGTTAATTTTTAACGTAGTGAGGGAAGGCGTTGAAAGGGCGAAGGTAGCTCTGGAGTTGTCCATAACCGAGGCCGAACTCCTCAAAGAAAAAGACGCCGAGGTCTACAGCGAGTTCAACGAGCTGCTTGAGCTTCTGAAGGAGCTTTCCAACGAGTTGCAGGAGGATCCTTCCAAGCGGTTGAACATGGCGGCGGCCGTCCAGGAACTCAACATGGCGGGGGCCAAGGTCCGTTCGCTGGAGGCCGCGGCCAACCGCCTGATCGCCGAGCGCGCGGCGATGAACAAGATGATCGCCGGGCGCGCCCAAGGCAACCGCTATGGGGACATGGTGGCCCGCCTCAGCCGTGACGACGCGGCGCGCAAGTACGAGAGTGCCATGGATACGGCGGTGCGCTTTGCGTGGCTGGCGGCGAAGGCGTATGACTACGAGACGAGTCTGTCGCCGGGCCATCCGGCGAATGCGGTGACGGTGCTTGATGACCTCATGCGGGTTCGGCAGCTGGGTCGCTGGGAAGGGGATACGCCGAAGGTGGGCAATGGTGGTCTGGCGGATATTCTTGCCAAGCTGAAATCGAACTTTGATTTTCTGAAGGGGAACATTGGTCTGAACAATCCGCAGTGGGAGACGACCACCTTGTCGCTCCGGACGGAGGCCAAGCGCATTCTGGCCGATGGGAACAGTGCTTCGGAAGAGAAATGGAGGAGCTACCTTGCGAGCACGGTGGTGAACAATCTCAATATGGATAGGGATTTCGTGCATTTCTGCCGTCCGTTTGCGAGTCCGGACGGTCCGGCCCAGCCGGGCTTCAAGATTGAGTTTTCCACGGAGATCAACAGTGGCCGGAATGTCTTTGGCCGGGCCCTGAGCGCGCTCGATCACAGTTACAGCAGTGCCAATTTCGCGACGAAGCTGAGGTCGGTGGGTGTGGGCTTTGACGGCTACGATGTGGCTGCGGACGGCAAGCAGAAGCTGTCGGCGGCGCCGCGCGTTTATTTTGCTCCGGCTGGTCTGGACATGATGCGGTATTCCGACGGACTGGTCTCGCAGACGCGTGGCTGGAATGTGGTGCGGCAGCGCCTGCCGGTGCCGTTCCCGATCAACACTGCGGATCTGCGGGACTACGCCTTCAATCCGGCGGTCGACAGTCTCAATGGCCGCTTTGCGCAGCTAGCGAGGTTGGGCGACTTCCGCGCGTATCGGACAGCGGGGGGTGCCCTGCAGGGCAATGATCCGGCATACGCCGACCCGCAGCTCTTCAGCCGTTCGGTCTGGAACACGCGTTGGCTCCTGTTTGTTCCTGCGGCCAGCCTTGGCAGTGACCAGAATGCCGCGATGCAGCGGTTTATCGAGACAGTGAAGGATATTCAGCTCCAGCTGAAGACCTTCTCTTCCTACGGAATGTGATCATGTCTGTTTCTTCCATGCCACCTGCAGCCATGGTCTGCTTCTGTGGCTTTGCTGGATGTCGGCGCATTCTGCTGCTAGCGGCGCTGCTTGGCACGGGTTGCCGGGAGAAGCCGACTGCGCCCGCAGCGGGCGTCCTTGCGTCGGGGGACGGCTGGACGGTCCGTGAGGATGACTTCCGGCATTGGTGGGGAACGCGACCCGGTCCTGGGGATAGTCCAGAGGCTCGGGCCGAGGTGCTCGATCGTCTCGTGGAACGGGCCACCATGGCCGCCGCGGCGCGCAAGGCCGGACTGGAGCGCGACCCCGAGACGATTGCTCAGATCGAGTCTATCCTCATTGCGCGGTTTCAGGAGACGCAGCTCGCGTCACAGATCGACGCCGTCAAAGTCACAGATGAAGCGGTCCGTGCCGTTTACGATGCGCGTCGCGAGAGCGCCTACACCCAGCCCGAGGCGGTCCGCGTGGCCGTGCTCTGGTTCAACACCCGCGGCCAGCAGCCCTTGGTGGACCGCTACCGCCCGCGGCTCGAGCAGATCCGGGCCGAAATGATGTCAGGACCGGACCAGTTTCCTGCCGCGGCTGGATTCGGCCCGCTTGCGGTCGGAAACACGGAACACCGCGCTTCCCGGCTCAGTGGAGGCGACCTTGGCTGGCTGGATGTGACTCCCGGGAGCGACTCGTGGCGCAAGACCGTCCTCGATCTCGCGTCCACTTTGAAGAATCCCGGTGAGCTGAGCGAAATCACCGCGGGCAGTGACGGCCTATTTCTCGTTCGTCTCGTCGAGCGGCGCGCCGCCGCGGTGAAGCCGTTTGAATCGGTCAGCGCCGAGATCCGCCGCAGTCTCGTGGATCAGCAGCGGGAAAAGCTCCGCGAGGAATTCAGCGGGCGGATCCTCGCGGAGTCCCGTCCGCAGCGATTCGCCGGAGCCATCGCCGCTGTCAGCGGCCTTCCCGCCCGACCCGGCGCGGCTCCGGTTTCTTCATCACCGCAGCTTCCTCCCGGGACCGCACCGGGAACAGAAGTGCGTCCCCATAGCAAACCGAATACCCCATGATCCCATGAATCCGGAACACACGCCGCAACCATCATGGCCCGCGCTGCTGGCATTGCTGACACTCGGGTGGCTCGGAGCCGGTACTGCCAGCGCGGCAGGATTCAGCGAACCGCCCCTGATGATGCACGGGAAGATCCTTAAGCTGGGGCAGGGCGGTGGCTATCAGCTTTTCAGTGGAACTCTGCACGTCCGACTCGTCAGTCGGCAGGATCCCACCCACGTGGTCGATCTCGATATCCCAATCCGCAAGGCAGGGGCCAGTGGCGAGTATTCCTACCGGACCGAGATTGATCAGCATACCGATCCTCCATCCGATCAGATGTCGACTACGCTCAGGGTCGGGGGTGGTCTGCACAGCTATTCACTGCAGTCGGCAACCGTCGATGGCCATCCAGCCAGCTTGTTAGACCCCGGGCAATCGGGCAACATCACGACGGGCTTTTCGGAACGCGGCACTGAGGTCCGCCTGGATTTCCGCACCGAGCTTCCGAGGCCGGATACGGATGGAGATGGGCTGCCCGACTGGTGGGAGGAACTGCATGGGCTGGACCCTCTCAATGCCGGCGATGCGCTCACGGATGCGGACAGTGATGGATGGAGCAACCGCCGGGAATTTGAGATCAGCACGAATCCGCTTGTCGCGAATAACGCGCCGCTGCTTCAGGATTCCCGGCTTGTGGTGACATGCGGCGGCAGCGCGGGCATCTTTCTGCCGATTGTGGATGCGGATACCCCTGCCGACAAACTCAGGCTCACGCTGTTGAACGGTGGTGCAGGGCTCGCATGGAAGCGTTCGGGGATTCCTCTGACGGACGGCAGCGTCTTCAGTTACGCCGACATCATTGCGGGCCGTATCAGCGCGGAGATCCCCCTGTCGTTCCTCAAGGAAACGGTGCTGCTCCGGCTCGAAGACCTCGTTTCGGCGGGCGTGGAGACTCAGGAGCTTGGGGTGACGGTTGAAGGATTCAATCCGGGACACCGGCAGCTGGCGAATCCTGCCATGTGGTTTGATGCGGCTGCCCTGGAGGCTGGTGCGCGCATCATGGAGTGGCCCGATGCGTCGATCGAACGCAGGGATGGCTATCAGCCGTACACGGAATTCCGGCCTGCCGCGGGAACCGATGGGCGGCTCCGCTTCAACGGCGGACAGTTTCTTTACGTCGACGACCGCGGAGAAAGGCTGGAGCAGTTCACTGCCTTCATCGCCTTCGACGCGGGTACGGAAACGCCAGGCAACCAGACGGTTCTGAGCAGTTCCGATCTCGACCTCGGTGTGGGTGGCTCGCAGTCGGGCATTCATGGGCGGTCACTCCGTCTCATTCAGCCGGGACGAACCCTCCACGGTCCGGTCGTGAACACTGGGGAGCCTCTGCAGATGACGGTCGCCAGCGCAGTCGATGGCACCATGCTCCGCACTGGGGGCGGTGCCGCGTTCTTCTCGAAGACATCTGCGGCCGCTCCGGATTCAAGCTTCACGACGATTGGTGCCCGCCAGGCGCTCAGCTCGGCCACCGCAGAGGATTTCTTCCATGGCTCCCTGCGCGAGGTTCTTGTTTTCGGAGGTCCCATGCAACCGGAAACCGGCCGCCTGATCGAGGCCTATCAGCTTTCCCGCTGGCAGCGCATGCGCGTCTGGAACTATCGCAGCGCCACCCGTCCAGTGGTCCTTTCCGCGGCGGATGGCGTGAGGAATGCCATCAGTGGCGGCGAAAGCAATGATGACATCGCCGGGGGTGATCTGGCGGACCTTTTGTACAGCGGCAGGGGCAGCAACCGCATGACTGGCCGGGCCGGGGCTGACCGATTCCGCTTCACGAAAACCGGCGGACAGGACGTCATTACCGATTTCTCTGCTGCGTCCGGTGACATCATCGACCTAACCGAGATCTTCGCAGGAAAGACCGGCCTTCCATCGAATTTCGTGAAATTCACGACCTTTGTGACGAGGGGTGCAGACAACATTCCGCGGGTCGATACGCGACTTGATCTGATCTACGAAGGCACGGGAACAGTTGCCGCACAGGCGATCACGCTGCAGGGCGTGGGTTTTGGCAGCAGCGATCTTGCCCGACTCCTCGGCGAAGGAAATCTTCAGCTGGGCGGGCCAAGGTTTGACAGCAGCGTGACGCTGGCGGTTTCGTCCGGCGATCGCCTTGTTCCGGGCCTTACGCGCAAGCTCACTCTGTTTCGGAGCGGAAATGCCAGCGCGGCGGTCGAGGTGCCGCTGAGTTTCTCGGGTACTGCCCGTATGGACCTTGATTACCGGGTTACGGGCGCCACGGGCACCGGCTCGGTGCGCCGCGTCACCTTCGCCCGTGGATCCACCACGGCCTCGGTCGACATCGTACCGTTGTCTTCGCGGTCCGGAGACGACATGACGCTGGTTGTGACTGCTCTCCCGATTCCGCAGGTCAATGACGGCGGGGCACGGATCGAATTCGGTATTCCGGCAACCAGTACCTTCACAATTCAGACCACCAGCCACATTCATGAGCCGCTTGGCAGAAATGGATCAGTAAGGGTGTCCCGCCGCGGCGGCATGGATCAGGCGATTGATCTATCACTCGCGTTTGGAGGAACTCTCATCGGCGGCATCAACTACCAGCCGATCGCGTCGGTTCTTCATTTCGCGGCGGGCGAGGACAGCCGATCCTTCGCTGTGGTGCCGATGGGGAATGCCCCTGCGGGCGTCGAAATGCCGAAGGTCAGCATTGGGATCTCGCCAGCACCCCTCCGTTATGCCACCGCGGAGCCCGCCGATTCCGCAGTCTACTGGCTGACGCGCGGAACCATGAATACCCTCATGAGTTACGCCGAGTGGCTGCAGGTACACTGTCCTGAAGGCCAGGGCGCGATAGCTGATCTCCTTGATGGCGACAACGACGGCAAATCCAACCTGTTCGAATACCTGACCGGTGGCGATCCGCTGGAGGCGGATGGCCTGCCGTTCGATTTCATGATGGCACCGGCCACGCCCGGCTACGAACTCCGCTGGAAAACGGGCCGCGTGCTTACCGACATGAGAATCGAGGTCGAGGAATCCGGTGACTTCATGAACTGGTCCAGAACAACCCGCATCGATGGCGAGGTTCAGAAATGGACGCCTGATGGCAGGATTCAGCACAACATCCATCTCAAGCCGGCCCCGACGCCTGGAAACCGCTACTTCCGCCTCCGTCCCATCCCGATAGCCGCGGACTGATTGACGGTCCGTTTTCCCGGGTTGGCTGCGGTGTGTGGGGAGGACTTTACGGTTGAAGACGGCTCTGTCAGAAGCTAGCATCTGGCGCATGCGTGACTGGTCACCAGTGAGGAGCTTTGTGGGGATGAGTGCCTTGGTTGTCGGGTGCGCGGCGCTGGTTGTTTGCGGTTTCTGCTGGCTTCCGGATCTCATGCGGGGCGGATGGATAGAGGTAGGACCGCGGCATGATGCGGGGAAGAGAGGGTGCGTGGTGAAGCAGAAGTGGGTGGGTGATGGGTACCTGACGGTGGTTGAAGTGGGGTCAGCGAGTTCGCCTTCGGGAATTCGGTGTTTTGTTCTTGATGGAGATGCTATCAAGTGGTGGCGCGTGCAGTGGTTGCAGGCCGGGGGGGGAGACCCGGCTTGTACGGAATGGCGAGACGCTGGCTGTGATGGATGAGGCGCTGGCGTGCGTGCCAAGTCTGAACGGAGTGGCGCTGCACGAGCTTCGATGAAAAGCAGGGCGGGCAGGGAGAGCGTTTGCGGATGGGGGAGCGATCCTGATTCATGCAATCTGAACTCCCTGATTTCATGCGAGAGCTAGACAACATATACCGACGCCTCTTAACAATCGGATTGATCCACACGAGGAATCTGCTGCGGGATGGGCGCGTGAAGGAGGCGAGAATCCAGACGATGTTGGGGCGATCCGACGGGGCAGCGTGACTGATGGTGGCGGCAGTCAGCAGAGCGATGAGGGTTCGGGGGAGCATGAGGCGGTCAGTTTCAGCATGCTGATCGCCGATGACAGCCCGCGAGGGCGTAGAGGAAGCCTGCCTCTGAGCAGTGGACTAACTGAGAGCTGTTGCGTGGAGGGATGGATGCAGGGTGCAGGCTGTCAGGGTCTGGCGAGGCGGAAGTAGTTGGTGGTGGGGTCGGCGAGGTCGGTGATGGAGAGGAGCTTCCAGCGGGTGCTGCCGGAGACGGTGAAGGCGTCGGTGATGGGAATGGGAGACCAATCGGCCGGGGAGTTGCCGAGTTTCGGGCTCTGCTGGAGTTCGAAGCCTGCGGCGGGGAGCGACCACTTGGCCCAGAAGCGGGCGGAGGGGCCGGCGAGGACGACGGCTTCGGGCGCGGCGGCGGAGCGTTCGAGGGAAGTCGGGAGGGAATCGGTCAGGAAGCGTTCATCGATGGGGGAGGGGGTACCGTTGATGGCGATGCGGGAGGCGACGGCGGTGGCACCGCGGTTGTTGTCCTGAGTGGGCCAGATGCCGAAGTAGGCGAAGAGCGGGCCGGAGAAGCGGGCGGCGACGGAGGGCAGCAGGTCTCCGGAGGTTGTGGTGCCGTCGGGTGCGGTGAGGACGAATGCGGTGTCGGAGGTGAAGGTGAGGCTCCATTCGCCGGTGGGGTTAGTGCTGTTGACGCGGCCGACGGTGCCGCCTTGTCCGGAGCCGTCTTCATCGACCCAGTATTCGTGGCCCGGGGTTCCGTTGGAGTCGGCGGAGTGGTTCTTATAGGAGAGGCGGAGGTTAGCGGAACCGTTGGCTGCGCCGGAGATGGCGGCGACCATGCAGACGGGCTGGGACCAATCGGGTGCGCTGTTGGTGGCGGGGATGTCTGTGCCGGGGACGAGGTAGAGGAAGGCGCCGAATTCGGGCAACCGGGGGAAGCTGCTGAGGCCGAAGCGATAGGTGACGGGGCTGCCGCGACCGACCCATGAGTGTTCGGGGATGGTGGTGCGGACGGTTTGGCGGTCCCAGCGGCTGTTTCCTGAGGCGATGAGGTGGAGGCCAGGGCGGGCGGGTTCGATGGAGAGGTCAGGGATGACCGGGGGAGGCGGGGCGGCGTTGGCGACGAGCGAGAAGTTGTCGATGAAGTATCTGGCGCCGGAGTAGCCGCCGCCGCCGGAGTTCATGCCGAGGAAGATCTCGTTCCAGCCGGAACCAGCGCTGAATTGAGCGCGGCGGTCGCGGACTGCAGCGCCGGCTTCGATGGGATAGGAGACCTCGATGGTGGTGACGCCGCCGGCGGGGAATGCCCCGGCACCGTAGAGGCCGATCTGGCCATCGCTGCCGCCGAATTGCTGATCCCAGCAGCCGTTGGTGTTGCCGATCCAGATGCTTTCGAACCATCCTGGTGCGGAGCCGACGATGTCGTCGTGGCGGACGATGATGTTGTAGCGGATGGTGCCGCCGGTTGCGAGAGCCTGCTGGTACTCGGCCCAGAGCGCGGGATCGGCGGAAAGGTCGAGGCGGGCCACTCTCGGCTTCCAGCCGGTAGCGAAGGTCAATTCAAGGCTGCCGCCGTGGCTTTCACTCCACTGTACGGATGTCGCGTCATCGGAGGCAACGAACGGGCCGGCGTCGGTGGTGAAGTCGTAAGCAACCTCGGCAGAGGCAGGCAGCACGGCGGCGGCAACAATCAGCACGGCAGCAAGAGAGCGGGAGGGGAACATGGCAGGGGGAGGTTGAATTAGGGGGAGCTCACGTGGTCTTAATCATAAATTGGCGGGGAATGGTAGGAAAAAGTTCAGGGCGGGTGTGGGTGAGGCGAATGCGTTGGGGTTGTCGTCTGTGGCGGGATGCGGCCGATCGGGCCGGGAGTTGGCGTGGTCGACGATTCGTCGTTTCACTGCCCCGCGTTGCAAGTGATCTCAGGGTCCCGATGAACGCCTTGTCACTAGCCGCCAGACGGTGTTCGGGTTTGAAAGGAACTCGTACTGATGACAGCTTTTGGAAGATAGCGGCCGCAGGGGGACGCACTTTTGGCCGTGCGTTCGGTTGTCGTTTCCCGCCATCTGGTTTTGACGAGAGTAACTCGCCCCCGCATTTGAATGTCTGCCAGGAATGAGCACCTTTTTCAAGCAGCTAAATGATGGTTGGAATGCCGACCCGAACGATCCGGAGCCGAAGGCTCGATGGGATGGTGAGAATCTGCACCTTTCATTCCGTCCCGGATTCTACGAGCCCGGGAAGATGGTCGGGAGCGTGACGGGGATCACATTCCTCCAATGTGCTCGATTCCGATTTGGCTCAGTAAACGACGAAGGATGGTATCGAGGCCAGTGCAGGTTTGGTCGCGCGGCACATTCGTGGGGCGAGTTCTACGAGGTTTCAGGGGATCTTCTTCTCGATCAGGTTTTGGGCGATTGGAATGCCAGTGTAGAGCCGAGCGAAAGCGCCAAGCACTATCTTTTCTATTTTCGCGATGAAGAGTTTGAGTGCGATGCTGAAGGTTGGCACTTCACAAAACAGCAGGGAGAGCATGACGGTGGTGGACAACCGGCGAGCTGACCCGAGGCGAAAATGGCAGTTTTGGAGGGCAACTCCCGGCTTTCCGGACGGGATATAGCCACCATGCCGGATCAGCGGGTGCGGTGCCGGTTTCGCGCAGACAGTTGAGCCATGGTTTTCTTGCCGAGGCGTTTCGTGGCGAGGCTGTGGACTTCGGGTCGGTGCAGGTTGGAGCGGAAGCTTTGGGGAAAGAGTTGTTCGCGGGTGATCCAGAAGGCGGCGAGTTCGAATCCCATGGCACCGTCGACGCGGGATTCATGGCGGGCGATGCTTGCGATGGTCTGGGACCATTCATCGACGTAGGCCATGGCATACACACCGGGAATGCCGGGGTAAGTGGCGAGGCGTTGCAGGGCGGCGGGGTTGCGGTTCACCTGATAGTCGTAGGCATCGAGTGCTGGCTGCAGGTAAGGATCGTTGCGGAGGGAGTCAGCGGCGGGGGCGTCCTTGAAGGCGGGTTTCCGGTCGGCGGCGGCGCGGAGGATCAGTTGATTCAGCCGGTACTTGTCGTGTTCGGGGTGGCGGATGAGTTGGTGGAGTTCGCGTTCGTCCCATGGAAGCAGGAGTTTCTGGTAGTTCCGGGTCGCTTCTTCGGTGCCGGGGAATACCACGTCGAATGGGGCCAGTTGGTCGCGGTGCGACGCGCTGTTGGGAAGTGTGCAGCCTGGGAGGATGCTGATGAGGAGGGCAGACAGGAGCGGAAGGGAGTGACGGAACATGGGGTGGGCTGCAGCGGGTGGAGAGGACTCTATGGTTGAAGACGGCGCTATGAAATGGTAATCGTGAGGCATGCGTGACTGGTCGTCAGTGAGGAGCTTTGCGGGGATGAGTGCCTTGGTTGTCGGGTGTACGGCGCTGGTTGTTTGCAGTTTCTGCTGGCCTCCGGACCTGATGGGGGGCGGTTGGACAGAGGTAGGACCGGGGCATGATGAGGGGAAGGGCGGGTGCGCGGTGAAACAGAAGTGGGTGGGCGATGGGTATCTGACGGTGGTGGAGGTGGGGTCACCGGATTCGCCGTCGGGAACCAGGCGTTTTCTTCTTGATGGAGATGCTATCAAGTGGTGGCGCGTGCAGTGGTTGCGGGCGGGGACAGAGACCCGGCTTTTACGGAATGGGCAGACGCTGGCCGTGATGGATGAGGCTGCGGGGTCTGTGCCAAGTCTGAAGGGAGTGGCGCTGCAGGAGATTCGATGAAAGGCAGGGCGGGCGGGCGCGGATGGTTGCTCGGGCGGGAGAGGCTGGGGTTATGGCTGGTGCGGAGCGGGCAAGCCTGTTCGGGGTGGTGGTCTATTATTATGTGAGAACGGTGGCTGACGCCGCTGGCTAAGGTCCGTCAAGCGTTCGGCTTGGTGGCTAGGGACGCAACCTCTTTGGGGTTGGGGGGTGTTGTGGGGGAGACCCAGGGTAGGCCTGCGTGCCGCAGTCCAACCCTGGGCTCTGGGACGCAATCCCGTTGGGATTGGGGGGATGCTGGTACGGAGGACAAGGCCGGGACGGCCTCCTGAGTAACTGTTTTGCAAGTTACGCAGCGGTAACGATTTGCGTTCCGATGGCTACGGCCTCTATGGTGATCTCCGGGCTTTCAAACAGGGACTTTGGCTTTGAGGTCACAGGCAGGATGCCTGTGCCACTTTGCTAGTTCGGAGACAAGGCCGGGACGGCCTTGCTGCGGTGGGGGGTTGGGGGTTATTTTTTGTTGCGCGGTGGGCGGAGGAATTGTGGGGATTGGGAGCTGGGAGGGGAGTTGGGGTTGGGTCTGCGGTTGGGGTTAGGGAGTTGTTTGCCGCAGGGGGCGATGTGTGGGGGTGGGGTGACGTCGACGGTTTCGCGGTGGTCGTCGAGGAGTCTGGTGGCGAGGTGTTTGAGGCCGATGCGTGAGAGCGTCTGGCGGAGGGCGCTGCGCATTTCGGGTTTGTACCAGAAGAAGAAGCTGCGCTGGGTTTCCTTGTCTTCGGGGGAGCGTGCGACGTCGACTTTGGAGCCGTCGTAGGGGTGGGTGCCGGTCGCGTAGATTTCTGTGGCGACGGTCATGGGTGTTGGGGTGAGGTCCTGGACTTGTTCGAGACGGAAGCCGAGGTCTTTGGTTTTGAGGGCGAGTTCGGCCAT
>JAIXPT010000278.1 GCA_027486095.1 Planctomycetaceae bacterium | reverse complement strand
TGCAGGTTGAAGGGCTCGATCGACGCGACGTGCAGCAACGGGCAGATGTCGAATTCAGCCGGCATTCCGTTATCCGTGATGTCCACGCCGACAAGAATGTCGTTGCGCAACACCCATGCCATCTCCGGATGGCGGACCTCGTACTCCTTGCCGCTCGACATGACGAGCCGAAACGGCTTGAACGGCTGCTGACGCAGCAGCGTGCGAATGCCTTCTGGTGACATGCGAGAACTCCTGTTGTGTGACCGCGAGCATATACGGCCGTACATATCCAGTCAAGCAAAAGGGGGCGTGAGCCAATTTCACACGGAGGCAGGTTGGGGCGAAAAAGGGACGGGAGCCGAATTCACCAGAAACTTGTTGACGATTCTTTATCGAGGCGGAAATCGGCTCCCGTCCCCTTTCGAGCCCCCGGAGGCTACGCTTGAGCCATGCGCACGATCGAAATCTACGACACCACGCTCCGCGACGGCAGCCAGGGGGAAGGCGTCAACTTCTCCCTGGAAGACAAGCTCGCGATCACGAAACGGCTCGATGAGGCGGGCGTCGATTTCATCGAGGGCGGCTATCCGCTCTCGAATCCCAAAGACACCCAGTATTTCGAGCAGGTGCGCGGGCTGAAACTGGCGCACTCGCGGGTGTGCGCGTTTGGCATGACCCGCCGCCGGGGCATGACGGCCGCCGCCGATCCGGGCATGAAGGCCCTGCTCGACGCGGGCACGAGCGTGGTGACGATCGTGGGCAAGACGTCGGCCTTCCACGTGAGCGAAGTGCTCGGGGTGTCGCGCGAGGAAAATCTCGCCATGATCGCCGACACGGTGGGCCACCTCAGCGCGGCCGGCCGCGAGGTCTTCTACGACGCCGAGCACTTTTTTGACGGCTGGAAGCTCGACCGCGACTACGCGGCCGAGACGATCACCGCCGCCGCCCGCGCGGGAGCCACGCGGATCGTCTGCTGCGACACCAACGGCGGCACGCTGCCAGACGAGATCGCCCGCATCCTCGGCGAGGCTGCCGCGGCCCTCCAGGCGGCCGGCGCGGGACGGCCCCTTGCCATCCACTGCCACAACGACTGCGATCTGGCCGTCGCCAACTCGCTCGCGGCGGTCGCCGCCGGCGCCGTGCAGGTGCAGGGCACGATCAATGGCATCGGCGAGCGCTGCGGCAATGCCGATCTGATCTCCGTGGTGGCGAACCTCGCCCTCAAGCTGCCCGGCTACGGCGTGCTCGGCACTCACGGTGCGGCCCACCTCACCGAACTCTCCCGCTTCGTCTATGAAACGGCCAACATGAGCTACCGCCCGGGGCAGCCGTTCGTGGGCTCGAGCGCCTTCGCGCACAAGGGGGGCATGCATGTCCACGCCGTCGCCAAGGCGACCGAGTCGTACGAGCACATCGCGCCCGAGGCGGTCGGCAACTCGCGGCGGATCCTCGTCAGCGAGCTTTCCGGCCGCTCGAACATCGCCGCCCTCGTGACGCGGGCCGATGTCAAGGAAAATCGGGCCCTGCTCGACAACGTGCTCGCCGAGGTCTGCCGGCTCGAAAACGAGGGCTGGCAGTTCGAGGCAGCAGGGGCGTCGTTCGACCTGCTCGTCGATCGCTGTGCGGGCACGTTTACGCCGGCGTTTGTCCGCGATAGCTACAACGTGGATGTGGAAAGCCGGGGCGACGGCAACGTGCGCACGCTTGCCACGGTGAAACTCCGCGTGGCCGGCGGCCTCCGGCACGAGGTGGCCGAGGGCGACGGCCCGGTGAACGCGCTCGACGCGGCCCTGCGCAAGGCCTTGGCCGCCACCTACCCGGCCGTCGAACGGATGCACTTGCTCGACTACAAAGTGCGCGTGATCAACGCCCAGGAGGGCACGGCTGCGAAGGTGCGGGTGTCGATCGAGAGCACCGACGGCGACCGCGTGTGGGGCACCGTGGGCGTGAGCGAAAACGTGATCGAAGCCAGCTGGCTCGCGCTCGCCGACTCGTTTCACCACTTTTTGCGCACGTAGCGACGGAGCTCCAGCTCTGTCGAATGCGGGCCACAATCGACAGGCCTGGAGGCCTGTCGCTACGTAAACCCGACAGGCCTGGAGGCCTGTCGCTACATCAGCCGTAGCGTCTCCTCGAACGACCGCAGCCCCGCCGTCGCCCCCACGCCCGTGACGCAGCAGGCGGCGGTGGCGGCGCCGAGCTTGCCGGCCTGCTCGAGTGACATTCCCCGCAGCATGCCCGTGATCAGCCCCGCGAGCAGCGAGTCGCCTGCGCCAGTGGTATCGGCCACCGGGCCGGGCGCGGGCACGCACGGGATCTCGAGAAACTCCCCGGCCTGGGGGCTGAGAAGCGTGCCCTGCGATCCGAGCTTCACACCCACGATCCCCGCGGCGCCGTGCGATCGATAGCAGTCGATGATTCCGCGTGGGTCGGCCAGGCCGGTTTGATGAATCGCCTCATCGAGGCTCGGCACGTAGAGATCGACGTTTGCGAGGGCGGGCGCAAGAGCCGCGAGCGTGCCCCCGCTGCCCCCGGTCTCGAGTGCGACCTGGCAGCCGAGGCTGCGCAGCAGGCCCGCCGCCTCGCCAATCTGCGGCTCGAGCGCGGGCAACAGCCCGAAGTAGCCGAGCAAGACGAGCCGTGCCCGGGAAAGCTCCACGGTCTGCCTTCGCAAAAATGCGACGTCGATCGCCCGGCAGGCCCCGACATGATGCGCGAAGCTCCGCTCACCGCCCGGGTCGATGAGCACGGCCGTCGAGCTCGTGGCCAGCGTGGCATGCACCTCCACGGCGGCCGCTCCGATCCCTTCCGCGTCGAGCCGCCGCCGCACCACCCCGCCCCACACGTCGTCGCCCACGATGCTCGCGGTGGCGACGGCGAGGCCCAGCCGCCGCATCGCGATGCCGGAGTTGCACACGATGCCACCCGTGGTGACCTCGATCGGATCGACATCGAAGAGCCGGCCGCCGCCGATCGGCGTTGAGAGGCCGACAGGCTTCACCAGAATGTCGGCCGTGCACGTGCCACACACGACGCAGTCGAGACGGTGGGAACTCATCCGGTTTTGCATCCCCTCTGCGGGCAGAGCGATCGCCGCAAGTATGACGATCCGCCACCGACCAGCTGCGCAAATCTCTAACGTTTTCCGCGGACCGCCCGACCGTGCAGGCCGGCACCCCATGCTTATTGACGATTGAAAAGTTCGATCATGCACTGGCAACAAAAAGCCCGGAGCGGAAGCGACGGGACCTGCGTGACGCCAATCTTCAAAAGCTCACGATGCCTCCTGCGGCGTGATTTCGGCTCAAATCGAGGCTGGCGACGCCAGCCGGGCTCGCCCGCTATAGTAGCGACGAGGAGACATTGCCATGCTGGGGTTGATCCGCGGCCTGGCCGCCGTCTTCGACGTGCTCGACAGCCCGCCCGTGAGGGCCTGGCTCGAGCGGCTGGTGGTCGTGGGCGCGGCCCTCGGCTTCCTCATCCATCTCGGCGTGATCGGGGTGGCACGGCTTTTTCCAGAGCTGCCCCTGACCGTGTTCGCGGGCATCGACGAGAGCCCGCTGCATGCCGTCTACACGCCGTTCAGCGTGATTCTCTTTTACGAGGTCGTGCTGCTCGTCTTCGCCCTGGCCGCATCCCACACCGGAGAGATCGCCAAGCAATACCAGATCATCTCCCTGATCGTGGTCCGCGGCGTGTTCAAGGATATCGGCGCCTTCGACAACCTGGAGAATTGGCTGGCCGAGCCCGCGGCCGTGAAGGCCGTGCTGTTCGACATGGCGGGGGCTGTCGCGATGTTCATGATCGTCACCGGCTTCACGCTCTTGCGCTACGCGACCCCGAAGATGCGGGTGCATCGCGACCTCGCGGGCTTCATCCGGCTCAAGAAAGCCGTGGCCGTGCTGCTGTTGGTCGTGCTCGTGACGCTCGCGGCGGCGAATCTCGCCAGCTGGGCCGGGCTGGTCGAACGCCTGCCGGCGCTCCTGGCACCACCGCCGATCGACGTCGATCTCTTCTTCTTTCCCCGCTTCTTCGAGTTCATGATCTTCACCGACGTGTTCCTGTTGATCGTCTCCCTGGCGTATTACGACCGCTACGAATACGTCTTTCGCAACGCCGGCTTCGTGATATCGACCGTCCTTCTGCGGGTCTCACTTTCGACCCCCAAGCCCTACGACGTGGGGCTGGCCCTGATCGCCATGCTCTACGGGCTGGCCGTACTCGGCGTGTTTGCCTGCTTCGCTGCGATCGAGCGGAAGTGGGACGCCACCACCGCCCCTGGTCATGCCGGCGGCGAGGGCCGCTCGCACGGGTGACACCGCTCTACGCCTCGACGTCCCGAGCCCGGCGAGCCGCCCAGGCCGAGGCCCGATTGAAGGCCACGGCGGCGACGGCCGACCCGGCCGCGTAGATGAGGGGCGTCGAACCATACGAGGCGTCTTTCGGATTGACTGAAACCAAGAAAAACAACACCACGGCCATGACGCTCGTCAGCGACAAACCGGTAAAAACGACGCTCCACGCGCTCCACTTCATGATCAGACTCCGCATGAGTTCATTGATAGACGCACCGCCGCGTCACGATACCCCGCACTCCGCCAAAAGTCGCCCTGCCGCCGCAAGCGCCCGCGTGGCCCGGTCGTCGAGCTGATGACGTCGGCCTGAGGCCGCTGGAGTGACGACGGCCAGCGCGAAAATCCTGATTTTTCCGAGCGTCGAGACCCGGGCCCGCTCATCGAGCACCCGATAGCGCCGCTGCCTGATCCGCGCACCGATCGCCTGGTAGATGCGCGCCGCCGCGCGGACGGCGAGGCGGCAATCGGGGGCGAGCCCGGAGATGCCAGCCTCACCGGCGGCGTAGTAGCCGTCGGCCACCTCGAGCGTCGTCTGCACGCCCCGCCGCACCTGCTCCGGGTCGGGTGGCCCGCCGCCCGGTCGCAGGCCTCCGGTCCATTCGACCGGCAGATAGCACCGCTGCCACCGCCAGTCTTCCGCGACATCGCGGGCGATATTGGTCAGCTGCATGCCCATGCCGAGCGCCGCGGCATGGGGCAGAAAGCAGCGGTCTTCCAGGCCGAGGATCGGACACATGAGCACGCCGACCGCCCCAGCCACGCGAAAGCAATATCGCATGAGCTCGGCTTCGCCGAGGCCGGCGGCCGGCGTGAGGTCTGATCGCATGCCATCGAGCAGGGCCAGGGCCGCTGCGGCCGGCAGGTCGTGCCGGCCGACGAGTTCTGCCAGCCAGCGGCTTTCCATGGCGATGGGGCTCTGGCCGGCGGCGATCCGGCGCACGTCGTGCTCGGCCCGGCTCACGAATTCGTGGGCCTCCTGAGGCGAGGCGGCGGCATCCACGCCGTCGTCGCACCACCGGCACCAGGCATACAAACGCTCCACGTCGGCCCGCTTGCCGGCTGGCAGGAGCCGGCTGGCAAACGAAAACGAGCGGCTGTGCCGCCGGATCGAGGCCCCTGCTGCCGCGTCGCTAGTGAGCATTGAATGGTTCCGTCATGCATGTCCCGTCGCTTCCGCTCCGGGCTTCCTGGATTCAGCGCATGACCGGGCTGTTCAGGAACAGCGGCCGACATGGAAGTCGGCTGCGATCGTGTCGCAGGTGGCTTTGGCCGAGTTGACGACGCCCGGCACACCGGCCCCCGGATGCGTGCCTGCCCCGACGATGTAGAGCCCGGGGATGTCAGGATCGCGATTGTGCGGCCGGAAGTAGGCCGACTGCATGAGGGTCGGGGCGACCGAGAAGGCGGAGCCGTGATGCGCGTGAAACCGGCCCGCGAAGTCGGCGGGCGTGCAGTGCCGCCGCGTCACGATCGCCGCGCGCACGCCGGGCAGGTGAGGCTCGAGCGCCTGGAGGATCGCATCGCCATAGCGGGTGGCCACGGCCTCCCAGTCGATCGCTGCGTTGCCCAGATGGGGCACCGGGCTGAGCACGTAAAACGATTCGCCTCCGGGCGGGGCCATGCCCGGATCGGTGATCGTGGGGGCATGCAGATAGAGGCTGAAATCCTCCGGCAGATGATGGCCGTGGAAGATATCGCGCAACAGCCCCTGAAATCGCGGCCCAAACAGGATCGTGTGGTGGGCAAGATGCGGATACCGCTTGTTGGTGCCGAAATAGAGCACGAAGAGCGACATCGACCACGCCATGCGTTCGAGCCGCCGCTGCCGCCGCGCCGCCGCGGCGACCCCGCGATAGAGCGTGGCGTAGGTGTGATGCACGTCGGCATTCGATACGACCACATCGAATGCTTCCGCCGGCCGGCCGGCGGCGTGGATCACGTGACGCGCCGCGCCGTCTGCGGCCTCGAGCGTGACATGACGCACCGGCGAATCGAGCCGGAGCGTGCCGCCGAGATCCTCGAAAAGGCGCACGAGCCCGCGGACGAGCGCACCGGTGCCGCCCTCCGGAAAAAACACGCCCCACTTCCGCTCGATCCAATGAATCAGCGTGTAGATCGCGCTCGTCTCCAGCGGATTGCCGCCCACGAGCAAGGGATGGAAGCTGAACGCCTGCCGGAGATGCTCGTCCTTCACGAATCGGGACACCGTCGCGTAGACGCTCCGATCGGCCCGCAGGCGGGCCAACTGCGGGGCCGCGCGGATCATGTCGCTGAAATGGAGAAACGGGACGGCGCCCAGTTCCTCGTAGCCCTTCGCAAACACCTGGCGGGCGTAGTCGGCGAAGCGGCGGTAGCCGTCCACGTCGGCTGGATTCACCCGCCTGACCTGCTCGACGAGCCCCGCCTCGTCGGCCACGTAGTCGAAGGCCACGCCATCGCTCCACTGCAGCCGATAGAGCGGGGTCACCGGCAGAAGGCGGACGTAGTCGGCCATCCGCCGGCCCGAGAGTTCGAAGAGCTCCTCCAGGCAGTGGGGGGCGGTGATCACGGTGGGCCCGGCATCGAAGATGTAGCCGCCATCCTCGTAGACAGCGGCCCTGCCACCCGGCTGGTCGTGGGCCTCGTAGCAAATGGTCTCAAAGCCCATCGACTGCAGGCGGATGGCGGCAGCGAGGCCGCCGAAGCCACTGCCAATCACGGCCGCCCGTCGCTTCACCGAGCCGACCGTGCGGGGCAGGCGCCGTTCTCCCACGGTCGCCACGCTCACGAAAAAGCCTCCGCCTTCGTCGGCTCCACGGCGATCCGCAGGGCATCACACACCGCGGCGAGCGGGCCGGCGTCGCGGGCATGTCCCGTGGCAAGAGTGAGCCTGTCGATGGCGCGGTCGAGGCGGCCGTTGATCACGGCGACCGCCCGGCCGTGGGTGGCCTCGAACAGATCCCGGGCAATCGCGCGGAACCCGCCGAGATCATCGCCCGACTGTCGCAGACGGCGCTGCAGGGCCTCGAAGTGCACGGCCGACAACTCGCTCGCCGCCCAGGCCCAGGGCCAGGTGACGCGGCGGTTGCGAAGGTCGTCGCACCGGTCTGCTCCGTCGCTGAGCTCGGCTAGTTCGTCGAGGTCGTTCTTCATCTGCAGGCAGATCCCCACCCGGCAGCCAAACGCGGCCACCGCCCGCAACGTCTCGGCATCTCCCGCAGCGGCGTGCGCGCCGCACCACGCCGCGAGCGACGTGAGCCGGCCGGTCTTCCACCGCGAGATCGCCAGCGCCGTCGCGAAGGCCTGCCGCGGCGCGACCTCATCTACCGGCGTGGCCAGATCGATCGCCTGCCCTTCGTGGCACTGCCGGGCCACGGCGATGAACCGGCCGACAAGTGCGGCCGAGCCGAGGGGATCGTTCAGGGCCGCCGCCGCCAACTCGAGCGCGCGAAAATACATCCAGTTTCCGGCATTCACGGCCCGAGCCGGCCCGATCACATGGTGGAGCGCCGGCTGGCCTCGGCGGGTCGCCGAATCGTCTTCAAAGTCATCGATGACGAGCGAACCGGCGTGGAGCATTTCGACCGCATCGACCATCAAGGCCGGTGCCGTGGCCCGGCCGCCGGCGAAGATGTAGGCCCGCTCGAGCAGCGTGGCCCGCAGCCGCTTGCCGCCCACGCCTGGATAGAGATCGGCGGCGAGCTGCAGGGCCTTCGACCACCCATGCCGCGTGCGGGCGGTCTGGTGTGACTGGCCGGCGAAACCGAGGGGATTGGTCGTCATGTCGGCACCGGACGCGGGAGAGAGACGAATGATCTGGCAAATCGGATCGGGGCCAGGCCGGCCGGCGGGCGGCCGATGACGATCCGAGCGGCATCGGTCAGCGTGAAGCGATGGGCATAAAACCGCGCAATCCGTGCTTCTGGCAGCACGCGGTAGAACCGCTCGAAAATCCGCCAGCGATCCTGGGCCCTGACCATGCAGAAGAGCAAGCGGTTGAGAAACCGCGCAAACCCGCGGCGCAGCCGGTCGTTCGCGGCGGCCGCGGCGACCTCGGCGGCGACCCGGTCTGGGCTGGCCCGGGCCACCAACTCTGAAAACCGCACTGCCAGCGGCATCGAGTAGCCGGTGGCCGCGTGAAACCAGCCGCCGGCATAGCCACCAGCCGGGGAGATCCCCGCATGCCGTGCTTCGCTTGCATAGGGCATCGGAAGGCATCCCCGTTCGGTGCGGACGAGCGTGGCCGAACCCACGCCAGCTTCGGCCAGCCGCTTCGCGATCAGGCTGGCAGCCCGCGCCTCATCGCACGTCGGCTCTTCGTGAAACCGCGTGTATTCCAGCAGCACGCGATCAGGCCCGAGCGGCAGTTCGTAGAGAAATTCGAATCCGCAGGCCTGGTCTGCCCGAACGTCCATCACCGTCGGCTCCGCCGCCGGCCACCGCCCGGCCACCGCATATTCACGACCCAGAAATGTCTGATAGCCCGCACCGCCGACATCGCCTGCAGGCCCGCCGCGCCCACGGCAATCGAGCACCATGCGGCAGCAAACCTCGGACGCGTCACCGAGCCTCACGAGGGACGGCGAGACGATTTCGCACGCCGCGTTGGTGCGCACGACGAGCCGGGCCGCACCCGGGCCTTCACCGGCCAGGCCTTCGCCCGCCAGCCGCAGTGTCGCCGCGCGGAGCCGGTCGGACGTGATCGTGGCATACGGAATGCCCACCCGCCGCGACGATGCCGGAAATTTGACCGTGTACCCGGGCCAGCGGTGCGCGACGAGCGGGTCAAACCACCCCCGGGCCGATTCGGCCACGTCGGTCTCGTGAAACGACCAGGTGTGGTTGCCACACAATTCATCCGACCGCTCGACGAGCAGCACCCGCGCCTCCGGCCGATGCCAGGCCAACGCATGGGCGAGGAGGCATCCCTGCAGGCCTCCGCCCACGATGCAGTAGTCGAATTCCGAGGCAGGCGTCATGCCGGGCTCCCGGCGTGGAGCAGCAGATGCGGCATGGCGACGGCGCTCAGGCCGACGAACGTCGCCTGAATGAGGGTGTCGTTCCAATCCGCTCCGTCGAATGCTAGCCAGGCCACCAGCCCGATGAGCCCGATCGCCCCCGCCGTCAATGGCGCCAGGCTCGTGGCTAATTCGGGCCAGCTCTCGCCGAGCTCCGCTCGCAGCCGGCTGAGCCCGCGGGCCGAGTGCCACGCACAGAAATAGACGAGAAAGCCGATCACGGGGCTCGCCACGGCGAACAACACGGCGAGCGATGCCACCAGCGCGTTGTCGGCCAGCAACACGCGCCGCACCCGGCCGGTGCGCTCCATGGCTGCCAGCCCCTGCAGCAGCCAGCCCGCTGCGGCTATCGCCAGCATGAACCACGCGCAGGCCGTCAGGAAGGTGATGGCGTGGGAGATGGCATTGCCCGACCCCGACGGCGTGATCCGGGCGAGAATGTCGCCAACGTCGGCTCCACGAAAGACGAGCGGCACCCAGATCACGAGCCCACCCCGCGTTAGCCGAAACACCTGTCGCAGCCGCCGGGGGCCGACGGCAAACCGCGGCTCCTCCGCCCCGAAGTGCCAGGCGGAGGCGAGAAAAAACACCACGATCGTGATCGCCGGCGCCAGCAGCCAGCCACCGACGACGGCGAGGGCCGCCGCCAGATATCCGACCAGAAACACCGGCAGCCACGCCATGCCGAAGACCGGCTCGAGCCGTGGCCGCGCGAAGCGGTGGTCGGCTGCACCATGGGGCAGGCCGACCACCGCGACGAGCAGCGTGAGCACGCCAGCCATGAGGCCGGCCACCACGTCGGAAAAAAAACACGCGGCCCCGATCATCGCCCACGAGAGCAAGATTACCGAGGCCGCGTGCATATCGTCACTGTTCTGCCGGAGAAGAGCCGATCCGATCAGGCCGCCGCATACGCGCCCGAGTGCGTCTTCGAACTCTTCGCCTTGGCGATCA
>JAIXPT010000315.1 GCA_027486095.1 Planctomycetaceae bacterium | reverse complement strand
TAATTTTTGACGCCCTCGCCGTAGGTGGCGAAGCAGACCATGTAATGGGCGAAGACGCGCTTGGGGGCGGGCTTCGTGGATTCCTGGGGGGCCGCGTGGACGAGAAGGCCGGCCAGGGCAAATAGCGCAAGACAACAAAACTTGAACACGAGGTATCTCACGGTAACTTCCTCTATGGGCTCGATGGAGCTTGGCTTGACCGACGTGTGCTGACGATTGGGCGGCATGAGCACAGCACACCCTCCGCGGGCGCCTCAGTTCGTGGTACATTCTCACTGATCGCAGCCCGCGTGGGGCGGAATCTTCGGGCGTTCCATCCATGAAGCACCCACGAGCCGTTCTCTTCGCCACCGCCTCGATCGCCGGCAGCATGTGCGCCGTGGCGGCGTGCGCTGGCGCGGAGGCTGGCGTCAGCCAGCGAATCGCGGCCGTGACGGCGGTGCCCGGCCTCGTCGCGTTCTGGGACTTCGTCGCCCGCGAGCCGGCGGGAGCGCGGCGGTTCGTGGCCCATGTGCCCGCCGGCGCGGCGACCAATTATCCGCTCGATGCCGGCAACTACGTGCACGACTATTGGGAAGAGGGACGGCAGGCGACATACGCCGACTTTCCCGTAGCCGACCGGGGCCCGTTCGGCGGGGCGATCCGCATTCGCAAGGAGGAAGATCCGACGTTCCGTCCGTTCCTCTTCGTGCCGCGGTCCCGGCTCCACGACACGCCGCTCGACATCAAGGGAGACGGCAGGTCGGTGACGGTCGTCGTCTGGGCGGTGCGCGAGAGCGGCAACCACGCCCTCGCTGGCATTTGGCACGAGGGGACTGATCTCGACCAGGATTCGACGCAGGGCATCCAGCGGGTAGAGCGAGGCCAACGGCAGTACGCCCTGTTCGCCGGACTCAACAAAGAAGGGTCGGCCTGCGGTCACGTGTCGGAAAACGGGGCGAGCTCGTTTCTCAACCGCTACGCCCTGCACAAGTGCAATTCCGCCGGTATCGCGGCGGCCGTGCCGGCCGATGCACCGCCGGCACGGCTCGCCACCGAGTGGCACTGCTTCGCGATGACGTTCGATCACCGACGGCACGAACTCACCGGGTGGCTCGACGGCAAAGCTGGGGATCGTTGGCTCGACGCGCCCCAGAACGACCCACTGCTCTCGTTCGCTGCCAACGCCTGGCTGCAGGGACGGCTGCAACGCGAGGAGGGGACGCAGGCGGGGGAGGATCCGGCCTTTCCGGCTTCTCAATGCTATTGCCCGCCCGAGGACGAGCCGATCGTTGTCGAGGTTGTGCACGAGGACGACGCGGAGCGGGTGGAATTGAGGGAGTATCCGTTCACGAAGGTCCGCGTGACGCTGCGGCGGTCGTCCGCGGGCGGCTGGATGGAGGCTGGTCGCGACTTGACGGCGCTGCGTCTCAATCCCTGGTGGTACCCACACGGAATCTACACCCCACCCGACGCGGCCAGCGGCGGACCGTTCACGATCGGCCGCGTGATCCATAGTGGCCGCGGAGTCGGATTCACCGGCTGGATCGGCGGCGTAGCCGTCTTCGATCGCGCGCTCTCCGCAGCAGAACTGTCGAGCCTCGCACTTACTCCAGCCCCGGTGACGCCGACCCTGTCGGCCGGCCTTATTCATTCACCACCTTCCCGTCGTTCCGAGTTGCGAGGGCGGCGAGAGCGGGCTGGGAGGTGGTCTCCGAGAGCATGCGAACCGAGCCGTCGGCAAAGACCACGTTTGCACCACCCGGATGATTGCTACTGACTGCAAACGTGCTGTTCGCGCCATTCGTCGCGAGGATGCGATGGCTCGCATGGTTGGCTTCCGTCGTGCCACCGAGCCACCAGAGGTTGGAGGCTACGCGGCCGTCCTCGTAGAGTCCCGACCAGATACCTGCCTGGTAGTCCTGCGTTCCGACACGTCCCAGGAGACGCTCGGCGACCAGCACCGTCTTGCTCGTTCCATCGGTGATGTCGGCGATGCGGACACGACTGTTGCCGAACATGCACCCGCCGGCCTGGGTCAATTGCGCGGTGCTGAACGAAAGCTCGGGCAGCGGCGCGGCTCCGATCACGGCGATGTAGTTGGCCGTTGCGTGGTTGCCTCGGCTGGGATTCAGTCGGGCATTGCCGGCGTTGGAGGGGCAAACGAATGTCGGCAGATACGACTGGACACCGGTGGTGCCGGCACCGGCGATCGGCCCCGGAATCCTCGTTTTCGCACTGTTCAGCTCCGCGCTAAGAGGCGTCTGCTCCATGTAGTCCAGGATGAATGTCCCCCAACCCCAGCCTCCGTTCGGAGCCGCCCCGGGAGCAAGGTTGGTGGGACTGGGAACGGCTTGTAC
The DNA here is from genome assembly GCA_027486095.1 of Planctomycetaceae bacterium. GTDB lineage: Bacteria > Planctomycetota > Planctomycetia > Pirellulales > UBA1268 > RGVT01. The sequence continues at coordinate 1,782 of JAIXPT010000315.1, read as the reverse complement.
GGCCGGTGGAAACCGCCGAATCGCATCATGGAAGCCGAGAATTGCCAACCCCACCTGCTTGAGGTTGTTGGAGCAGGCATTGCGCCGAGCCGCCTCCCGCGTGGCCTGCACGGCCGGGAGCAGAAGCCCGATCAGCAGCCCGATGATCGCGATGACAACGAGCAATTCGACGAGGGTGAAGGCTCGATGGCGATGCATCGTGATGACTGCGTGGCTACAGGAAAAACTACGGCCACTCGCGGGGGCTTATGGCAGGCTGAAGCCTGCGCTATTTTCGGCGGCGGAGGGTCCAGGCTACGGCGGCGATGCCAAGGCCGGCGAGGGCGAATGCACCCGGCTCCGGTACGATCACGAGTTGCAGGCTGCCATTTTGGAAGTAGGCCGTCCGGCCTCCGCCGATGTTATAGGCGTTCCCCGCACCGAAGTTAGCGATTCCCTTCGCCCCGAAATTGGTCGTCGTGTTCGCCAACAACGTGTAGGTCCCATCGGCGACCCCGCTCCATGCGATTACCTCGCCAGTACGCGTGCGGAGGCTCGCCACGCCGAACGACGCCGGATCGATGAAGCTCACGTTGTCGGCTGCGAGCAACTGCAGGCCGGAAGCAATGGGATCGAAGGCCAGGAACGATCCGTTCGCGAAGGTGAGCCCGCCGCCAAGGCTCCCTGAGCCGCCGAGCAGGCCGCCGGCGTTCACGGTCAGGGCTGTATTGCCGAGCTGCCCTTCCACGAGCAGGCTTCCCTCGCTCACCGCCGTCGCCCCCGTGAATGTGTTGGCCCCGGAGAGCCGGAGCGTGCCGCCGCCCGCCTTCGTGAGGCCGCCCGCACCCGAAAGCACGCCCGAAAGATCGGCATCTACGGCCGCCGATCCGTCAGCCACCGCGACTGTCCGCACGAGGCTGCCGAGCGCGATGGAGTTTGCCACCGTGACGAGCGAGTCGGACCGGGCGGTGGAGAGTTTGAGGATGAAGTTGCCGTCGGTCGTGCCGTTGGCCTGCGTGAGAAAACTGCTGGCACCCCAGGCGAGGCTCTGGAGCGCACCGGTGCCACTCGTGCGGAAGCCGACCACGCGGTCCCCGCCATACGCGCTCACGCCGGAATCGCCATAAAACTGAATGGCATCTGTGCTCCCGAACGTCTGGATTGGATTACTGAGGTGGCCCTGCGTGGGCCCATTGAGATCGGCTCCCACTTCGAGCACGCCACCACTCGATACCACGAAATTGCCGACGCTACCGGCGGCCGCCACCCACGTCTGATCGGTGGTGGGCCGAAACGTGATGCCCTCGAAATAAAGCCGCGGCTGCGGCCCCGCCGTCGTGCCTGTCCAGACCGTGAGGCCCGTGCCGCCAAACATCACGGAACTGATCCCGGTTGAGAGCGGGCTCTGGCCGAACGTGAACGTGCCGGTTGAATAGTTGTGAATCCAGGCGGAGCCGCCGCCTACGATCTGCCCCGAACCCGTGATACTCACGTCGTTGGCGCCCGTGACCAGGATGCCGCGGCCGCTGCCGTCGGCCGTGAAGTTGTTCGTGCCCATCGCGAGCGTGACGGCCCCGGCGGAGGAATCGAGCGTAAGCGTCGAAAAGTTGAGGGTAGCCGTGCGGGTGAGCGTGCCGGCAGTGGTGAGGCGGTAGTTGGTCGTGCTGCTCGAGTTCGCGGCATTGAGCGCGGTGCCGGCCGTGAGCCGGCCGAGCGTACCGCTCGACGCACCCGAGAGCGTGGCGAAGCCATAGCCCGAGGAATCGCGGACGACGAAATTGGCGCGGCCGCTGCCGGCTGAGG